>JAFGLY010000059.1 GCA_016927815.1 Deltaproteobacteria bacterium | reverse complement strand
GTTGACGCTGTCGACCTGATCCTTCCAGTCGGTGACGATGGGGAGCGTGATGCCCCACTTGTCCCACGTCCCGTTGGGATCGTAGTCGAGCTGGCCGAGGGAGTGGGACTCCTCCCAGGTGTAGCCGCCCTCGAACTGGTAGATGTCGATGTCCACGCCGGAACCCCAGCCGATGAGTTCCACCTCGTAGACCCACTTGTCGTCGTCGTAGCCGTAGGAGACCTCGTTGATCTCCGTGTCGAGGGGAGCGGTGTCGTCGCCCACCTCGGTGTCGTAGGAATCCACGCCGGTGTCACCGGTGTCGCAGCCGACGAGCAGGGCGCCGAGGCCGAGTACGATGAGGGACTTGTACATGTGCGTCTCCTGGGGATGAGGTCTGCACCAGAATGGTGCCTGGCCATCGCACGGAGCAGACCGGGATGGACGGTGGGATTCTACCCTCGTCGCTACAAGGACGCAACTTGCGGGCTTCTTTCACCCCCCGGTGTCGGCCGCCGTCCAGTCCCGATCGCAAGGGGGGACCTCGTCGCTATCGTCGAACAAACCAAGTTCGGAGCCGAAATCGCAGCAATCGGAGACGGCCCCGGTGCCCGGCTGGAGGACCACCGCCCGGAAGGCGATGGACGCCTCGACGGTGGCGGTGCAGGCAAACGACGTCGTGTTGCCGTCCTCGGCATCCCGTGGATCGGCCACCACGGAAAGGGTGGTCCGGAGGCGGTCCGGACCCCCCTGGGGGTCCGCGCCTGTCGAGCGTAGGGTGAAGCGTTCCACCCGGTCCAGGTCTCGCGCCATCCAGAGCGTGCCCCCGTCGGACCAGGCATCCGTCGTGACCTCGATCGTCCAGGACGCCTCGTCCAGGGAGCAGGACCACCGGACGTCCGTGATGGACGGCGGCTCGTCGTACCACGGTGCTCCGGCCTCCCCCGATCCCCGGACCATGCATCCGCCGATCCACAGCAACCCTGCGGCCCAGGCGGCGTTCACCCCTGCTCCTCGGCCAGCAGGGACCAGGGTAGCTCCTCGCCGGACCTGGCATCCCGGCGAAACAGGGCATCCTCCACGGCCGAGAGGATCCGGTCCAGGCCGGTCCCCTCGCGGGCGCTGGCCACCACGCCGCCGTGGCGGGCCACCCGTGCGTCGATCTCGCCGGCGTCCAGGCGATCCGCCTTGTTGAGGACCAGGATGCTGGGGGTCCCACCGGCGCCCAGGCTCTCGAGGACCTGCGCCACGGTGGAGAGGTGGACGTCCATCTCCGGATCGCTCGCATCCACGACGTGGAGCAGGAGATCTGCCTGGATGACCTCCTCGAGCGTGGCCCGGAAGGCTTCCACGAGGTCGGCCGGCAGGCGCCGGATGAAGCCCACGGTGTCCGTGAGGATGATCTCCCGCTCCTCCGGGAAGCGAAAGCGCCGACTCGTCGGATCGAGGGTGGCGAACAGCGCGTCGTCCGCGTGGACGGCGCTTCTCGTGAGCGCGTTCAGCAACGTGGACTTCCCGGCGTTCGTGTAGCCCACGATGCTCACGAGCGGCAAACCCAGGCGGCGGCGCCGCGAACGCCTCAAGTCCCGGCTGCGGGCGAGGCGCCCCAGCTCCCTCTCCAGGCGCTTGAGCCGCTCGTCCGCCCGTCTCCGGTTGATCTCGAGCCGGGTCTCGCCCGGGCCGCGGCCGCCGATTCCCCCCGTCAGGCGGCTCATGGCGGTGGGCATGATGGCCAGGCGCGGCCTGCGGTAGCGGAGCTGGGCGATCTCCACCTGGAGCTTGCCCTCCCGGGTAGAGGCCCGCTGGGCGAAGATGTCGAGGATGAGCTGGGTGCGGTCGAGCACCTTCAGATCGGTGGTCTCGGCCACGTTTCGGAGCTGGGACGGCGTGAGGTCCTGGTCGAACAGGAGCACGTCCGCGTCGAGGTGCATGGCGCGCAGCACCAGATCCTCGAGCTTGCCCTTGCCGACCAGCGTGCGGCCGTCCAGCACCTTGCGGACCTGGAGGATCCGATCCACCACCTGGAGACCGGCGGTGTCCGCGAGCCGGAACAGCTCCTGCAGGGACCACTCCGCCGCCTCGGGATCGCCCGTGGTGACCGAGGCCAGGATGGCGGTCTCCCCGCCCTTGACGCGCCTCAGGTGGTCCCCACGCCGGAACTGGGCCTCGAGGTCCGCGATGAAGGACCGGAAGTCCTCGGTCCACGCGTGGACGGAGGGGCGCTTCTCGATCCGCCACATGGGCGACTCGGGCAGCGGAGGGAGGAGGTGGGCGTACTGCACCGCGGCGGGCAGACCTCGGAGGTCGGCCTGGACCACCACCACCACGTCGAGGTGGAGCCGGGACAGGTCCGTCAGGTCGTCGTGGGACAGAGGTTCGCCCTTGAGGTGCGTGTGGACCAGCCGGAGGCCCCGAAACCGGCTGCCCCCCGCCCGGGTGCGCCCGAGGTCGGGGAGGAACAGGCGGTGGGCATCGCCCAGGATGACCTTGTCCACGTGGCCGGCGCGGTCGACCAGGAGTCCGACCTGGCGTCCGGTCTCCCGGGACAGCTCGGTGAGCGCACGGGCCAGTTCCGGCCCGACGAAGCGATCCGGTGCAACGCGGCGCCGGTAGAGGGCTTCCAGCGAGCGGGCCACGCTGGGCTTGATGCCCGCGGTGTGTCCGATGACGTCGGGAATGGCGCGCTCCGGGACCTGGGTCCGTCAGACGGTGCGGGACGGCGTCCGAACCGGGGTGGCCGGCGAGGCCTCCTGGGTGCGGAGGGCGCCGAGACGTTCGGCCACGGCGCTCAAGTCGACACCCAGGGCCGCCTTCATCTCCTCGACGAACTGGACCGTCCCCCGAGCCCGGCTGGCTCCGGCGGGAAGCATGGTCACGCGGTCGACCCGCACCTCGCCCACGGTGGTCATGAGCGTTTGGAGCATGACGTCGAGCTTCTGGACCAGGAACACGTCCCGGGCGTCGGGCCCGGCGGCCTTCCAGGCCTCCACCATCTGCTCGAGCACCGCCACCGTGGCCTTCCCATCCTCGACGATCTTCTGGGCCGCACCCCGGGCGTCGGCCTCGGCCGCCTCCATGGCGGCCTGGGCTGGGGCCACCACGTCGGCCTGGAGCTGCCTGCGGGCCTGCTCCACGCGGGCGGTCTGGGCATCGAGTTCGGATTCGGCACGCGCGATCGCGGCTTTGACCTTGCCGACCTCCTCTGCGATGAGCGCCTCGCGGCGGGTCGTGGTGTCGGCCAGGCGTTTCTCGATCGTGGCGCGCACGATCTCCCGCTCGGCCTCCAGCTCTGCAATCCGGGCAGATTGACGGTTTGAGGCGTCCTTCGTGATGGAAGCCGCGCTCGCCTGGGCCTCCGCGATCTTGGATCGGCGGATGAGGTCCGCGGACTGCTTGCGACCGATCGAGTTCAAGTAGCTCACCTCGTCGTAGACGTTCTGGATCTTGAGGGTGTCGAGCTCCAGGCCCAGACGGGCGAGGTCCTGCTCGGCCTCCTCGAGCAACTTCTCCGCGAAGGCGATCTTGTCCTCGTTGACCTGCTCGGGCGTGAGCTGCGACAGCACGCCGCGGAGGTTGCCCTCCAGGGTCTCCTTGGCGATGCGCTCGAGCTCGAGGCGGCTCTTGCCGATGAACCGCTCGAGCGCGTTGTGGATGCGGGGCTCGTGGCTTGCGATCTTGACGTTGGCCACGCCCTGCACCGCCAGCGGAATGCCCCCCTTGGAGTAGGCGTTCTGGACGTTCACCTCGATGATCATGTTGGTGAGGTCCAGCGCGTCCACCTTCTCGAGGAGCGGCACCCTGAAGGCTCGCCCACCCTTGACGTAGCGGTAGCCGACGGTGCGGTCGCCGATCCGGTGGATGCCCCCCGAGAAGATGAGCACCTGGTTGGGCGGGCAGACGTACAACAGGTTGCGGGCGACGAGCAACGCGGCCACGGCGCACACGATGCCGACGCCGATCAGCGTGGGAATGAGGACTGCAAGCGAGCCCATCACGTCACCTCCCGCCGGGTCAGGGCGCCGGGAACGTCGATGCCGGTGGCCTCCCGGATCTCCTTGAGGATCCGCGTGACCGTGGCGGGGTAGGCGGCCACGTAGGAGGGCAGCGCGGTGCCGTCTCCGTCGTCGAGCAGGACGACCTCCCCGACCTCGACCTCCTGCACGCGCGCAGCCACCATGGCCAGCACCTTCTCCAACTGCTGGATGAGGAACACGTCCTTGGCGTCGCTCCCGGCTTTCTTCCAAGTCGCGGTCAGGAGCGCCAGCGTTTCCGCGAGGGCACGACCGTTCTCGGCGATGGGCGCGGCCTGCGCTCGGGCGTGCAGGGAATCGGCCTGCTGACGGGCCTGGGCGGGGAGCACCACCTCGGCGAGGAGACGGGTCTGCTCGACCTTCTGGCGGATCTCCTGGAGCGCGACCTCGGCCTCGGCGCGGGCCTGGGAGACCATCTGGATGGTGCGCTCCTCCTCGGAGGCCGCGCGGGCTTCCTGCTCGCCCTTGAACTGCCGGAGGCTGTTCGCCTGGCGCACGATGGCGGTCTCGGAGGTCTCGTCGGCGACCCGCCCCTGCTGGTTGGCGGCCGCCTCGGCGCGCTCGGCGTCGGCACGGGCGTCGGACTCGGCGATCTCGGCGTCGCGGATGACGTTGGCGATCCGCTGGCGGCCGATGGAGTCGAGGTACTTGACGTCGTCGGAGACGTTGAGGATCTTGAGCGTGTCGAGGTGGAGCCCGAGCTTGTCGAAGTCCACCTCGGACTCGTCGACGAGGTTGTCGGCGAACTTGAGGCGATCCTCGTTGACCTCCTCGGGCGTGAGCCGTGCCAGCACGCCGCGCAGGTGCCCCTCGAGGGTCTCCTTGGCCACGCGCTGGATCTCGGCCACGTCGCGGCCCAGGAAGCGCTCCACCGCGTTCATCACCAGCGCGGGGTCCGAGGTGACCTTCACGTTGGCCACCGCGTGGACCGTGAGCGGGATGCCGCCCTTGGAGTAGGCGTTGGTGGTCACGATCTCGACCGGGTTGGTGGTGAGGTCCATGCGGTCCACCTTCTCGAGGAAGGGCTTCCGCCAGACCCGACCCATGAACACAGCCTGGAAGGCGCGCTTTTCGCCTGACACTCCCGTCGCGCCGCGCCCGGAGATGACCAGCACCTCGTTGGGCCGTGCGATGTAGAGGAACGCGCGCAGCAGCATGAGGCCCAGGAGCAGCAGGACACCGCCCGCGACGCCCAGGCAGGTGATGGAGAGGACCGATTCGAGCATGGTTCCTCCGAGCGCGAGCCCGAGGGCTAGGGTTCCGTGGACGCTCCGGGCAGGGCCGCGGTGACGTCCGCGACGCCGTCCTTCAGGTCCACCACGATGACACGCGTTTTCAGGGGTAGCAGTTCGGCATCCCGCGTGGTGGCGGGAAGATCCACGTACTGGCCTTCAACGGAGAGCCGGACCTTGCCCATGTGCCCCGGGCCGGCGGACAGGAGGAGAATGCCCTCCAGGCCGCGCAGTTCCTCCGCCGGGACGGGGCCGCCGGTGGCCGAGCGCTGGAGCCACCGGAACAGGGCGGACGCCCCGGTTCCGACGCCCAGACCCATGGGCACGGCGAAGACCAGCGTGAGCGGGGTGGCGCTCCAGAGGCCGAAGAGCACCGCACCCGTCAGGCCGAAGGCGACCAACCCGAACGTCCAGAAGCGGAGCGACAGGAAGGGCAGCCAGGCACTGGTCGCGGGGTGGTGATCGAGCCCCTTGTCGAGCATCCCGTGGCTGGCGTGGGTCAGTGCGAAGGGGGACGCATCGGCGCCGGCCTCTCCGTGTTCGGCGTCCACGTGGGCATCGGCGCTGGCCTCCAGGTCGTGGTCCACGTCGTGGTCCAGGTCGTGGTCCAGGTCGTGGGCGGCCTCGGGCCCGGCGTCGTGGTCGCCGTCGTGACCTCCGAACAGGATGGAGGCACCGATGAGGATGCCGCCGAGCGCCAACGCGCCGAGGTACACGCCGAGGAGCATGGTTCCACCATGAATGCCGGGTGCCTAACCCGAGAGCGTCACCCGCACCCAAAAAAGCGCGCTATCACCTGCACGCGGCGAGCGGTGGCGCGAGGCTGCCCGTGGCCGCGAGGGGCACGGGATCCGCGAGCGTGCCGGATTCGTTCCAGATCACGACCGGGACCGCGTCGGGTGCGATCCGGGCACCGCCTGCGCTGAACACGAGGTCGATCCATCCGTCGTGGTCCAGATCCCGCGCCAGGACGCCGGTGGCGCCCTCCACCGCCACCGAGCCCGCGCCGTACGTCCGGGGGGAGGCGGGCCGCCCCCAGAGGACCACCGAGGAGGTCGCCGCACCGCTGTCGTCGCGGGTCTGAGCGATCACGATCTCGAGCGAGCCGTCGTTGTTCAGGTCCGCGATCGCCACGCCCGCGGCCCCGTCCGAGGAGGCCGCCACGGTTCGGCCCTCGTCGTACCCGCTCTCGGAGCCCCACCAGATCCGGGAGTCCGCCAGGTAGCCGGAGTCGTTCCGCCAGTGGGTGACGACCAGGTCCGTCCATCCGTCGGCATCGAGATCCGCTGCGGCGGCGTCGGTGCCACCGTGGGCGTAGAGCGCGGTCCGGGCAGTCTCCGAGAATGCGCCGCTCTCGTTCCAGTACACGTAGGAGTCGTTGCGGTAGGTGAGGGCACCGCGGAAGGACACGAAGAAGAGGTCCACGTCGCCGTCGGCGTCGAGGTCGTCCGCGAGCACGCGGAACGCGCCGATGGTGGGAAGGGTCGTGGCGTCCAGAGAGGAGAACCCTCCCTCGTTCCAGAAGACGTACGAGTAGGCGGTGAAGGAGGCGTCGTTCCGGGCGCAGGCGAAGGCCAGATCCTCGTCCCCGTCGCCGTCGAGATCCGCCACGGCCACGTCCTGGGCCCCGGGCGTAGAAAGCCGGGTGGCGTCACCGAACCCGGTCGGAGAGCCCCACCAGACCGCGGAGGAGGCCTCCCAGGAGTCGTCGTCGCGTCGTGCCACGGCGGCCACGAGATCGATCCAGCCGTCGTGATCGAGGTCGGCCGCCTCGAGGCGCCGCACGCCGTAGGCCGTGAGGAACGTACGCGACCCGGTCTCGTAGCCGTCCGGTCCGCCCCACCACACGCGGCTCCTTCCGCCGCTCGAACCGCGGCCGTCGTAGATGCCCACTGCGAGGTCGAGGTACCCGTCCCGGTCGAAGTCCTCCAGGACCGCCGAGGAAGCGCCGGACTCCCCGAGAAGGATCGCGTCGTCGGCCACACACGTGTCGTCCACGCACGGGTAGAGGGCCGTACCGTCGTAGGCGCCCGGTGGAGACGGGCGCATCGTGAATGCATCGCCCTCGAGATCCCAGGTGGGATCGCCGTCGGTCCCCCAGCAAGGGAACACGATGTCGGTCCAGCCGTCGCAGTCGATGTCGAGGCACGCGTCGACCCCGTCGCAGTCCTGGTCCACCCCGTCCTGGGGGACCTCGGTCTGGTGGGACCCGGGGTACACGCCGGCGCGCGTGTCGTCGCAGTCGGTGCCGTCCGCGGCCATGCCGCTGGGCTGGACGCACGCGACCGTGGAGTACCGGGGGTCTCCGAACCCATCGCCGTCGGCGTCCCGGTACCAGGTCGAGAGCGTGCCGGTGTCGAGCGAGTCGTCCTCCTCGTCCAAGAGGCCGTCGCAGTCGTCGTCGAGGCCGTTGCAGACCTCCTGCGCCCCGGGCCATACGTCGGGGTCGGTGTCGTCGCAGTCGCCCGGCACCTTGGACGTGCCCTCGCCCCCGGCGCAGAGGGCCTCGTCGGCCCCCCACCCGTCGCCATCGGCGTCCGGGTACCACGTACCGCCGTCGTACTGGGGGTCGTCGTGGTCCGTGAAACCGTCGCAATCGTTGTCCACGCCGTCACAGGCCTCGTAGGCGCCCGGGTGGACCGAGGCGTCGGAATCGTCGCAGTCCTGGTCGGCGGTCCAGCCGTCGTTGTCGCCATCGATGCGCGGCGCGCCCGTATCGTCGGACGGCGCGCCGCCACAGGAGGCGGTCATGCAGGAGAGCAGCACAAGGAGGACGGGTCGAAGAGGCATGCGAACCTCCGCGTGAAGGTTCACACGATGGCGACGCTCTTTCAATGCGTACCGGAACCGGTGCTCCGGGAGGGCTTGGCACGCCGGATTCGGACCCATCGCTGACTTGGGGTCTACCCGAGGCGGTCCGATGTCGGGTAGACTGCGCGCCATGCCTCTGCTCGACCTCCTCCGGGCCCAGGACGTGGCCGGTTTCAACGCTGCGCGTGGCCGCCACGCGGCGCCGGATCTCTTCGCGGCCGACCTGTCGGGACTCGCCCTGCGAGGGGTGGACCTCTCGGGAGCCAACCTCGAGAAGGCCGACCTGTCCGGGGCGGATCTCCAGACGGCCGTCCTGGTCCAGGCCAACCTCTCGGACGCAGACCTCACCGCGGTGGACCTGTCGGGCGCACTCGTGCTCCGGGCGCGCCTCGGGGGTGCCTTTCTCGGGGAAGCCCGGCTCGACGGGGCGGACTTCACCCGCGCCGACCTCACGTCCTGCGACTTCACCGGGGCACGCGGCCAGGGGGTCCTGTTCGGACAGGCCCGCCTGAAGGAAGCGGATCTCTGCGGCGCGGAGCTCCCGGACGCCGACCTCACGGGCGCCCACCTCGCCCGCGCCCGGCTCACCGGGGCTCGGCTGCCCCGCTGCAAGGCCCGGGAGGCGGTCTTCACCAGGGCCCTCCTCGACGGCGTGCAGGCCGAGGGCGCGGACCTCGCCTCCGCCCGCCTGGCCGGGGCCAGCCTGCGCGAGGCGGCCCTGGCCGGGGCCATCCTCCGGGATGCGGACTTGACGGGCGCGGACTTGACGGGCGCGGACTTGACGGGCGCGGACCTCACCCGGGCCGACCTGCAGGGGACCTGCCTGTCGGGGGCCTGCTTGAGGGACGCCGTCCTGAAGGGAGTCAACCTCGACGGAACCTCCCTGGAGGGGGCCGACCTGGAGGGAGCCGTCCAGGGTCCCAGGGAAACGCCCCCCGAGGTTGCCGAGCCCGTCGGGACCACCCGGTTCGACGACGTTCGGGCCTGTGCCTGCGAGGACCTCCTGGGCCTGCTCTGGGAGAACCCCCGGCCCACGGGCGGATCCCCCTCCCTCAAGGTGGCCGTCTGCTCGCTGGGAGGCGCGTGGGATGGGTTGGCTCCCACGCTCCCGGATCCCGCCGAGGCCGCGGTGGCTCGCGCGTTGCTGCCTGCGGACATCGGCTTCGTGGCGCTCCTGTTCGTGGAGAGACCCGGTGGCCTGGCCTGTCGCATCACCTCCTTGAGCCCGCTGGGCGACCTCGGGGAGAGCCGCACCGTGCCCTTCGACTACGCACCGGCCGTGCAGCCGGTGTTCCTCCCCGAGCCGCAGGGGTTCCTCGTGGCCGGCCTGTCCCGTCGGGGCCCCACGTTCTTCCTCCACCGGTTCAATGGCACCAGCTTCGAACTCGTGACCCAGCAGCGCATTCCCACGGCCCGCGGCTTCGTGGGGCGTACCCAGCCGGTGATCCTGTGCAAGGGCGGCGTGGTCATCCCCGTGACGCCCGAGGGCCTGGGGCGGCCGGTCACGGCGCCCGAGGGATTCCCCGGCCGGGACGCCACGGCGTGCCACGTGGAGGGCGGCGTGTTCCTGGCGTGGACCCTGCCCGCCTCGAAGGGGCTGAACCTCTGCTGGTCCAACGAGGGCAGGGCGCTCGAGACCCGACACATCCTGCCAGACCGAACCGTGGGGTCGGTGGATGCCGTGGGCCTCGAAGGAAGGGTCCTGGTCGCATACAGTCGGGAGGGCGATGGCCCCCTGGAGCCCATGGGCTTGTGGGTGTGCTGGATGCCAGGGGGCGAGCCGTTTCGAGTGGCGGCCGAGACCGGGGAGGATCTGGACCGGGTGGCCATCGTCACGGGGGCCTCCAGCCCCCTGGTCGTCGCCCTCTCCCTGGGTGAGGGCGTCGTGGCGGCCGAGATCGGAGAGACCTCCGGCCGCGTCCGCTGTCGTTTCGACACCGGAGGATGATCCGCGTGGCGCGGGGCGGACCGGCTCCCGCCGCGATCCCGCGTGGCGTCGCGATCGTCACCGGCAGCTCCTCGGGACTCGGCCAGGCCCTCGCACGTGAACTGCACCGGCGCGGGTGGCGCGTAGGCCTCGTCGCCCGGCGGGCCGAGCGGCTCGAGGCGCTCGCCACGGAGCTCGGCGAGGGGACGGCCTGGGCGGCCGCGGACGTGAGAGACGCTCCCGGTCTGTTCGCGGCCGTCCGGAAGATCGAACGGGCCCTGGGAGCGTGCGACCTCATCGTGGCCAACGCGGGGACAAGCTCCTCCTCGAGCCTGACCCGGCTCGATCCTGAGGAGGCCGCGCGTACGCTGCGCGTAAACGTGGAGGGCGTGGTCCACTCCGTAGCGGCGGTGCTGCCGGGCATGCTCGAGCGGAACGCGGGGCACGTGGCCGCCGTGTCCTCCCTGGCCGGAGAGGTGGGACTGCCCATGGCCGCGATCTACCTGGCCAGCAAGGCGGCAGTCACCCGGTTCATGGACTGCCTCCGGCTCCAGGCCCGACCCCGCGGCATCGTGGTCACCACCATCCTGCCGGGCTTTCTCGCCACGGACATGCTGGACGGCACCCGCTTCCCCAAGCCCTTCCTGCTCCAGCCCGACGAGGCGGCGCGTCGCATCGCGGACGGCCTGGAACGGAGGAAGGCCCGGATCCTCTTCCCCTGGCCCACGGCACTGGCCGTGGCGGTCGCGCGACGGCTCCCCACCGGGCTCTACGACCGGATCATCCGCCTGCTCCTGCCGGTTCCGCGTCCAAAGAACGGCTCGGCGACTTGACAGGACCCCCTCCGGAGAGGCACTTAGACGCAACCCGATCTCCGCCCAGGAGGAACGATGGGCAGGCGTCATGTGATCATCACGGACGGCGTGGGCTCCATCGGAGTCGCCGTGGCCAGGCGCTTCGCCGCACTCGGCGATCGGGTCACGGTCATGGCGCGCACCACCCGCGAGGTGGACGCCCTCGCAGACGAGATCGGTGCCCGTCCCGTACGCATCGACGTGGGGGACCCGGCCAGCGTGGAGGCAGCGTTCATGGCCGCGGGACCGGCCGACGTGCTGGTCAACACCGCCGAGATGCAGAAGATCGCCGCCCTCACCTCCACCAATGTCCGTACCTGGGAGGAGATCCTCAAGATCAACCTCACCGGCGCGTACCTGTGCTCGCTCAAGGTGCTGCCCTACATGATCCGCAAGAGCCAGGGGTGCATCGTCAACGTGGCCAGCACCGCGGGACTTCGTGGCTACCGGTACATGGTCGGCTACAGCACCGCGATGCACGGACTCGTGGGCTTCAGCCGGGCCCTCGCCGAGGAGGTTGGCGGCCGAGGCATCACGGTGAACGTCGTCTGTCCGTGGGTGGTGCCGGAGCCCGAGATCGAGGCCACGGTCGACAAGCCCCCGGACGACGCAAAGGACACCTCGGAGGCTCGGGCCCGGCCCATCAAGCTGGCGGATCCCGACGCCGTGGCGGAGGCCTGCGTGTGGCTGGCCGGAGAGGAGGCCCGCACGATCAACGGGATGGCGTTCGCGGTCCACGAGGGCGAGCGGATCCCGATTGCCCCTCCGGTGTAGGAATACGCGGCCCTCACCCGGCGCCTTCGGCGCCCCCCTCTCCCAGGGGGAGAGACCACGCAAGGGGAGAGGGGGGTCAGTCTCCCTCGGCGGCCGACACCCGGTTCCGCCCCAGCGCCTTGGCCTGGTACATGGCGGCGTCCGCACGGGCGATCCACGCGTCGAGCGCTTCTCCGGGCCGCAGCGTGGCCACCCCGGCCGAGCCCGTGATCCGGAGGTCCGGCGCGATCCGGGACCAGTCGTGTCCCTGCAGGGTGCGGCGGATCCGCTCGGCCACAAGAAGTCCACTCGTGAGCGGCGTGTCGAGGAGGAAGACCAGGAACTCCTCCCCGCCGTACCGCACGCACCGGTCGGACTCCCGGCAGTCCAGCACCAGGAGGCGGGCGCAGGCGCACAGCACGTCGTCCCCCACCGCGTGTCCGTATCGATCGTTGGCGGCCTTGAAGTGGTCGAGGTCCAGGAACACGCACGTGGTCGTCTGGCCGTGGGTGCGCGCGGACCGGACCTGGTCGGGGAGGTGCTCGTCCAGCCAGGTACGGGACAACAGGCCGGTGAGCGGATCGCGTCCGGTGGCCTCGCGCAGCCGGGCCACCACCCTGCGGAGGTGCTCCAGCTCCTCCGGCTGGACCTGGTCCAGGCGCAGGAGCACCGAGCCCACTTCGACCGCGTCGCCCGGCACGATGGGGGATCGCCGCACGGGGCTCCCGTTCAAGGCCGTGCCGTTGGTGGAGCCCAGGTCCACGATCGTGAACTCGCCCCTCGAGGAGCACTCCACGCGGGCGTGGTGCCGGCTCACGCTGGAATCCACGAGGGCCAGGTCCGCGGCCTCGTCCCGACCCACCACCACCGATCCGCCGGGAGGCACCACCGCGAAGGCCGCAAGGTCCCGGCCAGCCACGACCCGGAGGAGGGCGATTAGCCCCTCGGACGAATTCCGCTGCCCCGGAACCGGGAGCTTGAGCGTGACCTCGAAGGGACCCCCGAAGTCCTCGTCCGACGCGAACCCGTCCGTCGCCCCTTGCGGAGGGCTGCCCTCGGGTTTCCACGTGCGCGTTCCGTTGGCCACGGCCCGAGCATAGGGCGTCGCGCCCGGGTCGTCCATCCGGCGGCGCCCGTGGACGGCCGTTGGACGCTTGCGCACCGTGGGCGTTTCCTCATACAGTGTCCGGTGACCCGGCACGCCAGGTCCGCAACCCGTGGACCGCAGGAGGAACCATGAACCGCGCCCTCTCCCTCGTCCTTCTCTCCAGCCTGGGGCTCCTGCTCCTCGGTTGCCCGCAGGACGAGCCGATCGACGACACCGGACCCGACGACACCCCGGACGACACGGCTAACGACGACACCGGCGAGCCCTCCGTGGAGCCCGGCGACGACATCGCCGGCGCCATGGCCCTCACGTTCGACGAGGACGGTTCCGCCTACTACGAAGACGCCACCGACCCGGCGGGCGACCGCGACTTCTACTTCGTGCAGCCGCCGGTGGGGGACGTGGTCCTCGCCTTCACCGACTCCTACTACACGCACGGCGAGGTCGTCTGCGACACCGTCATCCGCCTGTACGACAGCGCGGGCACGTTCATCGCCGACAACGACGACATGCCCTACCGGTACTGGGAGACCGACTCGGGGATCCTCTGGCAGGCCACGGATGCGGCCGGCTACTACGTCGAGGTCCTGGAGTGGAGCGACTGGGACCCCGAGTCCACCGGCGCCGAGGGTGGCCCCACCTACGAGTATGGCGTCACCATCGCGCACTTCGCCATCAACGAGTGGGGTCCCAACGACACGCGCGAGGAGGTCGAGAAGTCCCTCGCAAAGACCAAGGGCAAGGGGCTCTACTACGGAAACTGGTTCGACGAGTACACGATCCTCTTCTTCGGACAGATCGAATCCGCGGGAGACGTGGACCTCTACCCGCTCGACTACGATCACGCGTTCTACCTCCAGACCTCGTTCTGGCCCCAGACCTGGGGCTCCTGGTCCCCGAAGATGCGCCTGCTCGACCAGGACCTCAACGTCATCGGCGAGACCACCGACCCCGGCGTGTACCCCTGGATGGACGAGAGCTTCATCTACGACGCCGGCATCACCTACCGGATTCCCCAGAAGGCACGCTACTTCGTCGAGATCAGCGATGCCACGGGAGCCGGTGGAGACGCGGCCGGGTTCTTCTACCCCGGGATGCTCATCGGGTGGCTGGACACGCTGGCCGAGTACGAAACCGAGATGAACCACCCCACGGGGCTCGCGAACACCGTCGTCATGGAGGAGTCCGAGACCACGGCCGGGCTCTTCTTCGGCCGGTTCGCGGGCGCGCTCGACTCGGCGGACGACACGTCCGACAACTTCAAGGTGCGCGCCAGCGACGTGGACGGCCTCACCGACATGTACCTCTCGGTCTACCTCGAGACGGACATCCAGGGCTCGCTGCTCGACGCGAAGCTCACGGTCTACGCCGACGCCGGCGGCGGCGCCTTCACCGAGCTGGCCACCGCCTCGTCGAGCCCCACGGGCAAGGGGCTGGACAGCCCCGAGATCTGGGACCTCCAGCTCTCGAGCGACGCCACCGTCTACATCGCGATCGAGAACGAGGACGCTGGCGCCGTCCAGGACGTCAGCCAGTACTTCTTCGGCATGGTGTCCGTGAGCGACGTGCCGATCAACTAGGCTTCAGAGACCCAGCCCCAGCAGGATCGCCACCGCGCCCGCATCCTCGTGCGAGGCCGGTGCGCCTGCGGCCAGGTCGGTCGTGGTGTCGTCGTCGAAGTCGGCTGCAACCAGGGCGAAACCGAACGAGCCCCTCGATCCGCCCGGGAAGAGCTGAAGGTCCGCATCCGAGGCCATCGCGACGCCTCCCGGATCGCCCAAGGGGCCGTAGAGGATCGCCACCCGCCCGTCGCTCCCGGGCGGGCCGGGGCACCCGACCGCCAGGTCGAGGCAGCCGTCGCCGTCGAGGTCTGCGGTGGCCATCGCGGACCCCACGGCGTCCGAGCCGCTGCCGTCCACCCGGAGGGCGGCCTCCCCGAGGCCCTTCCAGCCCTCGAGGCCGCCCGCCAGCACCCACGCGGAGCCCCCACCCCTCCAGGCGCCGGGAGCGCCGATCAGGGCCTCGTCGCGGCCGTCGCCGTCGAGATCCCCCGCTCGGACGACCACGCCGAGCGCGTCGTCTTCGGCCGTGGCCGTGAGGCGGGCATCCAGGTCCACGTCGTGCACCACCTTTCCGACGGGACCCAGCGCGAGCACGATGGCTCCGCCGCCCGTCGCGTCCGGGGCTCCGACCGCCATGTCGCCGAACCCGTCGCCATCCACGTCGCCCAGGAAGGCCACCGACGCGCCGAGGTGGTCCGCCGCGGAACCGTATACCCAGCCGGTGAGGGTGTCCCAGTCCGGGGTCTCGATGAGCGGGCCGGCCAGGACGATCGCGAAGCCAGCCTCCCCCGGAGCCCCGACCAGGACGTCCCCCACGCCGTCGCCCGTGATGTCCTGCCCGCCGGCGAGGGCCGTACCGAACCGCGTCCGGGCGTCGAAGGCCTCGAAGCGCACGCGGGTCAGCGCCGAGAGTTCCTGCGCGCCCAGGCCGCCGCCATCGACCACGAGAACGCCGCCGGGGGCCAGGCCCTTCTCCCCCCCGTCCAGGCCGACGACGAAGTCCTCGCGGCCGTCGCCGTCGAGATCGCCCGCGAGGGCCAGCGCGATGCCGGCGCGGCTGCCTTTGGTGGACCCGATCGCGGTCGCGGCGGCATCGTCCAGGCCTCCCGAGACGAACGCCGGGCCCCTCACCACCTGGAGCACCCCGGTGTCGTCCAGGGCGCCGGGCGTGCCCACGACCAGGTCCACGCGTCCATCGCCGTCCCAGTCGCCCGCGACGAGGGCAGTGCCCGCACGGCCCTGCTGGAGCGTGCCCTTCCAGGAGAGTTCGGGGATCTGGTCGCCCTCCCTCCGACAGTCGCTCGGGACGCCGTCGCAGTCGTCGTCCGTCCCGTTGCCACAGATCTCCTCGGCACCGGGGTGGATGCCCGGGTCGGCGTCGTCGCAGTCGGTGGCGTCCGCGACCCAGCCGTCCCCGGGATCGCAGCCCTCGCGGGCGGCGTCCGGGCTGCCGTACCCGTCGTCGTCGGCGTCCACGTACCAGGTCCCTTCGCAGGGCTCGGACCCCGTGTCCAGGCTGCATCGGGCCCTCAGGGCATCCAGTTCCTCGGGCGTCACCCAGGCGCAGCCGGACGCGAGGAGGGCGAGGGTGAGCACCGGGTGAGCCATGCTACCGGCGCTTGAGGATGTGGAACTCCACCCTCCGGTTCATGGCCCGGGCCTCCTCGGTCGTTCCGGGCTGGAGCGGACGGGTCTCGCCGTAGCCGCGGCCCACGAGGCGCTCGGGGGCGATGCCGGAACGCACCAGGTAGGCCATCACGCTCTCGGCCCGACGCTGGGAGAGCTCCAGGTTGTAGCGGTCCTCGCCCTGGTCGTCGGTGTGCCCCTGGATCTCCAGGAGCAGGATCTCGTCGTGATCCTGGAGCGTGAGGACCACCTCGTCGAGCAACGGCAGGCTCTCGTGCTTGATCACGGCGCTGTTGATCTCGAAGAAGACCTTGTCGAGGATGACGATCCGCTCGCCCTCCAGCCGCACGCGCGAGGGCTTGAGGACCACCTCGACGCGGGTGGACCCCTTGGGCTCGATGCGCGCCGTGGTGCGGTGCGAGGCAAAGCCGTCGGCCGACACCACCAGCTCGTAGGTGCCCGTGGGGAGAGAGACCTCCAGCACGCCGTCGGGCTCGGTCGGCACCCGCCGCCCCCCGGGACCCAGGATGTGCAGGCCGGCCGGGACGGCGGCTCCCCCCGGGTTGACCGCGGTCACCACCAGCAGGCCCGATCCGGCGCCGGCGCCGG
>JAFGLY010000058.1 GCA_016927815.1 Deltaproteobacteria bacterium | reverse complement strand
TCCCCAGGAGACGTTCTGCTTCGAGGCCGCCGACCTCGAGGCGCTCCGAGCGGCCGGCCTGGGCCCCGTGATCCTCAACGCCGAGCACTTCCCGCTGGTGGAGAGGCACAGGATCCGGCCCCTAAAGCGCCTCTTCATGGGCCTGTTCGGCAAGCCGCGCGCCCGCATGGCGCGGGCCTGGGCCTGGGATGCCACCACCTGGACCGGCGCCACGTGCCTGCCCGTGCTGCCCTTCGAGCCCACGACCCCAGAGCTCGCCGGGGTCGTCGAACGCTCCCTTGTGGACGCCCCGATCGCGCTCAGATCGCCGGCCTCGGAGGTCTTCGTTCTCCCCAGGACGGGCTTCGACGCGCCCTCGCCCGAGGATGGCGCCAGGGGCGAAAGGCAATAGAGGGTCGCGGCGTCCCCTCCCCCACCGTCGGCCCCGCGGGACCGCCCGTGCGGGGCTCGCTTCCCTTCTGCCTTGGGAGATCGCCGACCATGGCTCACAAGGATACCGGATCCCGAAAGGCCAAGGGAAGCAAGAGCGACCTGCACGGCTGGACCGTGAAGGACAGCGCGGAGCTGTACAACGTCGCCAACTGGGGGGACGGGTACTTCCGGATCAACAAGGCGGGCCACCTCGAGGTGAACCCCGGCCGGGATCCCCGGTGGGGCATCGATGTCAAGCTCCTCGTGGACGACCTGGTGGCCCGCGGGATCCCGCTTCCCCTCCTGCTCAGGTTCAGCGACATCCTGGAGTCGCGCGTCCAGACGCTGGCCAGCGCCTTCGCGGAGGCCATCGCCCAGCACGACTACAAGGGCGTCTACCGGGGCGTCTACCCCGTGAAGGTGAACCAGCAGCGGCACATCGTGGAGGAACTGGTCCGCTTCGCCGAGCCCCGCGACATGGGCCTCGAGGCGGGCAGCAAGTCCGAGCTGCTCATGGTGGTCGCACTCCTCGAGAACCCGCGCTCCCTCATCGTCTGCAACGGGTACAAGGACGAGGAGTACATCGAGACCGCGCTCCTGGCGACCAAGCTGGGCCGCAACGTGGTCCTCGTGGTGGAGAAGTACACGGAGATCGAGGCCATCCTCGAGGTGGCCGAGCGGCTGGACGTGACGCCCACCCTGGGGGTGCGGATGCGCCCGGCCGCCCGCGGCGCCGGCCGCTGGGAGGGCTCTGCGGGCGACCGTTCGAAGTTCGGCCTCTCCATTCAGGAGATCGTGGACGGCGTCGAATTGCTCCGCGAGCGGGGCCACCTCGGATCCCTGAAGCTCCTCCACTTCCACATCGGGAGCCAGGTCTCCGCCATCCGTGCGATCAACAGCACGCTGCGCGAGGCCGCCCGCATGTTCGTGGAGCTGTACCGGATGGGCGCGCCGCTCACCGTCATGGACGTCGGCGGCGGTCTGGGCGTGGACTACGACGGATCACGCACCAATTTCCCGTCCTCGGTGAACTACTCCACCCTGGAGTACGCCGCCGACGTGGTGTCGGCCCTCCAGGCGGCCTGCGACGAGCACGACATCCCGCACCCGGACATCGTCTCGGAGTCGGGCCGTGCGCTGGTCGCCCACTCGTCGGTGCTGGTGACCCAGGTGCTGGGCACGAGCTGCCCCCTGGCCCGCGTGGACGAACCGGTGGAGGTGCCGGAGGAGGATCCGGACCTGGTCTGGGACCTCATCGAGGTCCGCGACGCGGTGTCCCGCAAGTCCTACCAGGAGGCCTACCACGACGCCATGCAGCTCCGAGAGGAGGCGCTCACCCGGTTCGAGCTGGGTCTCTTGAACCTCGACCAGCGGGCCCGCGTGGAGCGCATCTTCTGGCAGACGTGCGCGCGCATCCTCGCCGTGGTGCGCACGCTCTCCTACGTGCCCGACGAGTTCGAGGGCCTGGAGAAGGCGCTGGCGGACACCTACTACTGCAACTTCTCGGTGTTCCAGTCCGCGCCCGACTCGTGGGCCGTGGAGCAGCTCTTCCCGATCATGCCCATCCACCGCCTCGGGGAGCGCCCCACCCGGCGAGCCGTGCTGGCCGACATCACCTGCGACTCGGACGGCAAGATCGACACCTTCATCGATCTGCGCGACGTCAAGGACGTGCTCGAACTCCACCCGCTCGAAGCCGAGGACTACCTGATCGGCGTCTTCCTGGTGGGCGCGTACCAGGAGATCCTGGGCGACCTCCACAACCTCTTCGGCGACACCAACGCCGTCCACGTCAGCCTCGACGAGGAGGGGGACTACCGGATCGATTCCGTGGTGGAGGGCGACCGGGTGAGCGACGTGCTGGGGTACGTGTCCTACAACACCAAGGAGCTGATCACGCGCGTCCGGGCGGCCTGCGAGAAGGCGCTCAAGGCGGGTCGCATCGATCTGGCGCTGTCCAAGCGGATCGTTCGGGCCTACCAGACCAGCCTGGATGGGTACACCTACCTGGAGTGACGCCCGGATCCCCTCCTCCGCAGAGGTGGCTGTGGTGATAGGGTCCTGGGCCATGTCGCTCCTCCCCCTGCTCGCGGTGTCCTGGTGCCTGGCCGGTGCGGCCGACGGGTCTCCCCGGATCGGCGCCCTCGAGCGATCCGTGGTCCGCCTCACCAACACCTCCCAGCGGGCGGACTGGCGCACGCCCTGGAACCCCGGCCGCCCGGCGATGACCACGGGCAGCGGGTTCGTGGTGGACGGGGGCCGGATCCTCACCAACGCGCACGTGGTCAAGGACTCGCGCAACCTCCTCCTCTACCTGCACGGAGACGCCAACCCGCACCCGGCACGCATCGTGGCGCTCGGGCACGACTGCGACCTGGCCCTGGTGGAGCCGGTCGAGCGCGGCGTGCTCGACGACCTCGAGGCCTTGCCGCTCGGGGAGATGCCCCGGATGGGCCAGGAGGTCGTCACGTTCGGGTACCCCGCCGGGGGACTCTGGCTGTCCTCCACGCGAGGCACGGTCTCTCGGGTCGACGTCACCGCCTCGGTCCACAGCGGCGGAGCCACCCATCTCTCGGTGCAGACGGACGCCGCCATCAACCCGGGCAACTCGGGAGGGCCGGTCGTCAGTGGGGACCGGGTGGTGGGGGTCGCCTTCCAGGCGGTGGGGTCGCTCGAGAACGTGGGCTACTTCATCCCCCCGCCCATCGTGCGCCACTTCCTCGACGACCTGGCCGACGGATCCTACGACGGGTTCCCTCGCCTGGACGTCCTTCTGGCCAACCTGGACAGCCCGGCCGCTCGCCGGCGGGCAGGCCTGGCCGACGAGGAGACCGGCGTTCGCGTGGACTTCGTCCACCCCGCGAGCCCCGCCATGGGCGTGCTGCGCGCCGGCGACGTCCTGTTGTCGCTCGACGGCGAGATCCTCGCCAACGACGGAACCTTCAGGGTGGGCGACCAACGGCTCCAGATGCAGGCGGTGCTCGATCGCTTCCGTGTGGGGGACACCGTCCCCACCCGGGTCCTCCGTGAGGGGGAGCGGCTCGATCTCGAGGTGCCCGTGGCCCGGAGCGTCTACCCGGGCCGCGCCTACGAGACGCAACCCAGGTACGTGGTGTACGCCGGCCTCGTCTTCGTCCCGCTCGACCGGGAGTACACGGAGACCATGAGCGGCACGGGCGACAAGGACATCCTGTACGAGTACGTCTACCGCCAACTGGAGGTCCCCGACACGGTGATCCCCGGTCGCGTGGTGCTCTACCGGCGCCTCGACCACGCGGTGAACGCCACCGTGGGCATGGCCACCCACCTCGTCGTGGAACGGGTCAACGGCACCGCCATCCACTCCCTGGAGGACCTGGTGGCCGCGCTCGAGACCCACACCGGTCCCTACCACGTCTTCGAGTTCGCCCACGTGGATCGGGTGACCGTCCTGGATCGCGAGGCCGCGGACCAGGCGCACCCCGAGATCCTCGAACAGTACGCCGTCTTTCAGGATCGACGCCTGTGATCCTCCTCCCCCTGGTCTTCGGCGCCGCGCTGGCCGCCCCGGCCCTCGAGGACGGGGTGGTCACCCTCAAGGTGACCTGGCAGTCCTGGGAGGTCACCCAGCCCTGGGTCAAGACCAACCCGACGCTGAGGATCGCCCAGGCCGTCGTGGTGAAGGGCTCCCCCCACCCGCTCCTGCTCACCACCGCCCAGATGGTGGCCCACGCCACCCACATCCGGGCGAGCAAGCACGGCGAACCGGGGGAGGCCCCCGCGCGGGTGCTCTACGAGGATCGGGAGGCCAACCTCGCACTCGTCGCGGTGGACGAACCTTCGTTCTTCGACGACCTCGATCCGATCCGCATGGCCCGGCGTCCCTCGGGCGACGTGCAGATCACGCGGTGGCGCAACAACCAGTTCGAGACCTCCCGCGGTCGCGTGAGCCGGGCCCTGGTCGCGGAGAGCGCCACCGGTGTGCTGAAGTCCGTCGCACTGCGCGTGCAGACGGACATCCAGGGCGGTGGCTGGTCCGAACCGGTCTTCTCGGGCCGGGCCCTGGCCGGCCTCTCCACCGGTCAGACCGGATCCGACATGCAGGTGCTGCCCGCGCCCTTCCTCTCCACCTGGCTCGAGGAGGTGCAGGGCACCGGCCGGATGCGGCCCTGGCCCGGACAGATCGGTGCGATCTTCCAGGAGATCCGTTCTCCGACCCTGGCCGGCTGGCTGGGGCTCGACAGCCCCCGCGGCATCCTGGTGCGCCGGGTCGACCAGGGGGGAAGCGCCTGCGGCGTGATCCGGAAGGACGACGTCCTTCTCTCCTTCGACGGCCTCGAGATCGACGGAGACGGCAACATCCGCGACCCGGACCACGGCCTCCTCTGGTTCGAGGTCCTGCTGTCGAGCCACCACGCCGGAGACGTGGTGCCGATCCGGGTACGGCGCGACGGCGTCGATCGGGATCTCGCACTGCCGCTCCGTAGCTACACGGCCGCCTCGTGGCTGATTCCCTCCGATCTCGTGGGCCCCCCGGCCTACCTCGTGGCGGGCGGCCTCGTGTTCCGCGAGTTCGACGCGACCTACCCGACGGCCAGCTCCGAGCTGGGCATCCTGAAGCAGATGAAGCGCACCGCGCAGACTGCCGACCGCCGTCGGATCGTGCTGCTCTCCTCGGTCCTCCCCGATCCCTACAACCTCGGCTACCAGGGCACCTCGCACCTGCCCGTGGCCAGCGTGAACGACCGGCCCATCGACGCGGTCCGCGACATGGTCGAGGCCCTCGAACACCCGGTGGAGGGGTTCCACGTCATCCGGTTTCTGCCCAACCCACGCCTCAACGAGATCGTGCTCGACGCCGCCACCCTCGGGGAGGCCACCACGCGCATCGCCCAGGCCTATGGGATCCCCGCGGTCTACCGACCCGGCACCCAGCCTCCGGATCTCGGGCCGGCCTGCGCGTCGTCCGAATCACTCGAAGTTGGTCGCCTTGAGCTGGATCTCGGCGATGGCCAGGTTGGGGTCCGTGCCCTCCCAGGTCTCGGTGATGCGGACCTCGATGTCGCCGAACGCTCCCCCGCTGTACCCGGTGATTGTGGGGACCTCGACCCACTGGAGGCCCGGAGCGTCCTTGACGGTGTGGGTGAGCGTGCGGTCGTTGGCCGTGATCTCCACGGTCTTGACCCGGGCGTAGGTCTTGGGCCCCTGTAGGAACCCGATCGTGGACACCCCGAATCCGCTGGTGTCGAGCGTGAACCGGGCGTCGTCCGGAGCCGTGACCCAGAAGGTCTTGGGGTTCTTGTCGGCCACCAGGTCCACCGTGTTGGCCCCCACGTCATCGGAGGACTCCGTGATCTTGGGGTCCACGTCGAACTCCGTGAGGTAGACGCGCAGCTCGGAGACGCCGAGGCTGGGGTAGTCGCGCCCCCCGTAGACGTCCACGACGGTGAACTTGATCTTGCCGCCGAAAAGATCGTCCCCTACGGGCAGGTCCTTGACGTCCACCACCTGCCACTCGGGCTTGTCGGCGAACTCGACCAGGGTCGCGCCCCGCGGCAACAGGTTCTGCGAGTCGTCCAGGGCGAAGACCTCGATCTTGGCCTTCTTGAGCCGGGGATAGTCCAAGAAGTGCTTCTCGTCCATGTTCCAGCCCACGATGATGCCCACCTTGTCGACGGTGCACTTGGGCAGGTCGATCATGATCCACTCGCCCCGGTTGGGGCTCTCGCCGGGTACCACCCAGGCCGTGGCCGGATTGCCGTCGATGGCTGCGGGGGCGTTGTAGTAGTTGGCGCCCTTGCGGTGCTCGGCGCGGAAGGACGAAGCCGTGGCCCCGGCCCAGGCGGCGGCGGGCACGAACAAGAGGGCGAGGTGGATACTCCGCATGGCTGACCTCCGGATCGGCGAGGACCGTCCTCGCTGGCAGTGGGTATAACCGGATGACCCGGACCGGGGGAAAACCCTTCCGGACGTGCCCTCCGGGAACGCGGACCGGCTCGTCGCCAAATCCCGGTCCTCCCCCTGCGACCCGCGATAGGGCCCGGTGCATGGGCGACCCCCGGTCCGATCGTTGGCTCCTCGTCGCGGCCCTGGCGGCCGAGATCCTGCCGCCCCTGCTCCGCCTGGCCGAGCCTCGCATCGTGGACCCCAGGCTCGTCGCCGGCCGCCTCGCCGGCCGGGAGGTCGCCCTGCTCCGGGTCGGCGTGGGCGCGGTCTGCGCCCGGCGCCGCACCGAGGCGGCCCTGGCCCGCTGGGACGCTGCCCGCGTCGTCTCGTTCGGAACCTGCGGCGCCCTGGCGGACGGCCTGGCCGTGGGGGACGTGGTGGCGGCGACCCGTCTCCTGGACCACCCGGCGCAAGACCTCCTCACGGTGCCCGGGGCCCGCCCGGTGGTGCTGACCACGGTCCCCCGGGCGGTCCGCGATCCCGTCGAACGGGCCCGCCTCGCCGCACGAGGGGCGGAGGCTTGCGAGATGGAGGCGGCCGGGGTCCTGGACGCCACGGGCGCCCCACGCCGCTTCGCGGCCCTGAAGGTGGTCTCGGACCTGGCCGGCCGGGACGGTGGCCGCATCCTCGCTCCCCTGGGCCGGTTCCCCTTCCTCCGGTTCAAGAGCCGGGCACTGGCGCTCGTGCGGGACCGCCTGCTCCCGATCCTCGAGGACCTCCTGCGCACGGCGCCGTGAGGCCGGCTTCAGGACGAATCCTCGGGATGGCCCTTTACAGGAGCCCTTCCGGTGCCCGATCCGCTTCTCGGACGCAGAGGAGGCCGCGCAGGTACTCGCCTTCGGGGCAATCGAGCGAGACCGGGTGGTCCGGCCCGGCACCCCGGCGCTCCACAAGGCGCATGGGCACGCGGGCGTCCAGGGAGGCGCCGAAGACGATCTTCTGGAAGAGGTCGGCATCCACCGCGGCGGAGCAGGTGCACGTGAACAGGACGCCCCCGGGGGCCAGGAGGCGCATGGCCAGCAGGTTCACGTCCTTGTAGGCACGGGCGGCCGCATCCAGGTCCGCGCGCCGGCGCGCAAAGGGGGGAGGGTCGAGCACCACCACGTCCCAGCGCTCCCGGGCGGCCACCCGGCGCCTCAAGTCGGTTGGGACGTCGCTCCGCACGAGATCCTCGGGAGAGGAGGGCAGGCCGTTGAGCCTCCGGGCCTGTACGGCGAGCTCGAGCGCGCGGGCGGAGCTGTCCACGGACACGACCCGGCGGGCGTCGTGGGCGAGCGCGTGGACCGCGAAGCCCCCGGCATGGCTGTAGAGGTCGAGCACCGTGCGGCCTCGGGCGAGCTCGCCCACGCGGTGGCGGTTCTCGCGCTGGTCGAGGAAGGCGCCGGTCTTCTGGCCCCCCTCGACGTCCGCGGTGGCCCACAGGCCATGCTCCTGGTAGGCCACGGGTCCCTCGGGGACGGCGCCGAGGAGGACCTCGTCCTCGAGGCCGAGGCCCTCCGAGCGTCGCGCCGCCAGGTCGTTGTGCTGGAGGATGGCCGAGGGTGCGAGGCGTCGGGTCAGGGCGGGCAGCCAGAGGGGACGCAGCCGGTCCATGCCGCGCGTACTGGCCTGCACCACCAGGAGGTCCCCGTACCGGTCGACCACGAGGCCCGGCAGGCCGTCCCCCTCGGCGTGCACGACCCGGAAGCCGGTGGTGTCCGAGGGGATCACCCGGGCCCTCAGCGCCGCCGCAGCCGCGATCCGGGTGTCGAAAAGGCGCTCGTCCACCAAAACCTCGGAACCGAAGACGAGCACGCGGGCTACCAGGCTCGCGCCCGGCGAGGCGAGACCCCGCCCCAGGACGCGGCCGTCGTGCGCCAGGATCTCGACGAGAGCGTCGTCGTCCTCGCCCTCCGCGCGGGCCACCGAGCCGGAGAAGACCCATGGATGGCGGCGCAGGAGCGATTTCTCCCGGCCCGGGGCGAGGTGGAAGCGCAGCGTCACGCGAGGTGCACGGCCTGGGCGCGGCCGTTGATCGAGGCCACGCCGGGGGGGACCCAGATCCACTCCTCGCCTTCCGGGGCATGGATCTGGATGCCCGTGACAGCCACCCAGTCCGCCTGGGCCGGATCCGCCGTGTCGTGGAGCATGCGATCGAGGTCCTCGGCGATGATCTCCCGAGCGAGATGGGCCAGGTCCGCGAGGTCCGGACGAGCGCCGGGCTTCATCCGGGCCGAGAGGCGCCGGGACAGGAGGCTCATCTCCACGTCGTCCGGGTCGAGGAAGAGACCCGCGTCGCCCCTGGCGTGGGCCTGGCGAAAGGCCTCCAGCGCTCCACAGGCGGCAGACGCGCCCGGTCTCCCGAGACGACAGCAGTGACCCAGCGTGCCGTCCTCGCCGATGGCCACGTGGGAGAATGCGAGGTGGAGGTAGCGTTCGCGGCCCCCGACCACCGGCGCGTGGTGGTGGGCCGAGCGAAAGCCGGTCCGGCCGAGAAAGAGCATGCCGCCGAGCGAGCAGAAGTTGAAGGCCTCGCCCCACACCTGCCGGACGAGGGCCGGCAGGTGCTGGGCGATCTCGTCGCGGCATACCCCCACGCAGGCGATGGTGTTGGGCGGGTCGAACCCGAGGGGGGCGGTCACCTCGGAGAGGCGATCGAGGACCGTCTGCTCCGGCAGTGCTCCTGGAAAGCGGGCCTCCCGGACCTCTCGGGCGGACATCATGGGCACCTCCGCAACGCAGGCGACCGTAACGGGCGGCGCGGGCCGTGCAACACGGGCTGGCCGCGAAGCCCGAGGGGATCAGGACCCCTCGTCGGGGTCCCGAGGCCGACCCGTGCGGGGTCCGATCGTGACGTCCACGCCCCCGGTGATCCAGGCGGGCCCTCCCCGCGTGGTGTTCGCCAGCCCGTCTCCGAACACGCCGAGGCCGACGCGACGGAACGAAAGGCCGTAGCGCATTCCGCCCCCTGCCAGGAACTCGTACCGTCCGCTCACCCCGGCGCCGAGCCCCGTGGAGGAGACCCAGGCCACGCTTTCCCGCGCCAGCACCCGGCCGGAGAGGGTGAGAGACGAGCCCTGACCGAACGTCACCTCAGCCAGGACCGGCAGGTCCAGATCGGTGTTCATGACGAGGTAGGTGGGCACGGGCAGACCCGCCAGCGCGAGCCCCGGCTGTGCGGCGAAGTGCCACCGTCCCGCCTGTGCGAAGCGGTACCTCAAGTCCGCACGGACGCCGAACAGGTAGGCCCCGAGCCCCCAGTCGAGGTCCGGCGCAAGACCGCGCCGCCACCTCACGTCCAGCTGGGGCACGGGCAGCCCGAGCGCCCCCGAAACGGCGCTGGACCCGTACTGCAGCGAGACGCCGGCCTGGAAGGAGCGCTGGCCGGGCTCGAGGGGTCGGGCGCCCTGGAGCGTGGCCACCGAGGTGCACCCCGAGACCAGAGACACCAGGAGGATCGCCCGGCCTACCACCGGCCGCCCCCCTGCACGACGAGCTCCTGGTCGTGGTTCCTTCTGCGGGAGGCGCCGCCGAACAGGAGATCCACCTCCCATCGGCGCCCGAGGGGCAACAGCAGGCCGGCCCGGTACCGCACCCCGGCCTGGAGGGCCGTGGCCCGCCAGCGATCCTCCCCCACGACGACGGTGTCCCGGTACGTCAGCGCCGGCCCCACGGCCACGGCCACCTCGAGCGCCCGAGGACCGGTGCGGCAGCCCACGGTGAGCGCCCCGCGGGCCCACCGCTCGTCCACCTGCACCACACCGCCGTCCTCGATGCGGCGGGTGCCGGAGGCCTCGACCTCCGCGAACCCGCCCCGGCCGAACCCCAACCGTCCCCAGAGACCCACCAGCGGCCGTAGCTCGTGCTCGGCGCTGGCCACGTGCACGGCCGCGGCACCGAAGGCCAGCCCGGCGGCACCCTCCGCACGCGCAGGCCCCGGGATGGACATGAGGAGGAGCGCCGCACACGCCAGGGTGCGCGTCACGGACAGGTCTCCACCAGTACCGCGTCCCCGAAACGGGTCTCGATGGAAGCGCACAACGCCTCGGCCGCCACCCCCTGGCCCGCGGCCGCCACCCAGGCGTCGAGCAGCGCCCAGGCGTTGTCCGGGGTGCTCAAGTCCACCCAGATGCGCGTGCCTTCCAGCAGGATGGCCCAGGCTTCCAGTGGATCGCCGAGCGCCTCCCTCAGGTCCCAGGCCGTGGAGGCGAACACCGTGCCCAGCGGGTAGGGATCGTAGAGCGCCAGGGGGTCGTCGCCCGCAGTCCGGTGGAACTGCTCGGGGGTCTCCACCTGGTCGATCGTCCAGTCCCCGCGAACGTCGCGGCTCGTCATGGGCAGGGAATCCTCGAAGTAGTCCGGGGCGTCGAGCGAGAGCGTGGCGAACGTGTCGGCGAACGCCTCGTGGAGGCTCGAGTAGTAGAGCGAGGGAACCGAGGTGTCGGCCGCGGCGAAGGGCGGCCTGCGGTGCACGCCGCCCGAGGTGAGGACGTGGAAGACCGCGTGGCCGAACTCGTGCCGGATCACGCCCGCGTTGGCCACGAGCGGGACGTCCTTGGCGAAGAGATCGTCCAGAAGGACGAAGAAGTGGCCCCCCGTGGCGTAGGCGGCGTTCTCCTTGGGGAGCAGCTCCAAGAGCAGATCGGGCAGGACCGGCGTCCAGGCCGAATTCAGGGGGAAGAAGACGTCCCCGTCCAGCCCCAGAGCGGGCAGCTGATCCGCGATGTCCTCGAGGTGGCCGTAGAACGACCAGAGGATGAGGCCGTCCTCGTCCAGCGGCACGGCCACGCCGTCCTGGACGTCGTACCCGACGTCCAGCGCGCGGTCCCCGTCCAGGGTCATGCTGCCGTCGTTCTCGTACAGGAGGATGCCGCCGGTCCGTACCTCACCCAACCGGCCGGTGATCGTGGCCAGATCCTCGAGCGTACCCACCAGGCGCGGCGCCACCTCATAGCCGTCCGGCTCGCGCTGGAAGGCGAGGTACCGGTCCGCCTCCAGGTCGGGCTCGCCGCACGAGGTCGCCAGGCCCAGCATCGGGAGGGCCTGGAACGCGGGCACGGGACGGAGGGCGAGGCGAGGCATGAAGCGGTCCGACGGGGCCCTCCGTAACGCAGGGGCTGCACCCCCGGGATCGCCGTGGGGCGGTGCCCTCCCGGTACGCCGAATCCGTTAGGGGATGTCCGGAGGTACGCGATGGGCGTGCGGACCCGCGCGAGGAGCCTGGCGGGCGATCTCGTGGGAGCAGGGCTCGACCAGGTGGTGGCTCGGCACCTGCCCGAGACCCCTCTCGGGCCGGGCGACCTCCGGGCCACGTGGTTCGGCGCGGCCTCCGTCCTGCTCGACGACGGCCGGACCCGCCTGCTCCTGGACCCCTTCGTGACCCGGCCCGGGATGCTCCGCGTCGGCCTCGGCTTCCCGTTGCGGCCGGACGGCGTGGGTGTCGAGCGCTGGCTGGACCGCCTGGGCGCACGCGGGACCGCCGCGGTCCTGGTCTCTCACTCCCACTACGACCACCTGCTCGACGCGGCGGTGTTCGCGCGCAAGGCCGACGCGATCCTGGTGGGCTCCGAGAGCACCGCCAACGTGGGCCGCGGGGCAGGCCTCCCGGACGACCGCATCCGGGTTGCCCAGCCCTGGACGCCGATGCAGTTCGGTGCGTTCGAGGTGACCTTCCTGCCGAGCGAGCACGCGCCGGCCCTTCTCGGCCGCGTGCCCTACCCCGGCGCCATCCCGATCCCGCTTCGCACGCCGGCCCCCGCGAGGGCGTTCCGGATGGGCGCCGTCCACGGGATCCGGGTCCGCCACCCGGCGGGATCGCTGGTCCACCTCGCGAGCGCACAGGTCGGGTCCGGCACCTTCCGGGACACCTCGGCCCACACCGTGCTCCTGGCGCTCGCCGGGCGGGCGTCCACCGAACGGCTCCTCGAGGCGGTCGTGGACGCGTTGGGCGCACGCCGCGTGATCCCCATCCACTGGGACGACCTGTTCCGATCCCTCGCCCGCTCGCTCCGGCCGCTGCCCAGCGTGGGCCTCGCGGGCTTCTTCGAAGACGTCTCCCGATTGCGGCCCGACCTGGAGGTCGCCACGCTGCCCATGGGCCAGCCGCGCACCCTGTTCGGGGGCGGCTGATCCTGCTCGGAGGTTGCATGCGCCCGCTCGTCGCCCTGGTTGCGCTCCTGGCCCTGGCCCCCGATCCGTCCGCCGCAGCGCCGGCCGACGGCGTCCGGGTGCAAGAGGTGGACCTGCTCGCGGACACGGGCCTTTCCGTGAACGCCGCGGGCCCGCTCCTGGTGCGGGCGGATCCCGTACGCCACCGGATGGTGGCCGCCAACACCCTGACCTCCACGATCACGCTGGTGGACACGCGATCCGGAGAGGTCCGCAACCTCTACACGGGGCACCGGGCCCTGCAGCACCTGAAGGCCGAGGCGCTCGCGGTGCAGGCGGCGAGCGGCACCGTGTACCTCGCTGCGGATCACGCCTTCGTGGTGGTGGAACCCGACACCGGCCGCCTGGACGCCGTGCCCACGGACGCACAACTCGAGGCCGTGGCCGTGGACGAGGCCACCGGCAACGCCTTCGGAGTGGGCCGCGCGAGCCCGGACCTGGCGTTCTGGGACGCCCGGCGCCACAGGCTCCGGAGGATCCCGTGGCTTCCGCCCGCACCTCCGCTCGCAAACGAGAACCAGACCCCACCGCCCCCCATCCGCAAGGTGGTGGCCCTGCCGGCCCCGGAGCCCGGCGAGCCGGGCGCCATCGTCGCGCTCGACGGCCTGGGCGCACGCCTGTTCGTGCTGGACGCCCGGACGGGCAGGGTCCGGACCTCCCGGCCGGTGGACCTGACCCCTGGCGGCCGCTGGCACCTCGCGGGCGCGGATCCCGTCCGCCGCACGGTCTACGTGGTCACCGAGACGGCCGACCGCAAGGTCCTCCAGGCCGCTCGGCTGGGCTTGGAGCCGGGCCAGGACCGCGTGGTGGATCTCCCGGGGTACACGGAGGGGGTCGCCATGCTCTACGATCCCCGCACCGAGCGCATCTTCGTGAACTACGACAACCACCCGGCCCTGCACGTGGTGGACTTCGCGAAGGCGGGCGCGCTCACCGAGGTGGCCCTGCCGGCGTACGGCAACGACGCGGCCGTGCTCGACCTCGCACGGGATCGCATGGTGGTGGCCTCGTGGGCGCACGGCGAGATCGAGGTCGTGGACCTGTCCACGCTGCGCTTCACGCACCGGGTCGAGGATCTCGGCATCCTGCCCCACATGCACGCCATGGCGCTCGATCCCGAGACCGGTGCGGTCTGGTTCCCCCGGGGGGCCACCGCCGTGAACGGGACCTTCGGAGCCTCGCTCACCTGGGTGGACCCCACCACCGGGGCCAGCCGGGACGTGCGGGTGGGGGTCGCTCCGGTGGCCGTGCTCGACGTGCCCGAGCGGCGCTCGACCTGGGTGTTCGACAACGAGGGCCGCTTCGCCGAGGTGGACGCGACGGGTGCGACGCGCTGGTTCGACCTGGGCCGACGCTGGCCGATCCGGGCCTTCCGCGGTCCGGACGGACGGCCCTGGCTGCACTACGGGCCCCACCAGTCCTACTGGCCGGTGGTCTACATCTGGGGCGCCCGGAACGGTTTTCTCACCTTCGATCTCGCCGATCCGGGGGCACCCTCGACGGTGTACGATCGGCGGATCCCCCGCCAATCGCTGGCCATGGCCGAGGACGCCCGCGGCACTGTGTGGATGGCCCAGAACAACTGGGGCAAGGAGGAGGCGTTCCTGGTCCGCCTGGAGGACGGCGTCCGGGAGTGGACCCCGGAGCGGCGCCTGGTCTGGGGCGACACGGTCGAGCGGGAAACCACGCAGCGGCTGCTGGCTGTGGCGGCCGACCGCCTGGTGCTCGTGCGCGTGGGCGAGCGGGACCCCGATCCGAGCGTCGTCACCGTACTGGACCCGGTCTCGAGCAAGGCGGTGGCCCGGGCCGAGGTGGGCGCGTGCGCGACGGATCTGCTCGTGGACGGAGACGCGGCCTGGGTGGCTGCCTTCCAGGACGGCGCGGTCTGGCGGGTCCGGATCGCGGACGGCACGGCCGCCCGCATGCCCGCGGGGCCCCGCCCCCTCGCACTCGCCCGACTGGGCAAGGTCGTCTACGTGCTGGATCACCAGGACCGCACGGTGCGGGAGGCCGGCGGCGGCCGGTCCTGGAGGCTGCCCGTCGCGGGCCGTCCGGACGCCCTCGTGGCCTGGGGCGATCGCCTCGTGGCCACGGCCCACGCACCCCACCGGTTCGAGGTCGTGGAACTGGATCCCACGAGCGGCGCGATCCGTACACTCTTCGCACGCGAGGGAGACTACGGCGACACGGATCTCGGCCGAGGCAACGCGGCGTTCCAGATGTGCGGGCAGTTCGGCGACGCCCTGCCCTCGCCCACCGTGGTCCACGTCTCGGAAGATGCTCCGGGAACGCTCTGGATCGCGGACGTCCCCTCCGGCCGTGCCTGGGCGTTCGACCGGCCCTGAACCCCCGCCTTGACGGCATCCGGCGTGCCTCTTACCGCTGGACCGGGCACCCTGTCCCGTCTCTCCCCCTCCCATCCCGGAGACTGAAGATGGCCGTCGGCGAAAAGAAGTGGTTGACCGCGCTCCTCCTTTCCTGGCTCCTCGGATACCTGGGCATCGACAGGTTCTACCTCGGCTATACTGGCCTGGGCATCCTCAAGCTGATCACCTTCGGAGGGTGCGGCGTCTGGTACGTCATCGACCTCATCCTGATCCTCATCGGCAAGATGCGGGACGCCCAGGGCAACGAGCTCCAGAAGTAGTCTCCCCCTCCTCGGGAGCCTGCGCTCCCCGCCCGGGAGGCAGGCTCGTCCGGGTCGGGCTTGCCGGACCTCCGGGCCGGCGGTACGTGAACCCACGCCGGCAGTCCGCCGAGAACGAGGAACGCTGCCGGGGAGCGCGATGCCTTATCTGCGCGATCTCCTGAAACGCCCCGTCCCGGACGTCCACGGGGAGTCGGCCGGCCGCCTGGTCGAGGTGGTGGCCTCGGGTCAGGCCCACGCTCATCCCGTGGTCCTGGCCATCGGGCTCGAGGACGATCAGGGCCGCCGCTTCCTGCCCATCGAGGCCGTGGACGCCATCACCGACCAGGGGGTCGTCCTGTCCCGAGGTCGGGGAGAGAACGAGGCCTTCGAACCCTCGGAGGCGGATCTCCACCTGGTCCGCGACGTGCTCGACCGGCCGGTCATCGCCACGGACGACGTGCGCGTCGTGCAGGTCGAGGACGTGGAGATCGCCCGGGTCAACGACCGCTGGTACCTGGCCAACGTCGCGATCGGCGAGGACCACGACCCGGAGCGCACCGGGCTCGGTCGGGTCTTTCAACGCCTCGTGCGGGCGATGGGACCGGCCCGGCCGCCGACCCGGATTTCCTGGAGCAACGTGGAGCTGCTTCCACGGGAGCACGCGGTCCGCCTGAAGATCCCGAGTCGGCGCATCACGGATCTGCACCCCGCGGACCTGGCGGAGATCCTGTCCGATCTCCCCCGAGCCGAGGGCGACCTCATCGTGTCCAGCCTCGACGTGAGGAAGCTAGCGGACACCCTCGAGGAGGTCGAGCCCGAGGTCCGGGCCTCCATCCTGAGCCCCATGCCCGATGAGAAGGTCGCCGACGTGCTCGAGGAGATGTCGCCCGACGAGGCCGCCGACCTGCTGGGCGAGCTGCCCGAGGAGCGCAGCGAGATCATCCTGCACCTCATGGAGCAGGACGACGCGGCGGACGTCCGCAAGCTGCTCTCCTTTCCCGACGACACGGCCGGTGGCCTCATGACGACCGGGTACGTCGCGGTCCGGCCGGACCTCTCTGCGGAGCAGGTCCTGGCCGTCCTCCGCGAGACCGCGCACGACGCGGAGACCATCTTCTACATCTACGTCACCGACGATCAAGGGCGCCTCAAGGGCGTCATCTCCCTGACCGATCTCGTGCTGGCCCAGCCGGCCACCCCCATCCTGGACTTCATGCACGAACGCGTGGTCACGGCCACCACCGGAGAGAGCCAGGACGAGCTGGCCCAGAAGGTGGCCAAGTACAACCTCCTGGCCATCCCGGTGGTGGACGAAGAGGGCCACCTGCACGGCATCGTGACCGCGGACGACGCGCTCGACAAGATCCTGCCCACGGCCTGGAAGAAGCGCCTGCCGCGCATGCACCGGTAGACGCTCGCCCCGGCTCGTCGGGCGGACTACAGCAGGGCGTCCCACCCACCCCGTAGGACGCCGGATGCCCGACACCCAGGCGAAGTTCCCCAAGGTCTTCTGGTACGCCCTCGTCACCGAACTCTTCGAGCGCGGCGCCTACTACTCCATGGCGTCGTTCGTGGTCATCTACCTGGGTCAGCTGGGCTTGGGGGCCTACTGGCCCAGCACGCTCAACAGCGTCCTGTGGGGGCTCGTCTACTTCCTGCCCATCCTCTCGGGCACGATCGCGGACCAGATCGGGTTCCGGCGGGCGCTGGTGGGGGCCTTTCTGCTCCTCGGCGTGGGCTATGCCTGCATGGGGGCGCCGATCTGGCTCGGAGGCGCGACCCTGGCGCCCACCGTGGAGGAGGCCGTCACCGCGGGTCCGGGCATCGTGGTGCCCGTGGTGCTCGGCGTCCTGATCATCGGAATGGGCGGATCCATCGTGAAGCCCTGCATCCTCGGCACGGCCCAGAAATCCGCGGGCTTGAGGGCCACGCTCGCCTTCGCGATCTTCTACATGGTCGTGAACATGGGCTCGCTCTTCGGGCGCGGGGTCGCCTACCTGGTCCGCACCCGGTCGAGCCTGGACATGATCTTCGGGGTGGCAACGGTCTGCGCGGGCCTCGCGCTCGCGGTGGTGGTGCTCCTGTACCGCGACCCGGACACCGTCCTCGGCCGGTCGGCCTCCACGAAGCCCAAGAAGTCCGTGGGCCGCATCCTCAAGGACATGGTGCTGGTGCTCAAGAGCGGCCGGTTCACGCTCTTCCTGCTGGTGTCGAGCGGGTTCGGGTTCCTCTACAGCCAGGTCTACAACGTGCTGCCCCTCTACCTGAAGAAGGTGGTGGAGACCGATCCGGCGGTGGACATCTACACCATGGCCAACCCGCTGGTGATCGTGACCTGCCAGCTGCTCATCACGCGGCTGTTCGGGAAGATGCGGCCCATCCGTTCCATCATCGTGGGCATCCTGATCATCGGCCTGAGCATGGCGCTCAACCTGGTGCCCGTCTGGACGTCCGGCGGCGTGAGGGTGCTGGTGGCCAACTGGATCCCCATCGGGTCGGTCTTCATCGTGCTCACGGTCGCGGCCATCGCGTTCGGGGAGCTGTTCACCTCGGCCCGCACCTTCGAGTACATCGGCGCCCTGGCCCCCAAGGGCCAGGAGGGGCTGTTTCTGGGCTACGCCAACCTGCCCATGGCCATCGGCTCGCTCCTCGGCGGTCCCGTGGGCGCGGTCATCTTCAACGAGGTCATGTGCCGCAACGCCACGCGCCTCGACAACGGGCTCCTCGAGCTCGATCGCGTGGCCGCCACCCAGGGCTGGTGCATCCTGATGGGTGTGGGCCTCGTGTGCGCGGCCGCCATGTGGGCGTTCAACCGCTGGCTCGAGCGCCAGGAGCGCGCCGGGGCCTGAAAGGCGTCATGGACACGGGGGTCCTCCACCCCTCGGGCCGGCCCTACCGGTTCACCGTGCTGCTTTTCGCGGCGGCCATGATCTTCGGCTCGTACTTCGCCTATGACAGCCTGGGCGCCATCGAGAGCCTGCTCATGGAGCAGATGGGTGTGGGGCGAAACGCCATCGGCGCCACCTACACCATGTACAGCCTCGCCGCGATTCCCGCGGTGCTGGCGGGCGGGTTCCTGATCGACCGGCTGGGCACCCGGCGGGCGAGCCTGGTCTTCTCCGCGCTGGTGGTGCTCGGGGCGGTGCTCGTGGCACTCGCACCCGACCTGGCCACCCTCTACGCGGGCCGGCTCCTGTTCGGCATGGGGTCCGAGTCGCTCATCGTCTGCCAGAGCGCCATCCTGGCCCGCTGGTTCACCGGCCGGGAACTGGCCCTCGCCTTTGGGATCGCGCTCACGGTGAGCCGCCTGGGGACCCTGTTCTCGTTCAACACCGAGGCGCTCGTGGCCCAGCGGTTCGGGATCGCGGGCGCGCTCTGGCTGGCCGCGGGGCTGTGCGGGCTCTCGCTTGCGGCCAACCTG
>JAFGLY010000057.1 GCA_016927815.1 Deltaproteobacteria bacterium | reverse complement strand
GACGACGACGGCCTCGACGACGGCGACGAGGTGCTCGAGTGGGGCACGGATCCGCTCGACGCCGACACCGACGACGACGGCCTCGACGACGGAGACGAGGTGCTCGAGTGGGGCACCGACCCCCTCGACACGGACACCGACGACGGGAGCGTGGACGACGGCACGGAGGTGCTCGTCAACCACACCGACCCGCTCGATCCCTCGGACGACGTGATCCAGGAGGACACGGGCGACGGCGACGACACCGGAGACACAGGACCGGACAATCCCCCACTCACCGGGGTCTACCGGGGAGGTGCCTGCGGAGGCTGTGCCTCGGGCGGTGCAGGCGGGCACTCCTGGATCCTGGTCCTCCTGGCGGCGACTGCCCTCCTGAGGAGGCGATGGTGATGCAGCTTCCTCTTCTCGGCCTTCTTGGCACCGTGCTGGCGGGGGATCCGGGGCAGGTCCCGGACTTGAACGTGCAGCTCTTCCGCCCGGATGGCGGGAGCGAGCGCACCCTCTGGGCGGACGACACCCAGGTAGCGGCGTCCGGGACTCCCTACCTGGGCCTCGCCTTCACGTTCGCCCGAAACCCGTTCGTCTACGAGTACGACGATGGCCGTCGTGTCGATGTCCTTTCCGATCTGCTCGAAGCAGACGCACTGATGGGTGTGTCGCTCGGACCCGCGCGCGTCGGCATGGATCTTCCCGTGTACCTGCTCGCCGCCGGAGAGGGCGTGAGCGGCCCGGCTGGCCTGGGCGACATCTCGCTCGACGGCCGGGCCACCCTCATCCAGCGGACCTCCGCTCCCCTCGGGCTGGGCGTCGGCGGTCGCGTCGTGTTTCCGACGTCCACGATCTCGGGCCCTCTCGCGAACCCGGTCACGGCCTGGGAGGCCTCCCTGATCGCGGACCGCGAGTTCGGCGACGTACGGATCGCGGCCAACCTCGGAACCCGCGGTGTCCCGCAGGTGCAGTTGGAGAACATCGTCCTGGACGACCAGTTCTTCTTCCGGCTCGGGGCAGGGTGGGCGGCCATGGACGGTGCGGGCGTCTCGCTGGACCTGGCCGGGGGTGTACCCTGGACCACGCCCGTGTCCACGGCGGGATCCACCCCCGTGGAGGGCCTGCTGGGCGGCTGGCTGCGTCTCGGGGACGCCCTCCTGCTGCGCGCCGGAGTCGGCACGGGCTTCACGCGGGGCATCGGCACGCCCCGCATGAGGGACGTGATCATGCTCTCCTGGGAGCCCACGATCCTGCGCGATTTCGACGAGGACGGCCTGGCCGATCGCGACGATGCCTGCCGCACCGAGCCCGAGGACCGGGACGGCTTCGAGGACGAAGACGGCTGCCCGGATCCATGCGTCCGGGTCCTCCTCCGCGTGGAGGACCCCGATGGCCAGCTCGTCGGCGCGGCCAACCTCCACCTCGACGGCACGGCGCTGGCGACCCAGGGCACGGGCCTGTTCCAGACCGACGTCCATCCGGGGCAGTACGTCGTGAACGTGCGCGCCGAGGGCTACCTTCCCTTGGATGCTCCGCTCGTGGTGCCGGACCAACCGGACACCCAGGCCACCTACCGCCTGGTGCCCGCCACCGGGCTCGTCCGCCTGGTCGTGGCCGCCCCGGGAGGCCAGCCGGTGGACGGTGCCTGGACGGTCGACGAACACGAGGCACCGGCCACTACGAGCGGCCGAGCCGAGATCCGCCTCGAGCCCGGAGCGCATGCCCTATGCGTGACCGTACCCGGGTTCCACCCGGTGGAACGGCAGGTCACGGTGGCGGCCGGCGAGGTGGTCGAGGTTCCGGTCACCGTGCAGCGGGCCGTGGTCTCCGAGGCGCGCATCGAGATCGCGGATTCCGTCTACTTCGAGCTCGGAAAGTCCGTGATCAAGCCCGAGTCGTACGGCCTCCTCGACGAGGTCGCCCAGATCCTCCACGACCATCCCGAGATTCTACGCCTGAGGATCGAAGGCCACACGGACAGCCGTGGATCGGCCCAGTCCAACCTCAAGCTTTCCGATCGTCGCGCCCGTGCGGTCCGGACCTACCTCGTCTCCAAGGGCGTGCAGGTGAGCCGTCTCGAGGCCATCGGCCATGGCGAGAGCCGCCCGCTGGACCCGCGCGAGACCGGGGAGGCGTGGGCCAGGAACCGCCGGGTGGACTTCTTCATCGTCGAGCGCAAGCCCGCCCCCTGATCCGGATGGGAACCATCACTCCGAGCGTGCCAGCCGGAGGCCCGTGAATGCGTCGGTGAAGTCCGGCGGGTGCCGCTTTCGGTGAGCGACGCGGTTGAAGGTCCCGTTGTCTGCCCAGGATCCGCCGCGCGCCAGGTGCAGGCTGCCCGTGGTGGCGCCCGAGGGGTCGTCCACCGGGCCGTCGGCGTACGGGCCGTAGCGATCCCACACCCACTCGGACACGTTGCCAGACATGTCGAACAGGCCCCAGGGGTTGGGCTGGAGGCTGCCCACCGGTGCCGGACCGAGGAAGCCGTCGTTGCACGGGACCGCGCCCGTCCACATGGGCCACTTCCGGCGCGCCGTGGCATCGGCCACGTTGGCGACGCTGCACAGACCGCCGGATCCACGAGCCCCGGTGTAGGCGCGATCCGTGCCGGCCCGGGCCGCGTACTCCCACTCGGCCTCCGTGGGGAGGCGGTAGCCTCGGGCCGAGGAAGACCACGACACCTCGTCCCCGTTCACGACATAGGCCGGCTCGAGTCCATCCCGGGCCGAGAGCGCGTTGCAGAATCGGATGGCGTCGAACCAGGACACGCTCTGGGCCGGCAGCCGGGATCCGACGAGCGGGACGCCCTTGTAGTCCTTCACGAACGGCGTGGTCCCCATCACGGCGATCCAGAGATCCTGCGTCACCTCCCTCTGTCCGAGCCAGAAGGACCGTGTGATGCGGACGTCGTGACGGCGCTCGTCGGTGTTCCGCCCCGCCTCGTTCTCAGGGCTGCCCATCACGAACGATCCCGTGGCTACATGGATCATCGTGTACCCGGAGGAACCCGTCCAGGGCGGGACGGGCGGGGGACTCTCCACCGGGGGAGCAGCGGGTTCGGCTGCCCAGGCGGCAACCAGGAGGATCAGGGTTCTCATGGCGGGCACCTCCTTGCGTCAGGAACCCCGGGAGACGGCCTCCCCGCCCGCACGTCACTCGGGGTGCACGTCCAGCTCGTCGAGCAGGATGCGGGTCTGCCCGCGTCGTTTCTCGATGAACCAAGCGTCGAAGCCGGCTTCTCGGATCTCCCGACGGATGCGGGAGAGGAGGACCTGGAGGTTGTTGGGGTCCTGCTCCTCCCAGGCCCGTCCCCAGATGCCTTTCTGGAGATCGTTGTCGTCGCACCAGCCGACGCCTGCGCCCCAGGCCCGGTCCCTCAGGCGGCGCCGGGCGAGGAGGTAGAGGAAGGCCACCCGGTTGTCGGCGTTGATGAGGTGGCTCTGCTGGCTGTGGAGATCCTGGAGCCGGGCTTCTGTTCGGCCCTCGGCGCCGCACCAGACGGTCAGGCGGTAGGGCCAGCCCGGGCGTTCGGGCGGCACCCGCTCCCGTGCCGTGGTGTCGAGCGCCTCCTTCCCGGCGCGCAGCACGAACGCCCGATCCCCCAGGAGGAAGGGCTCGCCCTCCACCGCCGGGAACTCGAAGTCCTCTGTGGCGACCCAGGCCTCTCCATCCGGGTGGAGCGCGATGTGGGCAACGGGAAATCCCGGATGCGGGATGTGCACGTCGGATCCGGGGTCCGGTCCGAGCACGACCCGGTCGCTGCGCAGCGGCCAGGCCACGCCCGCGCTCAGGTCCACGAGGAGCGAGAGAGGAGCGGGGGGTGGGGCGGGGATCTCAGACGGAGACAGTCGGATCCTGAGGAACACGGACGCGCCGAGCCGGACGGTGTCTCCATCCTTGAGGGGCGCGAGGTTGAGCAACCGCTCGTCGTTGAGGAAGGTTCCGTTGGTGGAGCCGAGGTCTCGCACCATGAGCGTGCTTTCCACGCGGCGGAACACCGCGTGGTGGAGCGACACCTGGGGCAGGGAGAGCACGAGATCGTTGTCCGGGGCCCGACCCACGAAGAGGGCTCCGCTGCTCAGGGCCACGCCGTGCACGGGCACGCCGTCCTGGAGAATCTGGATCTCGGCGGAGAGATGAAGCACGATCAGGGTCCTATGCCGGCGGGGAGGGACAGGCGGCGGGGATCCGAAGGGGTGCCTACGAATCCGACGCGGTCGAACGCGGAGACGCGCCACCAGTATTCCCGTACCCGGTAGGGGAGGAAGAGCAGGTCGGGCCGCCAGGCTGGATCGGGGACCTCCTCGATGGCCTTGATCTGGGTGAAGAACCGGTCGGTCGAGAGTTCGACGCGGTAACCCAGGGCCGTGTCCACGGGCTGCCAGACGAAGTCGGGACGGAGCAGGGCCTCGCCATCTCCGGGGGAGACCAACGCGGTGGCCGGAGGCAGGCGCACCGGGTCCTCGGGCGTCTCGCCCCGTCGGGTGCGACTGCCCGTACCGGCGTCGAGGCGGACCTCCTGGCCGGCGCCGAAGACGGAGACCGGGGCCGCCCAGGCCTCGGTCCGGGCCGCATCCGGCTCGATGCTGACGCGAAACCCGCCGGCATCACCCGCGGTCAGCCCGCTCCCCGTGCGAACCGCCACGGTGCCGGGCCGTACGCCCCCGCGCTCCACCGCGACCGTGCCCGAGGCCACGTCGAGCAGGGAGGTCCGCCCCTCGGGGCGCGCGGAGGCCGAGACGAGCGTGAGGCAGGTCCCCTCCAGGAGGACCACGTCGTCGTGGTCGAACCCCACACGCGACCGCGCGAGCCGGAGGGTGGCGTAGGCGCCGGGTCCCGTGCAGATGGTGGAGCCGGCCGCCAGGCGGGTGGCCGTCGCCACGGGGACGCGAGGGCCGCTGGCCGGCATGAGGTAGACCGCGCCCACCGCAGAGAGAACCTCGGCCGCCTGTTCCAGCGAGTCCGGGTGGGGAGGGAGGAGGAGGACGGTGCCCGGGAGGAGCGGTGCGCTCCGATCGAGGTTGTTCAGGAGAGCGATCTCGCTGCTCCATTCCGGAAGGCCCAACTCGGCCGCGATCGACTCCAGCGTGTCGCCGGTGTGGACCACGTGGACGTCGGCCGCGTTCACGATACCGGCCAGGAGGACGGCGAGGATCATGGCGCCTCCGGCGGCAGGGGCACGATCCGGCACACCCGGTGCTGGGGGAGCGGCGGGCCGGGAGGGGGTGCCACGGGGGGTGCGATCTCCAGGGCCTCCGAGGGGACGCCGGCAGCCACCAGCGCCTGGTGAACCGCTTCGGCCCGACTGCGCCCGAGGGAGGTGTTCCGGGCGTTCTCTCCCTCCGTGGACCAGGAGCCCTCCAGCCGGAAGCGCCAGCTGCCGCGTGCCCCGGCGATCGCAGCCACCACCTCGCGACCCGCGGCGTCCAGGTCGCTGGAGTCGACGCCGAACCGGATCTCCACCGGCTCGGGCGGGGGCACCCTCAGCCACGTGGCCCATCCCTCGGCTACAGCCAGCTCCTGGTGCACGGTGCGGCCGCCGCCGGAGATCTCCAGGGCGACCGGCCCCTCGGCCAGGTTCGCGAGGAGCGTGCCCTGCGGGGTGAGCGGAAGGTCGTGCTCCCCGATCCGGACGCGGTCGGCCGGGTTGGCGAGGACCACGAGCGCGCCCTGGCGGGGCGCCTCGTCGAGCGTCACCTCCAGGTCCGCTCCGGGCGTCACGTGGACCACCGTGGGCAGACGGCCCTCCGAGGTGACCACGATCTCGGCGTCGGCGGGTAGAGCCTCGAGGATGGAGGCGACCTGGTCCGCCTCGACCCAGGCGCACCAGGGGTGAGGAAGCCACACGAGAGCGTCGTCCGGCGTGATCGAGATCGTGGACGAAGGGGCGTCGTCCCAGGGGGATCGCGCCCTCAGGTGGAGCCCGAGGCCCGCCTCGATCCACGTGTGGACGCCCTTCCAGTCCATGGCCTCCATCTGTGTCACCACACGGCCTTCCAGGCGCCAGCCCACGCGGCCGGCGTGGCCGGACAGGATGCCCGGTCCGACCCAGAGAGCCGGCATCGGTGGGTCATCGATCCCGATGCCCGCGCCCGCGACCAGGAAGGGGCGGAGGCTCCGTCCGCCCGCCCTCGGCGCGAGCGATCGCACCTCTGCGCCGGTGCGGGCGAAGATCGATCCGTCCGATCGCGCCCCGCTGGCCAGCACCAGGCCCAGGTCCCAGCGAGGGTGGATCGAGGCCCCGGCACCCAGCTCGAGCCCCCCGGAAAACGAGGCTCCGTCTGCGGGATCCCATCCCCCATGGCCGCCGATCTCGACGAGGGCGCCCGACAGGGCCGAAGGCAGTACGAGGAGGAGCGCGAGGAGCATGACCGGGAGGGTCCTTGGACCATCCTACAACGAGTCAGGGGTGGGTGGACAGGCTGAACCCCGTGACCCGCCCGCCCGCGAAGGTCTGGAAGGTCCCCGAGAGGCGGTTCCGATCGGCCGCGAGGCGCGCAGTGTAGATCCCGGCGTCGGGCCGGCTGCGGTCCTCGTCCTCCAGGACGATCGATCCGTCGGCGGGGTCCAGGTGGCCACGCACGCGCGACGCCTGCACGCGATCCTGGAAGCGGACCTCCAGCGTACCGGTGAGGGACTCAGAGGATCCGGCCAGGAGGAGGGTGGCCGGCCTTCCTCCGAAGGAGCCCGACCACGTACCCAGGGGCGCACCCGACCCCCCCGTTGCGTCCGCGGAAGCCGGCATGTCTGGGGTCGGGTCCACGGGTGGGGTGGCGGGCAGTTCCTTTTCCTGGGCCCGAGGTTCGGCGCTGGCCCGGACGGGTTCCGGGGGAATGGGCGCGGGAGACGTCGCCTCGACCGGCTCGGCCGCCTCCGGAGCCACTACGGCCTCCCAGGTCCCGGGATCGAGCAGGGGCTCGAGAGGAGGGGCCTCTTGGGCGGGTGGAGGCGAGACGGCCGGTCCGAGGACCAGGACGCCCACCACAACGAGCAGCAGTGCGCCCCCCGCCGCGGCCCAGGGGATCCAACGGCGCTTCTCCTCGGGTGCCGGTGTCTCCAGGGGCAGGGTGTAGGCCGCGGCGTCGTCGATGGACGGGGTCTCGGCGATCGTGGGGGCATGCCAGCTCCGCGTGGGCAGGGGCCTGGCGGGCGTGGGCGCAGTGCCCTCGGTCGACTCGTCCTCGAACAGCAGCGCGAGGGCGTAGTCCGTAGCTCGGGCCACCGCGTCCGGCGTGTCCTCGGCGCCGGGCAGGTGGGGAAGGACGTCGGCGATCTCCCGGGCGAACGCCACCGCGCTCGGGTGGCGCGCCGAGGGCTCGAGTGCGGTCGCCCGCTGCAGGATCGTGGCCAGGGCCGGCGGAATGCCCGCCCACCGCGGAGAGTCCGGGGTGGCCGTGAACAGATCCACCGGGTTGGCGTCCGTGAGGATGGCGTACAGGGTGGCGGCCGCCCCGTAGATGTCCGCCGTGGGGCCCACCCGGCGCGGGTCGAGGCGTTGCTCGGGGGCCATGTAGGCAATGGATCCGAGAAATACGCCCGTACCGGTCGAGCGCAGAGCCTCGGGACTCGGCAGGAGCGCCACGCCGAAGTCGGCCAGGAGCGCCACCTGGTGCCGGTCGCGCAGCACGTTCTGCGGCTTCACGTCCCGGTGGACGATGCCGATGCGATGAGCCGCGCCGAGCGCCGAGAGCACCTGCACGGCGTAGCAGGCCGCGAGGTGGGGCGAAAGCGGGCCTCCTTCGGAGAGGCGGTCGGCCAGGGAGCCGCCCTCCGCGAGGTCCATGACCAGGTAGTCCTTGTCCGCGACCTCGCCCTGCTTGGTGACCCTGAGCACGTTGGGGTGCCTGAGCTGGGCCATGGCCATGGCCTCGGCCTCAAGGCGACTCTGGAGCAGTTGGCGGTACTGCGACGGGGCCTCGATGATCTTCACCGCCTGCGCCACGCCGAGCTCCTCGTCCCAGGCGCGCCAGACCACGGCGTGACCGCCGCGCCCGATGACCTCCAGGAGTCGGTATCGGCCCGCGACATCCATGAGGCGTCCTACCTCCTCTCCCACGCGTACGCCCTGATCAGGGCACAGGTGGCGGGCCGCGTGGGAAGCATGGTGCCCTGGATCTATCGCCCGAACCGAACGCATGGGTGGTGGGCGAGCACCCCGAACACCGGGAGGTGGGCCACCATGCCGGGCGGGGCCCCGTGTGCGGAGGCTCGCGCACGAGCCAAGGCCGCCGCCTCGGCAGGCAGCAGGGGCAGCTCCGAGAGGAGGTCGAACCGGCGGGGCGAGGGCGGAGGCGACGCCGAGGCCAGGTGGACCTCCACCTCGAGGCCGAGCGCCGCGCACGCCGACGGCAGCGCCCGCCCGACCAGGGGGTCGGCCCCGGCCCTCTCGAGGGCGGCCATCCACAGCGGTTGAACGGCGGTGGACGCCGGGTGCTCCACGAGGCCCCCGAAGTCGGGCTCGAGGGCCACGAATGCGCCCTGCGGCGCGAGCACGCGAGCAACCTCCGCCAGTGCGGGCCCGAGCGGTGCCCACAGGAGGAAGAACTGTGAAAATACGAGGTCGAAGGAACAGTCTCGAAAAGGAAGCGACACGGCGTCCGCGCCCACGGTCGGGCACGAGGGATCCGGGCGCAACGGGCGGCGGTCGAGCGCGACGACCGATCCGCCGGCCCGGCGGGCCAGCTCGAGCGTGGTCGCTCCGTGCCCGGATCCCAGGTCCAACACCCGAGCCCGGCGGGCGACCAACGCGCGGCGCAGCAGGCGGGTCCTCAGGGGAGCGAGCCAGGCGGCCTGGAGCGCCGCGAGCCGGGCCGAAGGACACTCGGAGCACTCCACGTCCCTACCGGCCTCCCCCTGCACACGCGCAGGCGCACGCGCACCCGGCGCACGCGCAGGCGCACGAGGAGGAGCCACCCGAGGAACCGCCGCCCGATCGGCTCTCGGCCAAAGCCTCGACGATGTCCCCGCTCACGCGGTCCACGGCTCCCAGATCCACCAGGCCCCCGCCGGGTGCACCCGTCACCTGGACCGGCAAGAGCGCGGTTGCGGCCTGGCCTGCCAGGTGCTCGGCCCAGCCCGCGAAGGACGCGGCCACGTCCCCGACCGTGGGGGCCGGACGACCCGACGACGGAACGGGGGTCGCCGGGGCGGCAGGCGGCGGGCTGCCCACCTGGCCGACGGGCACGGGCATCCAGCGGGGCTGCCAGCGCCAGCCCGGCGCCGTGAACGCGGTGTCCGGCTCGCTGGAGAGCAGGACCCACTCGGCGTGCGTCTCGAGCGCTCGCTCCCTGAGCTGGACGTCGCCCAGGGCCGAGACCGCCTCCCAGGCCCGCTCGACGATCGAGCGGTAGTGATCCCGCGTGTCGGACAGGTCGAATCCCTTCATCCGGTCCACGGTCCGTTCTACGAGGTGTGCGAGGGCGGGGGAGAAGTCGAGCGTGTCCAGGGGCAGGCCACTGCCCCCCTCGATGATGTCGAGGAAACCGTTCTCGTAGTCGTGCATCACGAATCCGGCCCCGGCCGCCGCCTCCCGTCGACCCTTGGAGCGCAGTCCCCGGTACGGCTCGGCCACCGCCAGGAAGAGGGGATTTCGCTCGGCGACGAGCGCCAATCCCTTCTTGAGCAGACCCACGAGCACCAGCGAGAGCACCTTGGCCAGGGGTTCCTCCAGGATCACGGCCGCCTCGGGCGCCGTGAGACCCCGCTGGACGCCCCCGCCCTCGATCTCGAGGATGGGGGGCAGGTAGGACTTCTTCCGCGCGCGCAACCGCCATTCCTGGATCGGCACGAGCACGACGGCCACCCCGAGGGCCACGAGGTGGCCTGGGGGGCACAGGACGCACAGGACGGCGACCCCTCCGCACCCGAGCAGCCAGAGCACCCAGCCCGTGGCGCCCGAGAACCGGAGGAAGAGCCACGACCAGAGTCCCATCAGCGCGGCGCCGAGGAGGAGGCGGGCCCCCATGGAGGCCTCGAACGCGCGGAGGAGAAGCTCCAGTCGCGTGACCTGGACGACCCGCTCCATGGTACGGGCCGGGAAGGACACGCCCACGCGGTGGGCGTGGGTGAACCGGGTAGCCGCGTACTGCCAGCCCACCACCTGGCGCCCGTCATCGCGCACGGCGCGCGCCTGAAACGGGGCGTCCTGGTAGAGGATCTCGTCGTCCGCCACCCCTCCGGGCAGCGTCACCGCGATCCTCAGGTCCGTGGGCCCCACCACGAACGCGTCCTTGAACCAGGTGGGCGTGATCTGGAACGAGGCGAACCCGGTGCGGGTGGTGTCGCTGAAGACCAGGTCCGGGTGGACGAAGACGAGACGGAACACGCCCGTCTCGCCCGGCCGCACGGCACCCTGGGAGAGCGGTACCTCTACGCCGGGGGAGAGGTAGGTCGAGGGGCGGATCGGGCCGGCCGCGGCTCCATCGATCGTGGCCTCCATGGTCGACAGGTCGTACCCGGCATCCGGCATGCCCACGTCCACGATGTCGATCGGATCACCGGCCGGGGTGTTGCGGAACGTGATGGCGTACTCGATGCGAGCGGAGGCATCGGGGAGGATCTCCACCTCCATCACCACCTGGGGGACCTCGAACAGGTAGGCGGCCATCGCCCGCGTGGGCGCCAGCAGGGCGACGAGGAGAAGCGGGAGAAGGAAGCGGACCATGGATCACTCCTGCTCGGTCCAGGTGGCGGGATCGGCCGGACAACCCGTTCGGCACAGGCCCGGGCAGTCCGCACAGGGCTCGCTGCCCGGGGCAAAGGAGGGATGGGAGGAGAGGGCGTCCCACGGATCCCGGAGGACATTGCCCGCCCGTACGTAGGGGCCCCGGGGAGGTACGACGTTGCCGTCGTGCTCCACGCGGACGGACTCCAGGGCGAGGGTGCGGGGTCCGGCACGCACGAGATCCGCCACGGACGACCCGGGCGGGACGCGGACCGGAGCGGTCCAGAGGATCGCGCCGCGCCCGAACAGAGCCTCCACCGCCGCAGCGACCGGATGCAGGGCCTCTCGAGCAAGCGGGCGGAGCGCGGGTTGAGCGTCGATCGGGGGCGGCTCGACGACCGGGTCCGCGGCGAGGGCGAACACGGCCATCCCCTTGCCGGCCTCCGTCTCGACCCGCTCCAGCACCGCCTCCGGGTCGCTCGCGTCGAGCAGGGGTACCTCGGCGATCCAGGGAACCTCTCGCTCGTGTGCTCGGGCGGCCACGGCCCGCACGGTCGCGTGGTCGCCCGCCCCCCAGCAGGCGTCGTGGAGGGCCGGATCGGCCGAGGCGAACGGCAGCACCAGCCCGTCCAGGCCCGAGTCCGCGAGGTCCGCGAGGAGATCGCCCTCGGCCAGGCGGCTTGCCGGCGTGCGTAGCAGTGCCACGAGACCCAGGTCCTCGGCCCGCTCTATCGCCCTCAGGAGCCAGGCCGGCGAGGCGGCGGGATGGTCCCGGATCACCACGATGGGCACCCCTCCCTCCCAGAGCCGCCGGAGCAGGGGCACCATCCGCTCGGGAGCTCCGGCCGTGACGTCTGCCACCAGCGGGGCCGGGAAGCGGAGGTCCGTCGCGGTCGGCCCGAATCCGGCGAGCGGGAAGCGCGGATCCGCTCCCTCGACCAGGGCGTCGAGCGTCTGGCGGAGCGTGGCGAGGTCCGCCCGGATCCGCTCGCCGGAAGCGCCACCCCAGGCGCTTCGGATGCGGCGGATTACGTCGTCGTCGTCCTCCCCGCGAAGGATCCCCTCGGCCATCTGGACCCCCGGCTGGGAGAGCGGGACCGCGGCACGGGCGTGCACCAGCAGCACGCCGTGGCCGGCAGGTTCCACGCGGAGCTGGACCCGCACCTCGCGGCCGTCGCGCTCCAGGCGGAAGGGGTGGACGCCGGGCACGGGCGCCGGGACGGCCGGCCGGCGCCGGACGGGCAGCACCCAGCGGAGCCAGCGAGGGGTCACATCGGGCATCGGGCGCTCCTCGGGACGGCCCAGGCCTCCAGGCCGCAGCCGCCCCCGCAGGCGGGCAGGTCGGGACAGGTGTGACAGCGCTCCGGCAGCCCGGCCTCCGCAGGCCGGATCCGGCGCTCCCGGATGCGGCGGAACGCCGGGGAGTCCCAGATGGCGGTCCAGGGGTCGGTGAGCAGGTTGCCCGCCGGCGCGTACCAGGACTGGCAGGGCAGGACCGCGCCGTCCGGCTCCACGCAGATCGAGTGCTCCGCAGCGTTGCAGCACTTGGGGCCGAGGTCGTGGACCACCGGCGAGAGCCGGCACCACGGAGTGGGCGTGTACCAGAGGAACGCAAGGCCACGCGCCTCAGCCCGGTCCCGGGCCCGAATCACCGTGGGCTCGAGGGCCTCGAGCGGCAGGGTGTCGGGGTGATCCCGGCCGGATCCCGAGGCGATCATCCCGTTCACCGCCACCGTGCGGACACCGAGATCCGCCGCGAGATCGACGGTCTCTTCGATACAGGGCGCGGTGCGACGGGTGAGGGTGGTGTTGGTGAGCACGCTGGGCCCGTGGCCGTCTTTGCCCGAGGCCGCCACCGCAGCGGCCAGGCCGGCCACCGTCTCGGCGTGCGCCTTCGCCCCGACCACCGCGTCGTGCACCTCGGGCCGGGCGGAGGCGAGTGTGACCTGCACGTGGTCGAGGCCCGCGTCGGCCAGGGTCACGGCCAGGGCGGACAGCCGACGGCCGTTGGTGTTGAGGCCCACGACCAGGCCCCGCCGCACGGCATGGCGCACCAGCAGGACCACGTCGGGGTGGAGGGTGGGCTCGCCGCCCGTGAAGACCACGTGGCACACGCCCACGTCGGCCAGGCGATCGAGGATCGCCACGCCGGTGCTGAGCTCGAGCGGCGACGTGCGGCGTCTGTTGGGTTCGTTGTAGCAGTGGGAGCAGGCGTTCTGGCAGGCGTAGGTGAGGACCAGATCCGCCTTGGTGGGGGCCCGGGCCGGCCGAGGGTCCACGAGGACGGCCCCCGCGTCGAGGGCGGCACACCCCGCACAGGTGCCGTGTCGAGCGAGAGCGTCGACCAGGTCGCGCATGCGTGAGAAGTCCGCGGCCCACGCTCCGACGGGGGCCCCCGGGTGGCACGCGGCGAGCGCGGCCCGGGCGCGCCGGGAGGGGACCTGTCTCAACGCCAGCCAGGCGAGGTGGACGGCCGTGGCGTCGAGGTGGACGGCCGCCGAGGCGTCCACGAGCAGGGTGCCCGTGCCATCCGTGTGAACGCGCAGGTGGAGCCACCGGGAGCCGTCGGGCCCCTGGAACGGATGAAGCCCGGGTGACGGGCCGCCTCGGAGGCGCTCGAGGAGCGCGCCCAGGTCGTCCCCGAGCACGCCGAGCAGGCCAGGCGCCGTCACGTCGGGGGTCCTACCACCGTGGAGCCTCCTGGATCTCGAACTCCGCGCCACAGTGGGGGCAGCGGGCCCAAGGGGTTCCCGCCTTCACGAGGAGATCCGGCCCCGAGAGGGGGGCCCCGCAGGAGGAACACACCAGGCTCTTGAGCGCGGTCTCGGGCGGCAGGTCGATCCGTTGGACCACCTCCACCCGCCGCGGCCGGAGGCGGGGCAGGGCCACGAGGGCGAGCGCGGCAGCCAGGAGGACCCCCCCCACTGCGATGCGGTGCACCTGGCCCTGCGAACCGACCAGGAACACCAGGCCCAAAAGACCCGTGGCGACGGCGAGGAGCGTGGAGGCGATCCGCATGGCGCCCCATGGTAGGGGCAAGACCCGGCCGGAGTCAAAGGGGGGGCCCGACTCTCACAGCCGGATGACGTCGCCCGGCCGATCCAGGGACAGGAACAACAGGAGGTATTCCTTGATGTGTCGGGTGATGAGGAAGTTCGCCAGGACGTGCTCCCGTCCGTTCTGGCCCAGGGTCGCGGCGAAGGTCGGCTCGTTCAGGAGCTGCTTGATCCAGAACGCCGTCCCCTCGATGGAGTGCGTGAGGATGCCGGAGTACTTGTGGGTGACCTGGAGCGGGATCCCGCCCACGGCCGAGGCGATCACCGGCTTGGCCTTCCAGAGGGCCTCGGCCACGGTGAGGCCGAAGCCTTCCTTCAGGGACTTCTGGAGGACGACGCTCGAGGCCCTCTGCAGCGCGTTGATGATCCGGTCGCTGGCCGGCGGCAGGAAGAGCACGAAGATGTCCGGGTCGCCGGCGGCCTCGTTTCGGACGTCGTCCAGCACCTTCTGCCCCTCGGGATCGTCCGTGGCCCCGCCACCGGCCAGGACGAGCTGGCAGTCGAGGTGGGCCTTGACCATCTTGTAGGCCTTGATCACCCCGACCGGGTCCTTGAGGTAGTCGAACCGGGAGATCTGGGTGACGATCGGCCGTCCGGGATCCAGGCCGAACTGCGCGCAGACGGAGTGGATCTCCTCCTTGGTGAGATCCCGGTTCTTCTCGGCCAGCGGGTCGATGGAGGGCGAGATGAGCACCTGCCGAACCGACAGGGGCCTCGAGAACGCCGGGGCAGAGAACACCGCTGCGTCGAAGGACTCGATGAAGCCTTTGAGGAACTCCCAGATATCCGGCATGGGGTTGGCGAAGTCGATGTGGCAGCGCCACACCGAGCGGTGCCGGCTCCGGTCGATGGCGCGGACGAGCCCGATGGGCTGGGGATCGTGAATGAAGATGATGTCGCCCCAAGGTTGGACGACATCGACGTTCTGGCGGTTGACCTCGAGGAAGACCTCCCGGTCCTCCTCGGTGAACGACACGGGCACGCCGTGCAGGGCGTTGTGCATGGCCTTGGTGACGGCGAAGAACCGGTTGTCTCCACGGATGACGTCCCAGCGGGCATCGACCCCCGCCTCCCGGAGCAACGGGATCATCCGGGTCAGGATCTCCGCCACGCCCCCCCCCACGGCCGTGGAGTTGATGTTCTGGATCGTCCGGCCGGACAGGTGGGCGCCCAGCGCGCGGATCTCGTCGATCCGCTCCGGACCGACGATCGGGATGTAGTCCTCAAGCTTCTGCATGGGCGGCCGCCTTTCGGACGAGCATCTTGCGGAGGCTCTCGAGGGACAGGGTGTAGGGGTCCATCCGTTGGTAGACCTCGGCCAGCGCGGACTGCCCGATGGACTCGAGCCAGCCCGTGAACCCGTGCTCCGGAGGCGCCAGGCCCAGGCGGCTGGCGAAGACGTGGTACTGGATGCTCTCGATCGGAACCCTGGAGAGGCCGTCCCGGAACTCCCCGATGGTGCGGGCCTCGGTGGGGGTCGGCAGGACGAAGAGCCGCATCGAGAAGAAGTGGAACTCCATGCCCGGCGGGGCATCCGGCCGAAACCCGTTCGCCTCGGCCAGCACGGAGTCCAGGACCGCGAGGAACCCGGCTCGGACCTCGTCCAGGGACCGGTACGAGGCCATGGGGATACTCGCCAGGGCCTCGGCGGTCCGGAGCGCGCCCAGGGAGTTCTTCGTCCAGTAGGCGAAGTCGTTGGGCGGCTCCGGAGAGAGGCGGATGTGCTGCTGCAGGCGCCGGTGCGTGTGGTGGTAGATCGATGCGTTTGGAACCTGGGCGATCCCCTGGCGAAGCTCGGCGAGGTTCCGGGCCCGGCGCCCGAGCAGCTCGGACTGGAACAGGCAGTTATGGAAGACGAACGCGGAATTCACAGGAGTCTCCTCATGTCCTGGACGATGGTGCCCGCCCAGCGGTAGACGTTGTTGCGGCGGACGACCTCCCTCATCCTCCTCATGCGGGCGGCCTTCTCGCCGGGGTCCAGGCAGAGGGCTCGGTGGAGGGCGTCCGCCAGCTCATCGATGTCGTAGGGGTGCACGAGGAGGGCCTCCTTGAGCTCCCGCGAGGATCCGGTGAAGCGACTCAGGATGAGCACACCGTCCTCGTCCGTCCTGGATGCCACGTACTCCTTGGCTACGAGGTTCATTCCGTCGTGGATGGCATTGACGATGCAGAGATCGGATGCCTGGAAGTAGCTCACGATCTCCGCGAGGTCGAGCAGGACCGTCCGCAGGTGGACGGGCTGCCAGTCCGCATCCCCCCAGCGGTCGTTGACCCGGACGATCGTGCGGTAGACGAGGTCGTTGTATTCCTTGTACTTGTCTATTTTGATGCGAGATATCGGCCCGAGTTGGAGGAGGACGAAACGACGGCGGTATTCCGGGTGCCGCTCGAGGAGGAGGTCCACCGCCTCGAGCCGCTCCACGATGCCCTTCGTGTAGTCCATGCGCTCCACGCCGACGGCCACGCGCATGCCTTCGAACCGTGGATCCCGGCGCAGGGCCTCGGCCCGTTCCCGCACCTCGCGGCTCGTGGCGAGTTCTTGGATCCGCTCGAAATCGATGCTGATCGGGTAGGCCCGGACCAGGGTCTCCCGACCGTCCTTGGTCGCGGACATGTTCTCCCAGTCCGTCCGGACCTCGAGAAACCGGTCCACGGTCTGCAGGAAGTTGATGCCGTGGTACCGGATGTGGAAGCCGAGGATGTCGTTGCCCAAGAGGCCCAGGAGCAGGTCCTTTGCCTGGGGACAGACCCGGAAGGTCTCGGGATTGGGCCAGGGGATGTGCCAGAACTGGGCGACGATCACGTCCGGACGCCGTTCCTTGATGAGCCGGGACAGCAAGGCCAGGTGGTAGTCCTGGATGAAGACGAACCCCGGATCGTCGCCGAGCTCCTCGCAGACGACGTCGGCGAACCGTTGGTTGACCTGCTGGTAGATCTCCCAGTCCGCGAGCCGGAAGACCGGTCGGACATGGACGATGTGGCAGAGGGGCCAGAGGCCTTCGTTGGCATAGCCGTAGTAGTAGGCGTATTCTTCCTGCTTGGACAGCCAGACGCGCCGCAGGGTGTAGCGCGGGTCGAACGGCGGCACGCGCAGGCGATCGTGGTCGTCCACGGTCCTCGGGTCCGCGTCCCCGGTGCCTGCGGCGATCCAGGTGCCGCCCGAGGCCCGCATCACCGGATCCAGGGCCATCGTCATGCCGCTGGCGGGGGCGTGGCAGGCGATGCCGTCGCTCGTGGAGCTGTGGACGTAGGGCTCCCTGTTGGAGACCACGATGAACCTGTGGTTTCCGATCCGCTCGACCAGGTCGATCTTCAGGCTCTCCCGCGTCCAGACCATGCGACCTCCCGGCCGATCTCGCGATCGGACGGAATCCTGGCCATTCGAACCTAGCGCCACAGGGCCCCGAAGATCAAGCCCGTGCGGTGGTGCCGACCGCGGGCGGCCGCGCTCGGTTCCTGGGGAAAACGCCCCTCGGGGGGATAGGCCCCGACCATGAGGCTCCCCCTGGCCCTTCTCGTGCTCGCGGCGGCGGCAGGGGCCGGGTCACTCGGGGCGAATCGCAACGCCGGGGCACGTCTCGAGTTCGAGATCGAGTTCGAAATCGGGAACGGTCGCCGCGGCCCTCACCCGGCGCCATGGGTGCCACCCTCTGCCAAGAGGGAGAGGGGGCAGGGCGGACCCCGCGCTACCCCGCTCCGTACACCAGGACCTGGCGGAGTGGGTCCACTCCAGTCATGGATCGCTTGACCCTCGCCTCGAACCGGAGCCACTGTCCCTCCATGAGACGTTTGGGTCACCTACCCCCCCTCCTCGGACGGGCGGGAGCCTGTTTTTTTTCGAAGGCTGTCACGGGTTCGGGACACGGACGGGTCAGTTCGGGCAGAGGCAGGATGGAAGTCGCCGTGGCCCAGAGCCGAGCCCCGTTGCACAGCGGATGCGAGGAGAGCCTTGTCGAAGCCCTTGCCGAGAGCGCACCGCGGCACATGGCGATCGCGGTCCGGATGCTGGACGACCGAGAGGAGGCTCGCGAGATCTTGCAGGAGGCGTGGATCCGCGCGTGGAGGAACAGGGGCTCGATCCGTGAAAGCGCGGCCCTGCAGGGCTGGCTGCGCCGAATCGTCGTGCACGAGTGCCTGCGGGCTTTGCGCTGGAAGGCGGCCCGGAGTTGGCTCACGTTCTCCTGGCGAGTCCCAGAGGCCACCGATCCATCACCGTCCCCCGACGGATTGATCGGCAAGGCCCGCCTCGTCGCGGAGGTGCGCCGTCTGGCCGCCGCGCTCCCGCCCAGGCAGCGCCTCGTATGGGGGCTCCGCTTCGACGAGGGCTGGTCCGTCCGCGAGATCGCCGAGAGTGCCGACATGACGGTCGATACCGTCCGGACTCACCTCGGACGCGCGCTTATGCGCATCCAGGAGCAGATGGGGAGAAGACATGCCGTGTGAAGAGATCGGCAGCCTCATCGCGGCTGGAGAACTGCTCACCCCGGAGCAGGAGGCCCACGTGGCCGTGTGCCCGCGCTGCCGGGCGGCGCGGAATCTCGTCGAGGCTCTCGTGGCCGCTCCACGCGGCTCGGGTGACGTCGAGGCCCCGCCCGCGCCAGACGCCGCCGCGCTGCACAGCGCGAGCGTGCGGCGCAACGTCACGCGTGTGGCCACCGCTGCTGCGCTCGCGGTCCCCGTCGCGCTCTCCGTCCCGTTCGCCGCCGTTTGGATGGGTTCGCCCCCGCCGGCTGGCGAGCAGATCGAGATGGACGTGTCCGCCGCGCTCGAACAGATCGAGGAGGCGACACGGGGCTACGCTGAGATGCTTCCCGGGACCGAGGCGCTCGCTCTGCTGAATCCGTACGCAGAACCCTGGTCCGATCCGACGATTCTCTTCGAGGATGCCCTGATGGGCGAAGGAGGTCGATGATGTTTCGCCGTGTCCTGTCCACCGTATCGCTCGTTTCACTGCTCTTTACATCGGTACCCGCCTCCGCCCAGGAAGGCGGTCCCCTACCGCCGCGGTTCGAGGAGATCGCAGATGAGATCGGTCTCACTGCGGAGCAGGAGTCCAAGGTCTCCGAGCTCTTCTACACCTCCGAGTCCGCGATGGTCGACGTCAGGGCGCGCATCCGGAAGGCCGAGATTGACCTGCGGTACCAGATGGCCGCACGGGAGTTCGACGAGGCCAAGGTTCGCAGGGCGGTCGACGCTCTTACCGCCGCAGAGAAGGTGGCGCGGGTCCACCGGATGGAACTCGCCATCTCCCTGCGCAAGATCCTGACGTACGAGCAGTGGGAGCAGCTCCAGGCGTTACGCTCCGATCGGGACATCCCCGGTCCTCTCGGCGGTGAGCCCCCGCTCCCCGCGGAGATGCCTCGCACACCGCGCACCGAGAACCGCTAGGACGATCATCGATCGGCCCTCTCGGTAGGGGACAGGCGGAGAAGAAGGTCCGCCAGCGCGTGCACGCCATGGTCTGCCTCACCGAAGGCGTCTCCCGAAGACCGTCGGAAGGCCATGTACGAGAACACCGCGTGCACGATTTGTACGGAGGCCTTCGCAACCAGGCCGGCAGAACGCCGGTGCTGCGCTTAAGGTCTACCCATGGCGCTCCCCCTGGCCCTTCTCGTGCTCGCGGCGGCGACAGGGGCCGACCCGGTGGTGGAGGCACTCCGTCTCCCGGTGCAGACGTTCACGCTCGACAACGGGATCGAGGTGGCGGTCCACCCGGATCCGATCCAGCAACTGGTGGCCGTGCACCTCCTCGTTCGAGCCGGATCCGCCGACGACCCCCCGGGCGCCGAGGGCACGGCGCACCTCGTGGAGCACCTGCTGGGATCGACGGGAGCCGGCCGCGAGGCCGTGCTGGGTGCGCTCGGGGCCAGGGCCAATGCCTGGACCGACCCGGACTGGACCGCCTTCCACGCCGTGGTGCCGCCAGGTGCCGTGAATCTCGCTCTGGATCTGGAGGCCGGGTACCTCGCGGGCTTTCCCTCGACGCTGGATCCCGAGGTCCTGGCCCGGGAAGCTGCGGTGGTGCGGATGGAGGCCGCCCAGGACGCAGCCTCGGCGCGGGGAGACGACGCGCGGGTCCTGGCTTCCCTGCTCTGGCCTGCCCGCCACCCCTACGCGCATCCCGTCCTGGGACCTCCGACCGGCGAGGGCGATCCGTGGAGCCTGGCGTCCGTGGGCGCCTTCTACCAGAGCCGATACGCCCCGTCCGACCTCACGCTCGTGCTGGCCGGCGCGGTGGAGCTGGAGGCTGCCCGGGATCTGGCGCGCCGCACGCTGGGCGCCCTGCCCGCCCGAGCACCCGGCGCACGTGCGCAGGCGGACCCGCCTCCGCTCGACCGGGAGATCCGGGCGGCACACCTGGCGGACGTGGCCGACCGGACCCTGTACGTGGCCTGGCGGACCGCGCCGGCCGGGCACGCGGACGGGCCTGCGTTGGAGGTGGCCGCCCGCCTTCTCGCCGGTGGGCGTGGCGGCCGGCTCGACGAGCCGCTGGTGCACCGGACCGCCGCGGCCCGCCGGGTCGCGGCCTGGGCCGATGCCCGACCGCAGGGGAGCGCCTTCGGAATTCGGATCCAGGCCGAGGAGGGCGTGCCGCTCGCCGAGATCCTCGAGGTCGTGGACCGAGAGGTGTTGCGCCTCGCGGCCTCGGGTCCCTCCGAGGCGGAGATGGTGCGCGTCCGCGGGGCGCTTCGGGGTGCCTGGCTGCGTGCCGTGGAGCCGATCGACGACCGCGCCGCCCTGCTCGGCCGCTGCCTCGCCGAGAGCGGTGATCCCGACTGCCTCGCGGTGGGGCTGGATGCACGGCTCGCCGTCACCTCGGACGATGTCCGGCGTGTGGTGGACACCTGGCTTCCCCTCGACCGGCGGATCCTCCTCTGTGTGGTCCCCGCGTCCGAGCCCCACGCGGCGCTCCCCGGTTCCGAGCGCGTGGCCACGCCCGCGCTGCGGCAGGCCGCGCCGGTTCGACTCGCGCCGGCCGAGCCCGAACGCCCGTCCTATGAGGGCGAGCCCTTCGTGCCGAGGCTCCCGAGGGTGGAGGAACGCCTGCTGCCCGCCGGTGGCAGGCTCTTGATGGTGCGCCGTCCGGGGCTCCCTCTGGTCCGGATCGAGGCCACGGTCCTGCACGACGGGTTTCCTGTGGACGAAGCCCTGCGCCTGGCTGGCGCCCTGCTCGACAACGGAACCCGCCGCCGGGACGCCGGCCGCCTGGCCGCCGACCTCGACCGCATGGGCGCGGTCCTGGAGACGGGCACGGGCCCGTCCGGGCCCTGGGTCGCGGTGGAGGCCCCATCCGACGCCGTGTCGCCCGCCCTCGACCTTCTGTCCGAGGTCCTCCTCCATCCCGTCTTCCCGGCCCGCGAGGTCCGCCGCGTGGCCGGCGCCTGGCGCACGGACGTCGCGAACGCCCTGCGATCGCCCGGCCGGATCCTCGCCGCTGCCGAGGTCCGGGCGATCTATCCGGCGGATCATCCTCTCGGCACCCTGGCGGACGCCCGCGATCCCCACCGATGGACGCGCGCCCGCGTGGGCCGAGCCTGGCACGACGCGCTCCGCCACGGCCGCCTTCTCGTGGTGGCCGCGGGGGATCTCGAGGCCTCGACGCTCCTGCCCCAGGTGTCCGCTCGCCTGGGCGGGGTCGGGGGGGACCGCATTTCCTCCTCCGTGCCCGCACCCCCCGAGCCCGTGCAAGGCCCGCGGGTGGTCCTGGTGGACGACCCGGGGAGCTCGGAGGCCCGAATCGTCCTCTCCCTGCCGGCACCCGGCCGGGGCGATCCGGACCTCCTGTGCGCCCGGCTCGTGGCCTGGATGCTGGGCGGTGGGTTCGACAGCCGCCTCCACCGGCGGTTGAGGGAGGCCGAGGGACTCGTCTACGCCGTGCAGGCCACCGTCCACGCGTGGCCGGGCCACGGCCGGATCCGCGTCCTCACTCGCACGTCGGCCGACAGGGCCGCGCGCGTGGCCCGCCTGCTGGTGGACGAGGTGGGCCGGCTCGGATCCCCGGAAGGGCTCCCGGCGAGCGAGATCGCGGCTGCCCGCGCCTCGATCCTGAGGGGGGAGGCCGAGACGGCGGGCACGCTCGCCGGCCTGGCCGGACGGCTCGGCGAGGAGGCCGCGGTCGGTGGGGGACGGGACACCTGGGAGCGGGATGTGCGGCGCATCGCAGAGGCCGACCCGACGTCGGTCCGGGCCTCGGCGCGCCGGATCTGTCGCCCCGAGGCCGCCGTCCTCGTGATCCTCGCCGATCGGGATCTCGTGGAACCGGCGCTCGAAGCAGAGGAGGTCTTTCCCACCGACCTGTGGAGCGCCCGTCGCGCCCTGGAGGGAGCACCCTCAAGCCCGGCCGCCGGGCTACCGGCGATGTGACACCGCGCCGGGTTGTTCCGCCTGGTCGCAGCCGGACCGGCAGTTCTCGGAGCAGGAACCGTCGCAGGGCTCCACGTGGATCATGACGTCCACGCCGGGGAACCGGGCCTGGAGCGTGGACTCCAGGGCGTGGACCAGGGTGTGGGCCGCCTCCACCGTGGTGGCGGGGTCGAGCACGAGGTGGAAGTCCACGAAGCGGTGGGGCCCGGACCGCCGCGTGCGCAGCGCGTGGAAGGACCGGACCACCGGCCGGTGGGCTTCCACCTGAGCGCGGATCCAGGCCTCCTCCTCCCCTGGGAGGCTCCGGTCCAAAAGATCGCCGACGGCCTCCGAGGTGAGCTTCCAGGCAGCGTGCGCGATGAGCAGGGCCACCGCGATGGCTGCCACCGGGTCCACCCAGGAGAGGTCCACGCCCGGCAGGAGCCGCCGGCCCAGGGTGACGGCCGCGAGCGCCACCAGCACGCCCCCGGCGGTCCAGACGTCGGTCCTCAAGTGCCAGGCGTCGGCGAGCAGCGCCATGGATTCGGTCTCGCGGCCGACACGGAAGAGGTGCCGCGATACCCCCACGTTGGCCGCGACCGACAGGCCCATCACGAGGACGCCCGCCAGGGGGGCGTCCACGGGGCTGGGATGCCGCAGCCGGTCCACCGCCTCGAACCCGATCCAGACCGCGGCGGCCAGGATGAGAAAGGCCTCGATCGCACCGGAGACGTTCTCGATCTTGCCGTGGCCGAACCGATGGTGCGTGTCCGCGGGACGGCTCGAGGTGCGCACCGCGATCCAGGCGATGGCAGCCGCCACGAGGTCCATCGCCGAGTGGACGGCCTCGGAGACGACCGAGACCGAGCCGATGGCCAGGCCCACCGCGAGCTTGCACGCCACCAGGGTGGCGTTGGAAGCGACGGAGAGCGCGGCCGCCCTCTGCTTCCGGCGGGTCGGGTCGTCGGGGGAAGCCATGGGATCTCTCGCCTATCCCGTGGGTGGTGCCTGCTGCCCCGTCCGGGGTCCGGTCGCGTCCCCCGACGGG
>JAFGLY010000056.1 GCA_016927815.1 Deltaproteobacteria bacterium | reverse complement strand
GCGCTCGCCATCCCCTCCTGGGCCACCGAGGGAGACCCGGTGCTGGAGGTGCTGCACGCCACGATCGAGGGGCTCGATCCCAAGGGCCGGATCCGGCAGGACGGCGTGCTGGCCGCCTTCCCCAGCGACGTGGCCTGGTGTGCGCCCATCCGTCGCAGCGTGATCATGGAGCAGTACGCCTATGCCCTGTCTTCCGCGGGCTTCACGGTGGCCTCGCTCGACGATCCCACCTCCCCGCTGGCCTCCGTGCCCTACCTGGGCATCGACCCCTGCTGGGGCGAGGACGGCCGCGAGGACTGGTAGGCCTCAGGCTGGAGGCTGTCCGGCCACGGGACGCTCGTAGAGCCGGTAGCGGCGGAAGACGGTGAGGCCGATGCCCTCCACGACCGCGCGCATCGGCCCGTTCCGCTCGTCGATGAGCGAGCCCTCCATGCGGAGGTAGCCCGCCCGCTGGACCCCGAGCACGATCTCCCGGATGAGGCGCATGTGGATGCCCTGGCCGCGGAACTCGGGGAGCACGCCGATGAGCTTGAAGGACGCCGTGCGGATCCGGGGGAGCGCGGCGAGCATCCGCGCCCACCCGATGGGGAGGACGCGCCCGCGTGCGTGGTGGATGGCTTCGTTGAGTTCCGGCAGGCACACCGCGAACCCCGCGGGCCGGCCCTCGACGGTGGCGATCTGCACGAGGGAGCGGCCCGCGAAGACCACGAAGGCCCGCCCGAGGTGCAGGAACTGGGCACGGGGCATGGGCGTGTTGTCAGGAGCGGACCGGTAGGCGTCCAGGAAGCACCGGTAGACCAGGTCGAGGTCCTGTGTGAGGCGCCTCCAGCGAGGGGTCCGGACCACCAACCCGGGGACGTCCGTCGCCTGGGCCGCCCCCTCGGCCAAGTAGCCGGGCAGGGAGCGGGGACGCCCCTCCGCATCCACGAGGGGCGTCTCGTAGGCGAGCTGGTCGTGATGCTTGACGAACCCCTCGGCCTCCACGAGCGCCCGGTACGAGGGCGGGTGGTGGCCGGCCATGAAGGGTTGGGGCCGCTCGAAGCCCTCTATGAGAAGGCCGTTCTCCTCCACACGCGTGAGGTTGCGCGGCCCTCGTAGCGCCGTGGCGCCCCAGGCGCGGGCCCGCGCCTCGGCGGCCCCCAGGAGGGCACGAACCACCACGGGGTCGTCCACCGTTTCGAAAAAACCGAAGAAAGCGACCTGTTCTCCGCGGTGCTCCTCGTGCAGCCGGTCGCGCAGCGCCGAGATGGTGCCCACCACCTCCCCGTCGCGGACCGCGAGGAACAAGGCGAGGCTCGCCTCGGCGAAGAAGGGGTTCCGGCGCGACAGGCGGTGGCGGAGCCAGGGTTCGAGCGGCGGCACCCAGACCAAATCGCCGGCATAGCGCCGCCTGGGAAAGGCAAGGAAGGCGGAGAGGTCCTGCTCGTTCGCCACCTCCTGGATCCGCACGGTCATCCGCACCTCCGGCCGTAGCCGGGTATGCAACGGCCCACCGGCTCGCCACTTCACGCTCCCGTCAGGGTGCCTCGCTCTGGGCCCGCGGTGTACGTTGCCACGCGCCGGAGGTACCCATGGCCAGCCCCCTTCGACTCCCGGCCCGCGTACGCCACGGGTACGGACTCGGCGCGCTCGGCTTCTCCGTGGCCAACACGGCCATCATGTTCTTCATCCTGAAGTACCTCGTGGACGGCGCCGGGCTGTCGCCCGCCGTGGCCGGCACGGTGCTGCTCGTGGCCAAGGTCTGGGACGCAACCATCGACCCGTTCATCGGCCGCATGCTCGACCTGAAGCCCGCCTACCGGTCCTGGCTGGGACGAGCCACGCTCCCCTTTGCGGTGGTCTTCGCGGCCATCTGGTGGGGCCTGCCCATCCAGGGCCCGTTCGCGCCGCTGGTCTACTGCGCCCTGCTCATGGGCTACGCCTCGGCCTACAGCGCCGGCGTGGTGCCCTACGGCGCGATGACCGCCGCTCTCACGCCGGACTACGACGAGCGGACGCGACTCAACTCCGCCCGGATGGGCTGGTCCATGGTGGGTGGGATCGTAGCGGGCGTAGCCATGCCGCTCGTCATGCATGCGGCGAGCTGGCGCGCGGCCGGCGCGTTGCTGGGTGCCTTGAGCATCGTGCCCCTCGCGATCGCGGTGCGAGCGACACGGGGGCGCCTCCAACCCCGGCCCGCCCGGATCGGGACCGGCGCCCCCTGGGAGGTCCTGGGGAGCCGCCCCTTCCGCCGCACGGTGGTCCTCTTCGCGTGCGCCTGGACCACCACCTCGGCCCTCTCGGCGCTCGTCCCGTTCTACGCCCACCACGTGCTCGGCCACATGGAGTACCTGGACCGCGTCTACGCGGTGATCCAGGTGTCCGCGCTCGTCTCGGTGCCCCTGGTCGCCAGGCTCGCGCTCCGGGCTCAAAAGCACGTGGCCTACGCCATCGGCATGGCATCCTTCTCGGCGGCGCTCGTGGCCCTGGCGCTCCTGCCGGCCGGGAACGTGCCGGCGGTGTTCGTCGTGTGCGCGCTCGTCGGTCCCGGTGTCGCCGCCGCGCACGTGCTGCCCTGGTCCATGCTGCCCGACGCGGTGGAGGTCGACCGCGTGGAGGCCGGCCGAGATCGCACCGGCTCCTTCTACGGAGCCATGACCTTCGTGGAGCAGGCTGCCACCGCGCTGGCGCTCTGGATGCTGGGCATGGCCCTGGAGGCCGGCGGCTACGTGGAGGGCGCCGCCGTACAGGGGCCCTCGGCGATCCTGACCATCCGCGCACTCGTCGGTCCGGTGTCCGCCGTCATCCTCGGCGCGGCAGCGGTCTTCGCCCTGCTCAGGCCGCCGCTCACCCGCGCCGACCACGCCCGCTATGTCGAGACCCTCCGCCGACAGGTCGAAGCCGCGTGACCCTCCGCCCTTGGCTCGTTCTGGCCCTCTCCACCGCCGGGTGCGGGGACGCGGGCGACTCCGGACCCGGCGACACCGGGCAGGCGCCGGATCTTGCCGAGCCCCTCGGACCGGGCCAGACCCGGGCCGGGGTGATCCACGACGAAGCTGCGCTCCTGGGAGGGATCTCGGCCGAGGGCCGGTTGGGAGACCTCAAGATCTACAACGAGTCCGTGGCCTTCGTGATCCAGGCCGCACGGGACGACGGATCGTACATCACGCGACAGGGCGGCACCGTGATCGATGCCGACGTGGTGCGGCCCGGGGCACAGCCCGGCCGGGACCTGGTGGACGACTGGGTCCCGATGGTGGGCGTGGGCCGCATCCCGGATCCAGACCGGGTGTGGGTGGTGGATCCAGGAGGGGACCACCCGGCGGTGATCCGCGCGGAAGGCGGCCTGGCGCCCGTCGAGTACGTCACGGGCGCCCTCGAGGCCCCCGATGCCTTCCCGGACCTGGGGCTCCGGGTCTCGACCGACTATGTCCTGGACCCCGCGAGCCCGCTGTTGCGCGTGGAGACCACGGTCACCGCCACCGACACCGGGGTCACGCTCGCCGTGGGCGACATGCTGGTGGGCTCCCTCGAGGACGCCGATCCGTGGGCGCCGGCCGTGGGACGGACCCGTGAGATCCCCGACGGCTCGCCCTGGGGCGCGCTCGTGCACCGGGAGAACGGGCTCGCGCTGGCGCTCCTGGCCGAGCCGGGCAAGACGCTGCGCGCCGAGACCGCCTTTTCGGTGCTCGCGGATCACATCCCGGTGCTGGCCGGCTTCTCGGACACGGTCGAGGTGCCCGAGGGCGGGGCGTTCACCTGGGTGCGCTTCTACGGGGCAGGCCGGGACCTGGCCGAGGTGACCGATGCCT
>JAFGLY010000055.1 GCA_016927815.1 Deltaproteobacteria bacterium | reverse complement strand
TCGGTGCGGTCCGAGACGGTGTCCATGGGCTGCTCGCAGGCCCGCACCGGCGAGCGCGGGTTGCCGAAGTCGTCGCCGTCGGCGTCCTCGAACCAGTAGGAGGCATCCACGGCCTCCTCGTCGATCTCCTTGTCGCAGTCCTCGTTGACCCCGTCGCAGTGCTCCTCCGCGCCGGGGTGGACCTGGTCGTCCGCATCGTCGCAGTCGCCGGACATCTCGGCCGTGAAGGCGCCCTCGGGTCCGCACAGGCACCTGGACGCCTCGGCACCGTACCCATCCTCGTCCCCGTCCTCGTAGAAGACGGTGCAGCCATCCGCGTCCTCCTCGTCCGTCTCCTCGTCGCAGTCGTCGTCGAAGCCGTTGCAGATCTCGTCCGCTGCGGGATTGACGTTGGCATTTCCATCGTCGCAGTCGGTGGCGTCGGCGACGAACCCTTCGGACGCCACGCAGGCCTGGATGTCGTCCTCGGGATCCCCGTACCCATCGCCGTCGCCGTCCAGGTACCAGGTCGGAGCGCCCACGAGGGATTTGTCAGCGTCGTCCACGCGTTCGTCACAGTCGTCGTCGACGTCGTTGCAGACCTCGACGGCACCCGGGTGGACGGAGGCGTCGTGGTCGTCGCAGTCGCCCCCACCATCCTCCATCGCGTCGTAGCCGTCGTCGTCGCGATCGAAGTCCCAATCGGGCCCCGGTCCGCAGCCGTCGCAGCCCGCGAGGGCGATGGCGATCATGGCGAGCCATGGTGCCGTACGGGTCCGTTCCCGCCTGGGATCGCGAGCCTGCTCCGCGAGGAGGGGGGAGATTGCGAGGTGTCTCATGACGTGCTCCTGCGCGATGGGAGACGTGGGGAGGGGCTGCTCCCTGGCCCACCCGGACACCACCCATCGGGCGGGGCGAGTCGGGCCGGAGGAGGGTCAACCAGGATGATGCGCTGTCCATGGAGTGGGACGAACGGCCACACGGGATCGGGTATTTTCGTCGCTCCGGTCGCCGTGCTCGCGGGCGTGCCGCCGATCGGCTCCGGTTCGGCCGCCGAAGGGCGGCTCCACGGATCGGGCACAGGAACCCGGACCGCGGGATCTCCGGTCCGCCAGCGTCAGGGCGAACCGAGACCAGCGGCGATCCGCTCGACATCGGCCCTTCGGACGTCGACGCCCGACTCGAGGTACGCGCGAGCCGCTTCGAGAGCCTCGGCACGGCGGCCGAGCCCGAGCAGGGCCTCGAGGCGGATGACCAGGAGCTCGCTCCGGGTGGTGCTCGGGCGTCGATCCTGGGCGAGACCGGCCTCGGCTGCGTCGAGCACGTCCTGCCAGGGAGCCTGGCGATCCTCGAGCGCCCGCGCCCGGCCGAGCATGCCGGGGGCGTCCGTAGGCAGGCAGGTCCGTGCCTCGGAGGCGGTGAGCGCGAAGACCTCGCCCCCGCGCAGGCAGGTGGTCTCCACGCTTCCTCGCGAGACGGACACGTGCGTACCCAGCGCGTCCCGGACCACGCTGAACACGGTCCCGGTCACCTGTGCCCGGGCCTCGCGCGTCACGACGACCAGGTCGAGGTCGAGCGCCGGATCCACCTCGATCCGCATCCGTCCCTTGTCCCACCGGAGGCGCGGGTGGTGCTCGGTGCCGGCGATGGCGCCCTCGCCGCGGACCAGGACGTTCACCCCTCGTGCCGGACGTGCCTCGGCCCAGGCCGTCTCGGAGCGCAGTTCCACCCGGAGCGGCGGATCCCAGGGGCGCGCGAGTCCGAGCCCCAGGCCGACCAGGGCGATCGCCGCGACCGTGACGGTGGCCAGGACGACGGCGCGGGCGCGGTGGAGGCGCGGGCCGTGGCGCCTGCCGGCCCGGGACAGGGCGGCCCGCTCCTCGGCCCGAGAGACCGCTGGAAACCTGGAGAGCAGGCTCTGGGCGATCTCGGCCTCGGTGGGGCACGCCCGAGCGGCCCGCCAGACACGCTCGCAGGCCTCCGGCGAGGCCGCCGTCTCCTGGGCGTAGCGGCGGAAGATCGGGCCGATCTGCGTCACCTCGGCACCTCGACCAGGCCGGGCACCAGGCCATGCCGACGCGCGATTCGGGCGAAGCGGGTGCGCGCCGACAGGAGCCGGCTCTTCACCGTGCCGACCGGAACGCCGAGGAACGCGGCGGTCTCGGCGGACGTTCGGCCCTCGACGTGCACGAGGACGAGCAGTTCGCGCTCGCGGATCGGGAGCGCGTCGAGCGTCCTCTGCACCCTGCGGGACAGCTCGGAGAGGCCGGCCAGGCGCTCGGCGTCGTCGCCGGCGGAGGGGCCGTCGATCACGAGGCCGGGTACCCAGCGGTGGGCCCAGCACAATCGGCGCAGGTCGGCGATCCGGCGTCGCGTGATGCCGAACAGCCAGGGTTCGAGCAGGTCTGGATCCTGGAGCGTGTGGATCCGCTTCAGGACGCGTTCGAGCACGTCCTGGGCGGCGTCCTCGGCGTTCACCCTCGGCCCGCACAGCCGGCGGCACCAGCCCAGGACCAGGGGGGCGCACCGGGCGGCGAGCGTGTCCAGGGCCCGGGAATCGCCCGCGCAGGCGGCCTCGACGAGGTTCGGAGCGAGCGCAGGGGTGCTCATCAATGGAACAGTGGGACGAACCGCGTGGCGGGATCGGCCCAATTCACCGGGAACACGACCAGCAGGCCCAACGACATGCCTCGCAGCCACGGATCGAGGGGGCCGGCCGAGACCCCGTCCACCGTCATCGCGGTATCGACGAGGTCGCGCCCCACGTGGAGCCGGGGCTCGAGGAGCACGGACCAGCGCGATCCGAACGACAACGAGAAACCACCTTCGAGGCCGAGCATGGGAGTCACTCGTGCATCGATCTCCGCCCCGTCCTCGATGAAGGTACGCCAGGACAGGCCGACGAGCCCCCCTCCGACGGCGCCGACGAGGCCACCGGGTCGCCACCAGGCGCCCGCGCGGATCTCCCTCGCGTCCATCGTGCGCGTGCGGCCGAGCACGTCCACCGCGTAGGTCGTCGGGAGGTCCGCCGCGATGCCGCAGCGCAGGTGGCGGCCCCGGGACACCCAGCCGAACGTGGCCCGGTAGGCGACCGAGTCCGTGGATCCTCCCCTGGAGGCGAGGCTGGTTCCGATCTCGGCGAAGAGCACCGGCAGGCGCTGCGGCCCGAGTGCGCGGTCGGGCTCGGAGGCTGCGGGCTCGGCGACGGCGGGAGCGGGCTCGGGGGGAACGACTTCCAGGATGCGGGATTTCGGGGATGTGGAGGCGGGTAGAGGCGAGTCGGGAGTCGATCGATCCGGCGGATCGCGGGGGGAGTCGGGTATCGGCGGGTCGAGCGGGGCGGGTGGAGCAGGCGTCGGTCCCGGGGGCACGGGGGCAGGTGGAGCGGGCGGAGGCTCCCTCACGGAGGCCTCCAGGACGACGGTCGCCTGGGGCTCCGAGGAGGTGTCGCCCGACGCGAGGAGTCCCTTCACCGGGTGCAGCAGGCTGTGGATCAGCCAGACCAGCGCCTCGCGCTCGTCCTCCGTAGAGGGCACGGGGAAGCGATCCGCGGGACGAAGGACGGCGCCGTCCGGCGTATGCACCGTCAGACGCCAGCAGCCGCGAGTGGCCGTCAGTTCGGCGGTCGCCTCGCAGCCGGCGTCGCCGAGGCGCATTCCGGCCAATTCGACCGCGGCGGACCAGTCGCTCCCGGCATGTCCGGAGGGTAGCACCAGGCAGAGGACCGGCCCCGACGGATCCGCCACCGCGACGTGGATGGCCAGGAGACTGGACGCGATCGCCAGCATGACCCTCCACGAAGGCACTTCTGGCCGAGTCCGCTCGCTCACTCACCCAAAGGGGACGGATGAAGGCGTCGTGGGGAGAGTGTAGGCCCCGCCAGGGGCCCGGGTCAAGGCTCCGGAGCGGGGCGGGCTCGGGACTTCGGCGTTTCGATTCGCCTCGAGTGACCCGTCACCTGCCCTGTTGCGAGACACTCGGGTCCCTCCACGTCACGGGGGGCGCCCGGGTCGCCTGGGCCTGTCCCCCCAAGCCCCAGAAGCGTCCCGGATCCCGGGGGGGTGCCGACGAGGGTGGGCGTGGGCGGGGCGCTACGGGATCCAGCGCACCGAGGCGGTGAGGCCTTCGTCCATGCCGCAGTCCACCTTGAGCTCGCCCTCGGGCAGGATCGTCCAGTTCGGCGCCGGCCGGACGGCCCCGTCCGTAAAGGTCACGCTCACGATGGGGATCCCGTCGTGGACGTCCCCGGTCCAGGAGCAGGGACCCTTGTCCGGGCAGTCGCACGTCCCACCGTCGGAGAGAATCTCCAAGCCCGGCCCGTCGTCGCCGGAGCCTGTCTCGTCGTCGGTCGCGCACGCCAGGAGCACGACCAGTATCGTCCAGAGCATGGTGCACCTCCGAACGGGGGTCTATCCCAGCGTCCTGGACGGCGAGAGAACCGCGTCCAGGAGAACCGGGCGAGGGAGGGGAGGCGCGGTCGGAGCCCGAGAAGCCCCGCGCCGTCAGTCCCCGCTCATCAGCGGACGGCAGTGCAGGTAGTCCTCGGAGATGGCCACCAGGAGCGCGGTGTTCGGATCGATGCCCCGCAGCTGTGCGAGGGCCTGGAGCATGGCCTCCGACCGGTCCGTGAGCCGGACGGTGCGGACGGGCGTCTCGGCGACCG
>JAFGLY010000206.1 GCA_016927815.1 Deltaproteobacteria bacterium | reverse complement strand
CCCGAGCGCCCGCGCCAGGTCCGCCGCCCTGATCGACCTCCCCGTGCCCGTGGCGGCGGCGCGGAAGAGCGCGCGCTGCATTTCCCGCACGTTCCCGGGCCAGGGCTGGACGCGGAGAACGGCCTCGGCTTCCCGGGAGAGCCCACGCTGGGGCAGACCGTGCCGCCCGGCGCCCTCCGCCAGCAGCGCACGGGCGATCCGCACAACGTCGTGGCCGCGCTCGCGGAGCGGCGGGAGGCGGACCACGCAGCAGGCCAGGCGATGGAAGAGGTCCTCGCGGAAGGTCCTTGCCGCGACCATGGCTTCCAGATCCCGGTGGGTGGCGGCGACCACGCGCACGTCCACGCGGACCTCCCGGTTCTCGCCGAGGCGCCGGAAGGTGCCCTCCTGGAGCACCCGCAGGATCCTGGCCTGAACGTCGAGGGGCATGTCCCCGATCTCGTAAAGGAAGAGCGTACCGCCGTCCGCCATCTCGAACGCGCCGACGCGGCTGTCCACGGCGCCGGTGAAGGCGCCCCTGCGGTGCCCGAACAACTCCGACTCAACGAGCTGCGCCGGCAAGTTCGGGCAGCTCACGGCGACGAAGGGCCTCGCCGCCCGCGGGCTCAGGCGGTGGAGCTCGTGGGCGAACAGCTCCTTGCCCGTGCCGGTCTCGCCGGTGATCAACGCGGGCAGGTCCGTGCGAGCGTACCGGCGGAGGTCGTGCAGCGCGGCCCGCATGGGCGGGCTGTCGCCGACGATGCCGCCGGGTGGCGACTGGCCTCGGCGCGGCTTCGCAAGCCGGGACCGTGCTACCCCGGGTAGGGGATGGACCGTGGGCCGGGCGACCGCCGCGCCGGTCGTGGACCCGGCGCATGGCCGGGCGCTCCCCTGCCAGCCCGAGTTCACGGGACACCTCCGGCGACCCACCGCGGCGCCGCCCCACCCGCCCAGGGGGAGCCCGTCTCACGGCGCGCGATCGCCTCGACGCGGGGCACGGGCGAGTTCTCCAGGGTGGGTCGGGCAAGGGTCGGACGACGTCAGGGTGGACGCCGGGCGCAAGGCCGCGCTCGCGCCAGGCAGGAGGGGCCGCCTGCGGGTCAGGCCGCGGCGGATGGCGCCTCGGGATCGGGCGGGCGCCGTTCGCGGGCTCGGCGGGGGCCTGCTCGGAGACGAGCCGGGCCGCGCGCGCCTGGGCGGCGGCACCGCGGAGCATGGCGGCCAGGATCTTGAGGTTCTCGGGGTTCCGCATGAGCCCCTTCACCTCTGGGTCGTTCAGCGCCGAGACCAGGTCGGGGGACGCACCCATCGCGGCGACCATCTCGGCGATCTCGGGGTTGACGCCGCGGACGAGCAGGAAGGCGCGGGCGGCCTCGCCGATCTGGTTCAGGGCGTCGCGGGCGAGCGTGGCCCGGACATCGCCCTCGCGGTGCTCCGCCTCAGCCTGGTCACGGGCGACCGCGTCCCGGAAGCGGAACTCCAGGATGGCCGCGACGAGCTGGTCCACCTGGTCGCGGCACTCGGAGAGCTGCCGGTGCAGGCGGTTGAGCATCACGTTGTTGACGCCCTGGAGCTGGCCCACGCTACCGAGCACGATGTTGCCCCACTGCGCGTAGTAGTCCCCCAGGGACTGCATGGGCCGGAACGTGGCCCGGGCACCGATCTGTTCGAAGCTTGGCGCCGGGATCCTGAGATCCTGGACGGCGGCCTCCTCCGACTCCTCCTCGTACCCGTCGTTCCGGCAGAGGAAGGAGCCGCTGTCGAGGGTGTTCAGCCCCTTCGGGCCGCAGAGCCGCACCCGGAACCGTCGGTAGGGCCAGCCGACCGTGTTGCGAGTGGCGATGGAGCGCAGCCACCGGCAGCAGGCGCGGAGAAGCTCGGGGGTGCCCAGGTGGCGGCTCGCCCCTTCCGGGGGGCCGCCGGCGACTTGGGATACCTCGCTTCCCAGCGGACCTCCGTCGCCATCGTGGTCGGCCTCCTGGGGAGGGCCTTCGTCCTCCCCGTCGTCGCCCTGAGGCTCGACACCCTCCAGCCACGGCAGCGCACGGTCGGGGTCGAAGTCGAACCGGCCTACCGGCTCCTCGACCCTCCGGTCGGTGCGGTCCCAGATCGCGACGTACGCGATCTGATCTGCGAGGTCGTGGACGCTCTTCTCGACACCCTCGATCCCTTCGAAGGAGAAGTCTGCACAGTTCACGGTACTCCAATCCGCTGTCGCACCCCCAGCATGCTCCTGCCCCCACGACCGAGCAAGCCCGGAGTCGGAGGACAGCCGAGAAGCGCGTCCCCAACTTTGCGCCCGGAAAGCCTTCCATGACGGACCCGGACAGGATTGAACAACCGTTCCCCACGCCCATCCGGGGGCGGGGAGTCCTCCTCCCCGCCTCGCCCCGTGGCGCACCCCACGGGGGTCCATCGTGCCTCTCCGCGGGTTCAGGTGGCTCCCCGCGGCTCCGGATCGGTTCGTACGGCTCCGAGGATCGCCTCCCACCCGGAGGCCAGCGGTTCCCCCGCGTGTAGGAGGGACGGCACGGGGGCGGGGGAGTGTGCCCGGGCGCGCTTCTCGACGAGGGGGGCCACCGTGGCGCGCGCGACGGTGCGTCTGTGCTTCTCCAGGGAAGCGGCCGGGTACCGAGGAACCGGCACGCCTACTCCTCCCAGTACTCCGCCTCTACACACGAGATCGCTCCGTCCGTGCGTAGGCCACACACCTGCAGGGTCCCCGCCGCCACGCCGGAGAACGGCCCGTCCTCAGGCGGGTTCACCCCGATCAACTTGTGTTCGTCGACCCAGCAGCGCATGTCCCCGTCCGGGTCGAGGGCGCATGCAGCGGCGGTGCCCATGCTCAAGGCAGCGAACGGGCCGGGATCAGCTTCGACGAACACGTACCCCCAACACTCGATCGCGCCCTCCCCCGTGATCCCGCAGGCGCCTTCTCTGCCCGCCTCCACCTCGGTGAAGGGCCCCGTCTGATCGGTCCGGACGCCGTCCGTGTCCCAGCAGGAGGCCGACCCGTCCTCGTGCAGGCCGCACAGCATCCATGCGCCCCCCGAGATCCGGGTGAAGGCCTCCTCCTCCGGCGCCACGAGCGCTATGTCGGACGTGGTGACGCACCGAAGGGCGCCGGCGTCCGAGAGACCGCAGTAGAAGTCGTGGCCCACGGCCACGTCTTTGTACTGGGTACCATCGAGGAGGGCACCGAGGTCGACGTTCTCGCCAGCACCGCTCCCAAATCCATCTCCGCAGGCGACATCACCGGCGGCGGTGAGGCCGCACGGACGGCCACCCACGTCCATATGTACGAGAGGCGCGTCCGGGAGGGCCATGCCCTCATCGGCGTCGTATCCCCAGCACTCGCCGGAGCCGTCCTCTCGTAGCCCGCAGGTGGCATTGTTCTCCGATGCTGCGACCTGGACCCAGTCGGTGCCCTCCGGACTGTCCCAGGCCTCGGTGCTCCAAAGGGCTTCAAGCCACCCGGCGCAGCCGCAGAAGAGGAGGATCACGGGAATCAGAGTCACGGTTCTCCTTCAGGGGCAGTGTACCACAGGCCCGGAGGAGATGCACCAGACGGTTGAAGCTTTCGTGCTTGGAACCTGCACTGATCGGGAAGGTGGCGCGTTGGCGGACCGAGCGGGCAGTCCACGGTGGAGTCGCGGCACCAGGGGCCCCAAGGCGGGTGGACCCACCTGGAGGCGACCACGGTCGCGCTCGCGCTCACGCACTCCAGGCT
>JAFGLY010000205.1 GCA_016927815.1 Deltaproteobacteria bacterium | reverse complement strand
GTCGAGGGACTCCGGATCCAGAGCCTCGATGCGCTCCGCGGCGGCGAGGCAGGCCAGCGCGAGGGCGCGGCCCGAACAGGACACGCGGGCCAGGGGCCTGGCCATGCCGGCGGTCGCGGCCTCGGACGAGAGGTCCCCGTCGTCCCACACGATGACGATCCGCGCCCAGTCTTCGTCGGTCCGGGGGGGCGCCACGGGGAGAGCCCCGGGCTGGACCCGGAGCGACAGCCGTGGGTCCACGCCCTCCACGAGCCGCTGCAGGACCCGGGCACGACCGCCCACCCAGAGGATGCGCGTGATCCCGGACAGCAGGCAGGCATCCGAGAACCGGCGAAGGCCCAGGCGGATCGACTCGCCTCCGCACACGTCGCACCGGGCGGGCGGTACCTCCACCACCGGACCCCCCGGCAGATGGCAGTCGGGCCCCATGCAGGACAACCCGAGCCGATCGAAGATCCTCCGGCCGACGCGTCCCGCGTCGGCCACGTTCACCCAGGGTAGTACCGGATCCAGGACGTGCTGCTCCAGGAGCACCGCGAGCGCGTGGGAGGCCTCGTCGGGCCCCTTCAGGCCCCGGTCTTCCAGGATGGAGAGGATCCGGACGCCCGTGTCGGGCAGGGCACGTGCGGTCGCCTCGGCGGCGTCGATCCGCGCCTGGGCGAGGTCTGCGACCAGCCGGCGGACCTCGGCTTCCAGGGCATCGATCCGTGCCCCCAGCACGGCGTCCCCGGCCACCGCGGGTACCGACGGCCGGGCCGTCTTCGCGGGAAGGGGTGTCATGGCCGGCGCTGTCTCCACCCGGGCGGGTCGGACGGCCGGGGCGGGCGGGCCTTCCCCGTCGGGCTTCACGCGCGGGGGCTTCCGGGCCGCCTGCTTCCGCTTGAGCGGCACCACGCCCTCCATGGCGCGCCGGAACGCCTCGGCCTCGTTCAGAGGTCCGCTGCCGGGCGTCCTCCGTTCGGCCACGGTCCGCCTCCCATCAGCGGAGGGCGGCCACGCGGACGAGCAGCTCTTCCGCGTGGACCATGGGGTAGACACGCAGGTTGGTGACCAGGCCGGCCCGATCCGCACGCACGGTCTCCAGCACCTCGCCTCCGACTGGATCCAGGACGCGGCCGAGCAGGTGTCCGGGCAGGACCCGCATCCCCACCCGGCTCTCGGGCACGAAGAAGCCGCCGGTCTCGCACCGATGGGCGGTGATCTCGTCGTGGGTGACGTCCACCAGGGTCTCGCCCGGCCCCACGTTCGACCCCATGCCGAGCGCGGCCATGAGCCGGCGCACGCCGTTGGCCATGGCGACCGAGTCCCGAGGGTCCAGGCTGCCTCCCCGCCCGCCCGTGATCCGGAAGCCCCGGCGACCCAGCGCTCTCCACGCCCCCACCAGGCCCGAGGGTTCCCGGCCTCCGGTGGGCCGACGCCACACGAACGGCAGGCCGGTGGCCCGTCCGAGGTCCACCTCGGGTCCGGCCAGCGGGAGACGGACCTGGGGCATCTCCTGCACCAGCGGCGATCCGCTGTGCACGTCCACGCACACGTCGGCGTCGGTGGCCTCGAGGACCGCGTAAGCCACGCGTTGCATCGCGGTTCCCAGGGGGTGGCCCGGGAAGACCTCGTTGAGATCCTCCCCTTCGAACGGGCCCCGCTTGGTGCCGTCCTCGATGCCGAAGACGTTGACGAGGGGCAGGAGGTCCACCGTCCCGATCGGCCGCTGCTCGCGGAGCGCAGAGGCCAGGAGGTGGACGGCATGGATGCCGTTCAGCTCGTTTCCGTGGAGGCCCGCGACCACCACGAGGCGTGGGCGCCCCTGTCCGAACCGGATCCGCTGGAGGCGATAGGTGCCCCGGAAGGGGACCTGGAGCACGAATACGTCCTCGATCACGCCGGCAGCTCCAGGGGAATGACGATTCGGGCGATGGTGCTGCCCGGGTACACGACGGGTTGCTCCCGCATCGCGAGAACCCGCCCGGCACGAGGGGCCACGAGCACCTCCAGCTCCTCGACGGCGATCGGATCGACCACCGCGCCCAGGGCCTCGCCCTGGGCGACCTGGGCTCCGGGCTCGCAGCCGGGGATGAAGAGGCCTCCGGCCTCGGCCCGTACCGGAACCACCTCCGCGTCCCCGACCTCGAGGCAGGGCGTAGCCGGCTGGGGGACAGCGGCGACGAGGCCGGCGACGCCCAGGAGGCCCAGCACGATCTCAACCATGGCCGCATCGGACCGCTCCTCCAGTCGGTGCCCGGCACCGCCCCTCAGGGCGACCACGGTGGGCAGGGAGGCGGCGAAGGCCCCCGAGAGCAGGGGACCCGGGGTGCGCTCCCAGACCACGCGTACGCCCGATCGGACCGCGAGGTCGGTCTCGCGCGCCCATCCGCGACGCACCTGGGCATGGACGCAGGCCCGGAATCCGGTCCCTGCATCGTCCACTTCCACCACTACGTCCGCCTCCTTGAGGTGGGTGGCGAGAGCGTGGGCCACCCGGTCCGGGGGAGACCCGTCGGGCCGCCCGGGAAAGACCCGCTTCAGATCCACGTCGAAGAAGGGCCAGGTCCGCCTGCCGCCGTGGGCTGCGACCGGGTTGGCGCAGGGGTAGATGTCCACCGTCCCGGCCAGCCCGGAGCCGGCCCTCAGGATGCGGACGACGTCGTGCAGCACGCGGATCCCCGCGGGTGCGTCGCCCCTCATGCCGGCCACCAGCGCCACGCAGGGCCCTTCGCCGCCCTGCAGTCGACGGCGGACGACGGACACCTCGTTCCCTGTGGGGAGGTCCACGGAGCAGATGGCGGTACAGGTCTCGTGCACGGGGCGCCATTCTACTCCCCCTCGCACCCGGGCGCGAGCGCCACCCACGGCGAACGGTTTCGGCCAGGGGGATCAGGCGAGCTTCCGGACCAGGCCAACCACCACCCCCGCGATGCGCGCGGTGCCGTCGGCTGGAAGCGGAAAGGCCCGCATGTCGCGGTTCGCGGGCACGAGCCACCACCGGCGGGCGTCGCGGTGCAGGCGCTTCACGGTCGTCTCGCCGTCCACGACGGCCACGACGATGTCCTTCTCCCGGGCGTGGTCCTGGCTGCGCACCACCACGAAGTCTCCAGAGAGGATGCCATCCTCCACCATGGACTCTCCCTTGACCCGGAGCGCGTAGAACGGTCCGTCTCCAGGTGCGAGCATCCGGTCGACCACCAGTGCTCCCTCAGGGATCTCCTCGGCCCCGACCGGTGGGCCCGCGGCCACGCGTCCGACCAGGGGTACCACCCGGCCCTCCTTGGCCGCGATGGGGCGGGCCTTGGCCGTCAGGCGCATGGCACGTGCGTGCGCGCCCTCGGTGTCGCGCTCCAGGTACCCCCGGGTTTCGAGAGCGCGTAGCTGGTAGGCCACGCCGTTCGTGGAGCGGATCCCCACCGCGCGGGCCATCTCCCGGATGCTGGGAGGGTAGCCGTGCGCGCGGATGTAGCTGCCGAGGTAGGTGAGCAGGGCTCGCTGGCGGTCCGAGAGGTCGTTCATGGAGAGTCTCCGTGGACCTCACGGTATTGAACGGATGTCCCTGCGTCAAGCCTCTCGATGTCCCGAGACACGACGAGCCCCCGGAGTCTTGCTCTACGGGGGCTCGAAGGGATCTGGTCGGCGACGACCTACTCTCCCACCGGGTTACCCCGGCAGTACCATCGGCGCTTGAGGGCTTAACGGCCGTGTTCGGAATGGGGACGGGTGGAACCCCTCAGCTATGATCACCGACCAGAAAGGGTGCGCAAGGGGATGGGGAGGACGCGACAGGGCCCGGCGTCGTGGGGACAAGCCGGACGGACGATTAGTACCGGTCAGCTCCATGCATTGCTGCACTTCCACCTCCGGCCTATCAACCTCGTGGTCTTCGAGGGTCCTTCAGGGAGAGCTCATCTCGAGGAGGGTTTCCCGCTTAGATGCTTTCAGCGGTTATCCCTTCCGTACGTGGCTACCCGGCTATGCCGCTGGCGCGACAACCGATCCACCAGAGGTACGTCCATCCCGGTCCTCTCGTACTAGGGACAGCGCCTCTCAACTCTCCAACGCCCACGGCAGATAGGGACCGAACTGTCTCGCGACGTTCTGAACCCAGCTCGCGTACCGCTTTAATCGGCGAACAGCCGAACCCTTGGGACCTGCTCCAGCCCCAGGATGCGATGAGCCGACATCGAG
>JAFGLY010000204.1 GCA_016927815.1 Deltaproteobacteria bacterium | reverse complement strand
AGTGCCACCCCTGCGCGGCAGGGTAGGGGGTTGTGCCCCATTTCGGGGCTCCAGGCGGGGCACAAGTGCCACCCCTGCGCGGCAGGGGTTGTGCCCCACCTGTCAACGGCTCTCGGAATCCGCTTGAATCCTGGGGATAGCGCGGGTGGAGCACCATCGACACGGGCGATGAGAGGCGCCTGTTCTTCCGGTGCCGCCTCGTAGGGCCTCGATGGATGCCTGGGCGCTCGAGGTCCGGCCCCCCATGGACGACGCGGCAGGTTCCTGGCCCGACGCGTTCATCCGTCCCGTGCTCCCGCGAGGAGGTCGACCTCCTCCCCGACGGAGGCCCCGCTGGATCCGGCGCTCACGAAGGTGGCCCGGCCGTCGCACGCGTCGTGGAAGGACACCGTGCCGAGGTCGATCCCGGCATTGGAGGCCCGGCCCTGGACGGTCTCGATGGTCGCCGTTCCAGAGGTCGGATTCAACCTGCAGGACGGTCGGGTCTCCACCAGCGTCAACCCCGACTCGATGACGGCGGACCCGTAGGACCCCGTGGCCACCCACTGGCGGGCTCCCTGCAGGGTCCACCGGTCGTCGGACACGTCGGCAGGCGTCGGCCCGACGTCGACCGCGACCACCCAGGTGCCCTGCACCACGTCGGCCGCCTCTCCGACCGCCGCGACGTCGGTGTCGGCCCACGCCACCAGGAGGCCCCCGAACCGGGGGGTCACCGTCGCCGCCCCGAGGTCGGAGAGCACCGGCGTGCGGCCGTCCACGGCGAGGCCTCCGAATGCGGCCGAGAAACGCAGCGCGTCGTCCGAGACCTCCACGAGCGTGACGTGGGCCTCCCCTGCCGGTGCGGCCCCGAGCGCGGGCGGGCACGCGGGGCCGACCGCGAGGACGAGCTCGTCCGGCGCCTCCACCCGAGCACACGGCCCCCCGTCTCCCGAGGCGGCGGCCCAGGCCAGGGTGCCGGCCCATGCGATGGGAGACGCGGTGCGGATCAGCGCGTCGATCGAGCGGACGTCCGGGGGAGCGCACGCGGTGCAGAACCCCAGGGCCGAGAGGAGGAGAGGTCGCATGGAGTCAGGGTATCCCACGGCAGGCTCGCGCTGGCCACGCTACGTTGCCCGGTCCCCGTGTACCGAGGTGTCCATGCCGCAGCATTCCGAGCCTGGAGACGTTCCCGCGTTCCAAGACCTGTACCCCGACGATTTCTCCTGGTGCTTCGGGTGCGGGAGGCTCAACCCGCACGGCTACCACATCCGGTCCTTCTGGGACGGCGACGAGACCGTCTGCAGGTTCACGCCCGAGCCCTACCACATCGCGATCCCGGGCTTCGTCTACGGAGGCCTCATCGCCTCGCTCATCGACTGCCACGGCACCGGCACCGCGGCCGCAGCCTCGGCTCGGGCCGAGGGCAGACCGATCAACGGCGATCCGCCCTACCGGTTCGTCACCGCCTCCCTCCACGTGGACTACCTGAGACCGACCCCGCTGGGGCCTCCGCTCGTCGTGCGCGGGCGTGCCCGGGAGATCGGGGCGCGGAAGGTGATCGTGGAGGCCACCCTCTCCGTGGAGGGGCAGGTGTGCGCTCGGGGCGAGGTCGTGGCGGTCCGCATGCCCGACACGTTCCTCAAGCCGCATCCGGAGCGATGAGGCTTACGGGCGGTTCGCGTACCAGCACCATCCATCCCTGGGCCCTCAAGAGGCGCCGGAATCCGGGAACGCGGACCTGGACGAGCGGGGAGAGGCCGGGCAGGTCCCGCGTCAATCGCCCGATCTCCAGGGCCACGTAGGGAACCCGTCCCCGGTCCATGACCCGCGCGAGGTCCTCGGGTCCGAACGTCCGGGGATCGGCGGCCACCGAGCGGATCTGGACGGCTCCCTCCACCCACCCGTCCCGTCGCACATGAAACCAGGGCGAGTTGGAGAGGAACGGTCCCGAGAGCCCACCCGCCCGCTGGGCGAGCAGCGACACGGCCTGGGCCTCGGGAGGCGGCACCCGGAGCGCAGGAGCTGCCCGGGCGGCGAGCACCAGGCCCAGGACGCCGAGGACGAACGCTCCCCCCCTGCCGGCCAGGAGCGCGTAGCGGGCGGTGCCGGGTCGCCGGGCGAGCCACGCCGCCAGTCCCGGGGGGAGGAAGGTGGCTCCGAGGAGGACGCACGCGTGTGCCGGCAGCGCGAGGCGTGGATTGGAAAAGAGCATGGCCAACACGGAACTGTGGACGACGGCCAGTCCACCCAGGAGCGCCGCCCGGCGATCCCGGAGCAGGAGGCCGACCGCCAGGCCCGCGAGGCCGAGGCCTCCGGCGACGCCGGGCGCCGCGTGGCCCATCGCCCGCACGAAACCGTCGGGCCATCGCCGGAGGGTATCCGGATGCCATGGCGATCCGTGCGGTCCCCAGGCGATGCCGAGGTTGCCCCGCTGGTCGGGAAGGGGGGACTCCCCCGCGATCCAGGCCCCCGCGAGGTGTGGCACCAGGAGGATCGCGATGCCGGCCAGCGCCGCGCCCCGGCGAGGCGCGGCCACCAGGACCAGGATCGGCACGGGGACCGCCGTGTAGCGCACGAGGCACGCCGCGCCCGCCAGCACGCCCGCCCACGCCGACCATCGCAGCGCCTCTCGGCCGTGCCCCGCGTCGCGGGCATGCGCCGCCGAGAGGAGCGCCGCCACGGAGAGCGCCGCTGCGGGGAGATCGGTGCCCTCGAGCACGCCACCGGCCAGGATCGTCCCGGATCCGAGGAGCCAGAGCGCCGCGCCCAGGCCCAGGGATCGGGCGGCGGTCCAGACCAGGAAGGACCCGGCGAGAACGCCGAGGACCTCGCCTGCGAGCACCACGTCTCCGAGCACCGCACGGCCCGCCGCGAGCAGCAGCGGGTAGCCCACGGGGTAGAGGGCGTGCATCCAGGCCGACGGATCGCCCAGGTGATGCGCACGGTCCGCGAACGTGACGAAGTCCACGAAGGAGACCCCGGGACGGCCCGAGGTGATCCAGGCCAGGAGGCCCATCGCGGCGAGCGCGGCGATCCCCGCCTGCCATCCCGCTGCGGGTCGGGTCCGGGCAGGCGGGAGGACACCGGTCATGCTCGGAGGCTATCCGGACCTCCCTCCCCCGGCACCCGACCCCGGGGGTAGGGGATGGGAAGCACCGCCTCGATGGCGTCCGTGTCGATGCCCTCGTTCCGCTCGACGATCTCGGCACCGGGAGCCGACATGAACTCCGATGCGCGACCCCCCCCCTACCGTTTCAGCGCGACTCGGGCACCGCGACGCCGGTCCCTTCCACGAGGCGGAACCGGCCGTCCACGCCGACGCCGGTGAAGGTCTCGGTGCCGCCCGCCACCCAGCGGACCGAGACCGCGTCGACCGTGGTGTGCGAGCCGAGCCCGAAGTGGAGCGTGCGGGGCTTCTGGGTGTTCCAGTGCCCGTTCCCGTCCTGCGCGATGCGCATCTGGGTGACTCCGCCCGCCTCGAGGACGACCTTCGCACCGGCCCCATCCCGGTTGGTGTCCGTGCCCTCGACCACGAGGTCCACCCAGTGGGCGTCCTGGCCCACGCGGTTGACGAAGAGGTGGAGGTAGGGGGAGAGGAAGCGGTCACCGACGAAGAGGTCCTCGTCGCCGTCCTCGTCCACGTCGACCCAGACCACGGCGATGGCGTCCTCCACGTCGACCCCCATCTCGTAGGTGACGTCCGTGAACCTCCCACCGTCGTTCCGGTAGATCCGGGCACGATGGCCCGAGTAGAGCGACGCGACGGCGAGGTCGATGTCCATGTCGTTGTCGAAGTCGCCCCACTGGGCGTTGACGTCGCCCTCGTCGTAGATGAACCCCCGGGCCTCGCGCTCGTTGGTGAACGTGTAGTCGGGCGGGCCCTGGTTCACGACGAACATGCTGGGATCCGCCCACGGCTGCGTGCGCGGGTGGGACAGGTTGCAGATGAAGGAGTCCCAGTCGCCGTCGTTGTCGAAATCCCCCCACTCCCCTCCGTAGGTGTGGCCGCCCGGGAGGTTCGCATAGGGGCTGGGCTCGTCGTCGTGGGCCACCCCGACCTCCAGGGCCACGTCCACGAAGGTGCCGTCGCACTGGTTCTCCCAGAGCTGGTTGTCGTACAGGTGGTAGTTGCCCACGAAGATGTCGGGGCAGCCGTCGTCGTTGTAGTCGTTCCAGTTGACGCCGTACACGGAGAAGGCCTCGGGCAGGAGGAGACCCGCCTCCTCCGAGGCGTACCGGAAGGTCCCGTCGCCGAGTCCCTCGTAGTAGCGGTCCTGGACCGCGGGGTCGTTGGGGTACTGCTCGAGCCAGTTGCCGAAGTAGAGGTCGAGCCGACCGTCCAGGTCGCCGTCGCCGAAGCCGCCCGCCGTGCTGGGCTCCACCGCCTGGATCCCGGACGCCTCGACGCGGTGGAGCAGGCCCGTACCGTCGTTCGTCAGGACGAACGAGGTCCAGTCCTCGTCGGTCTCGCCGTCGCAGTCGTTGTCGATGCCGTCGTGGAGCTCGGGCGCCTTGGGATGGACGCTCGTGAGCGTGTCGTCGCAATCGCCGTCCGCGATGGACGACCCGTCCAGGTCGTGGTCGCTGGTGTCGGTGCCGTCGTCGGCGATCCCGTCACAGTCGTTGTCCCGATAGTCCACGACCTCGTCCTCGCCTGGCTCGATGGAGTCGTCGGCGTCGTTGCAGTCGCCCTCGGCGAGGGTCGACCGGTCCCCATCCGAGTCGGCACCGGTGTACACGGCGGCGAAGGCATCGGGGTCTCCGTCGTTGTCGATGTCCCCAAAGATCAGGAACGATGCGGTCCGGGCCTCGGCCAGCGGATCGACGGCGGGCACCTCGAAGTGGCCCTGTCCGTCGCCGAGGTAGATCGTGGGGCCCGCATCGTAGTTCCAGACGTCCTGGTGTCCGTCGCCGTCGAGATCCACCACGCCCACCATCCCCGAGGAGTCCTCGGCGAAGGGCTGCGTGGCGGTGACGTCCTCGAACCAGCGCTCGTCGTCGTCCCACTGGCAGAAGAACTCGCCTGTAAGCTGCATCTTGAAGTTTCCGCCGATACCCCAGGGCATGTCCTCGCCCGGGATGAGCAGGAGGCCGCGGTCGGACTCGTCCGACGGTGCGCTGACGAAGTAGACCCCCGGGTCGCCGTCGGAGGGGTACTCGTGGACGATCATGTAGTGCTGGGTGGGCTCCAGGAACAGCCCGAGCGAGGAGACGTCCACCTCCTGCCAGACGGCGGCTCCGGCGTCCTCGGGGATGTCGATCTCGATCGGCTCGATCAGGTTCCACTCCCCGGCGTCCAGGTCGGGCCACTCTCCCGGGTAGGAGCGGCCCCAGGCACCCATGATCCGGATGCGGGCCCGTCCGGGACCCGCTGCGAACGCCATCTGGATGCGGGTGACGTGGAAGGGGTGCGGGGGCACCACCTTGTCGGTCTCCACCACGCCCTCGAGGCGGTACTCCTCGGACAGGCTGGACGGGAAGGCACCCGAGACCGCGCCCACCACGCCCGGGACGAGCGTGTCCTGCCAGTCCCGGCCCAGGCACCAGCGGTCGAACGCCTCGCCGGGCTGGGGCTCGCCGGCGGCCGTCTCCGAGGTGTCCTCCGGTCCGCTCGTGTCGTCGGGCTCCTCGGTGCTGTCGCAGGCCAGAAGGGGGAGGAAGACGAACCACGCGAGGGCGGGCGACCGGATCATGGGGCACCTCCGTCGAGCCCCTATCGCAGGGAGGGGCCGAGATCCGCCGCGCGGACACCGACCCGGATCAGGCGCCGGGGACGGGAGCCCCCGAACCCGGCCGTCGTCTACGGCCCCTGGTCGAAGGCACCGTACAGCAGGGCATGACCCCAGGCCCGGCCGATCCACACCCGACGGCCGTCGGCCAGGTCGAGGATCCAGCAGTCTCGATCGATGGGATCGGCCCACCACTCGCCCGAGAGCCGCTCCTGGGCGATCACGGCCGCCACCTCGCACCATCGGCCCTCGATGCGGACCCGCCGGGGGGGGCCACTCGAGGGCTCCGCCTCCACGGGGCGAGGTTCCGCGAGGAGCAGCGCGGGGCGTGGGGCGTCGAGGTCGAGGCGCCAGGCCTCGTGGGGCCAGACGGGGTCCTCCTCGGGCGTGCCCTCCTTGTGGGGCGAGGGGTCGACGCGCGAATCGGACTCCAGCACGGGAAAGGGGTCTCCTGCGGCCAACGGCACGGCGGCCCACGCCGCTTCCGGTCGCCACGTGTCGCGGGCCACGGCCCGCAGGACCGCCGTGGGTCCGAGCCCCTCGACGAGGCGGGCCACGAGGGCGGGAAGAGGCTCGGCCGCGCCCGAGCGGTCGAGGAGTCCAGCCTGGATCCCGCTCCAGGGTGCGCTCTCCACGGCATCGAGCGACACGGTCACCACCGAGGACGGAAGCCGCGCGCCCTCCAGCCGCCGCCGGATCAGGCGGGCCATCCGGTCGGGATCGCACATGGGCCGGCCGGTGCGGATCTCGAACCGGTGGGGCTCGGCGTCCTCGAGCGCGAGCGTGAGCCCGAGGTGGAGAACGCCCTGCCCCCGGGACTCCAGCAACGCACAGAGATCCCGACACAGGCCGTGGATCACGAAGTAGAGGGGTTCCAGGGCATCCACCGGAAACGGGAGTTCGTGGGCCACGGTGAGGGTCCCCGGATCCCCGGCGGACGCGGGCGGCAGGCGGCGGGTGTCGCCCCGGGCGAGACGGTGCATGCGGGTGCCTTCGGGGCCCAGGCGGCCGGCCACCGACGCAGGCGGGAGGGCAGCGAAGGCGCCGATCGTGCGGATCCCGAGACCGCCGAGGAGGGTGGCCACCCGCGGGGACGGCTCGAGGGCCGCCACCGGGAGGGGTGCGAGTGCAGCCCCAAGGCCCCCGGGCGGCACGGCCCGATCGCACCGGCCCCAGGCGGCCAGCACACGGGCGCCGAAAAGATCGTCGGCCACCACCACGTGCGCCCGGTGGCCCAGGCGTGCGAGATCGTCCTGAACCCGGCGGATGATCTCGCGCTCCACGGCCTCGAGGCCGGGACGGAGCCCCGCAGCCAGGGCGTCGGGCGGAAGCGGCTCGACAGCGGGCGAGATCCGGTGGAGGCGCTGGGAGAGCTCCGCGAGATCCAGCCTCTCGGCCACCGGGTCGTGCAGCTCGTGGGCCAGGGTGGGGAGGAGCGCCCGCGCCTGGGCGAGCGTCATGCCCGGGGCGATGCCGCAGCGGACCGCTGCCGGGGTGGCCGCGAGCACGCGGAGCGCGCTTTTTCGCTCCCCGACGAGCGCCACGGGCTCCTGGGACGCGTAGCCGCAGCGCTCGAGCCGGAAGCCCGGGAGGTGGGCGACGAGGCAGCGGTCGGCAGTCACGAGGTGAACATAGGTTCACTTCGAGACGTGCGCCAGTCCCTCTCGCGCCGGGGGCCCGGGGCTAGGGGATGTAGGGGTAGGTGAGCAGGAGATCGTCCAGACGCACCCGGTCCCCGCCCGGCACCTCCTCGGCCTCCGAACCCGCCGGCGTCACCTCGGCGAACGCCAGGTCGCCCTCCACCACCGCTTCCTTCCCATCCAGCCGGGTGAGCGTGAGTCGCCCTGTTGCGGCCACGAACACCTGTTGATCTCCGTGGTTCCCGAGCACGATCAGGAACCCGGCCATCTCGCTCTCGAGCGCGCGGATCCCCTCGGTGTCCGTGAACGCGGGGGCCAGCCACGGCCAGCGGCTGGCGGCCTGGGCGAGCCTGGGGTCGATCGCGCCCCAGGCGTAGTCTTGGGCGGTGGCCTCGACGTCGCAGCCCGGAGTGAACCCGCCGGAGTAGAAGGGGAGGTCGAACCGGAAGGCGAGGACCAGGCCAGCCCTGCCCACGCTGTCGACTGCGATCGTGAGGGCCGCACCCAGGCTGCCCAGGTCGTCCATCCCGGTGATCGCGTCGGGCGAGAATGCGAAGGGCGTTGCGCCCTCCACGTCCGTGCACCCGTCGTCCTGGGTGTCCACAGGCGATCCCGTGTCGTCCTCCAAGGCGGTGTCGTCCTCGGACGGCTCCGAGCAGGCGAACGTGAGGAGCGGGAGGACCAGGAACCACGGGGCGAACAAGATGGCCACGGGAGCACCTCTCGTCGTGGACGGTAGCACCGACCCGAACCCACGCCAAGGCCTGGTTGCGTCACGTTACGGCCGCCCGCCGGATCCTCCCCGTGTCGGAGCGCCCGTGCGTCCCCTCCCGATCCTCCTCCTCGCCGTCCTCAGCGCGGCTTGCAGCCCACCCGTGGCCGGTGGGACCCCCCGACCCGGAGAGACCCCCTCCATGCGACCCGTCTACTCCAAGTCCGCCTACGACGTGACCCCACTGCCGGACGACCGGGTGGCCGAGCTGGCCGCCGGACTCGATCCCGAGGCCCACCGCGTCACCCAGCGTGCGGGCACCGAGCCGCCCTTCACGGGCAGGCTCACCGACGAGCAACGGGAGGGGACCTACACCTGTGCGGTGTGCGGCCTGCCGCTCTTTCGAAGCGATGCGAAGTTCCACTCGGGCTCGGGCTGGCCCTCGTTCTCCCGACCCTTCGATCCAGCCCATGTCCGGGAGCATCGTGACGAGGGCCACGGCATGGTCCGTACCGAGGTCCGGTGTTCCCGATGCGGTGCCCACCTGGGTCACGTGTTCGACGACGGGCCCCGACCGACCGGCCTTCGCTACTGCATCAACAGCGCGGCGCTGGGGTTCCGGCCCGCGGGCGAGCCGCTGCCGCCCGAGTCCCTGCCCATGCGGACCGAGACCGCCTGGTTCGCCGGCGGCTGTTTCTGGGGCGTCGAGCACACCTTCCAGCTCGCGCCCGGCGTCCTCGACGTGGTGAGCGGCTACATGCAGGGCCACACCGAGGCACCCACCTACGAACAGGTCTGCTCCCACACCACCGGGCACGCCGAAGCCGTGCAGGTGACCTTCGATCCGGCGCGCATCTCGTACCGCGAGCTGCTGGAGGGCTTCTTCGCCATGCACGACCCCACCCAGCTCGATCGGCAGGGTCCGGACGTGGGCGACCAGTACCGCAGCGGCGTCTTCACGGCGGACGAGGCCCAGGCCCGCGAGGCACGGGCCTGGTTGGCGGAACTCGAGGACCGGCAGGCCTTCGGCTCGCCCATCGTCACGGTGATCGAACCGGCCCGGACCTTCTGGCCGGCCGAGGCCTGGCACCAGGACTACATCGTCCGCATGGGGCGGCCCTGTGCCGTGCGCAATCCCTGGCCGGGCGTGCTGGGGGATCGGTACGCGACACCCGCCCGCTGACGCCCTGGCGCCTACTGGAGGACGCCCTTCTCCTCGAGGAAGACGAGAACGGCCCGGGCCGAGGCCTCGACGTCGAGGGAGGCCGTGAGCCGTAGCTCGGGGGCGAGCGGCGCCTCGTAGGGTGCGCTGATGCCCGTGAACTCGGGGATCTTCCCCTCGCGGGCCTTCTGGTAGAGCCCCTTGGGATCGCGGGTCTCGCAGACCTCCACCGGGATGTCCATGAAGATCTCGAAGAACCGGTCGGGCCGGACCTTGGAGCGTGCCAGGTCGCGATCGGCCCGGTAGGGGCTGATGAAGGCCGTCATGGCGACCACGCCGGCGTCGGCGAAGAGCGCGGCCACCTCGCCGATGCGGCGGATGTTCTCCTCGCGGTCCTTCGGCGAGAAGCCGAGGTCCTTGTTGAGTCCGTGGCGGACGTTGTCACCGTCGAGGACGTACGTGAAGACACCGCGCTCGAGCAGGAGTTGCTCCACGCGGCGGGCCACGGTGCTCTTCCCGGAGGCCGACAGGCCCGTGTACCAGAGCACGCAGCCCTTCTGGCCGACGGCGCCCTCCCGCTCCTCCTGGGTGACGTTCGCTCCGTGCCACGTGATGTTGGTCGCCTTCTGCCGTTCCATGGCCCGCTCCTGGTGGGATCTCGAAAGGGGGCGGACCCTATCGCAGGGCTTTGGGAGCGGCAATCGCGCGGGGAGGATCCCGGGTGGTGGGATAGGGCGTCCTCGTCACCCCTCCCTGGAGGCGCCATGCCCTCCCTGCCGGATGTCCGAGCCATCCAGGAGACCTGTGGCATCGTGGGCCGGGCCCGGGAGATCGAGGACCTGATCGCCTGCCTGGCCGCAGCGCGCCACGTGCTCGTGGAGGGCCCGGTGGGGGTCGGCAAGACGGCCCTGGTGCAGGCCGTGGCCGGCAGCCTCGGGCGACCCTTCCTCCGGGTGGACGGGGATGGCCGCTACTCCGAGGCGCGCCTGGTGGGTGCATTCGATCCGCCCACCGTGATGGCCCGCGGGTACGTCCCGGAAGCCTTCCAGGAGGGCCCGCTCGCCCGGGCGCTCGAGGCGGGAGGCGTCCTGTTCGTCAACGAGCTCAACCGCATGCCGGAGGGCGTGCAGAACGTGCTCCTGCCCGCCATGGACGAGGGTCGGATCGAGGTTCCCCACCTGGGTACGATCCGCGCTGCCCCGGGGTTCGCGGTGGTGGCCACCCAGAACCCCGCCGAGTTCGTGGCCACGGGCCACCTCTCCGAGGCCCTCCTCGACCGGTTCGAGCGTGTCCGCCTCGACTACCAGGACGAGGCCGAGGAGCGCGCCATCGTGGCCTCACGCGCGCGCCTCGGTCCTCCGCCCGAGCTGGTGGCCGCAGCGGTGGCCATGGTGCGGGCCACGCGGAGCGATCCCCACGTCCGCCGGGGGGCCTCGGTCCGGGCAGCGGTCGCGCTCGCGGACCTGGCCACGGCCCTGGGCGGCGACCTGGATCGGGCCGCGGCGCTCGCGCTCCCCACACGCCTGGACCTCCTGGACGATCGCGATCACGGCATCGACGAGATCCTGGGATCGCTCCCAAAAAAAGTCCAGGGGGGCAGCCGAGGCCCACGCTCGACCTGACGCGCACGGCCACGGTCCGCCCCCCCACTCTCGACACGCAGCGCCAACCCTTCTTCGTGGCTTCCGACCTGGCGCCCGCCATGGTGCCGCTGCCCGCGGGCTGGGAAGCGTCCGAGCGGACGAATCGGGTGCTCGGGGCCCAGGTGTCGGCCCACCTCGAGGTGGATGTGAGCGCTCGGACGGCAGAGGCGGTTCTCGCCCGCGCACGGCGCCTGCTCGGGCACGCCCGGCGCCCGGTCCACTGCGTGGAGGACACGTTTCCGGCGTCCGGGGAGCTGGATCTCGAGGCCACCACGGACCGCGATCCACCCTGGTCCGCCAACCGGCTGCAGGTGCGGCGCACCGAGCCCCGGGACGCCGAGGTGGTGCTGATCCTCGACACCAGCCTCTCCATGACCGGCGAGAAGATCGCGCTCGTGGCCGTGGCCGCGGCCATCCTCCAACTCGCCCTCGGGGACGTGGCCGTGGTGTCCTTCGACACCGCTGCCCACGTGCGGGTACCGGTCGGACGGCCGGTTCCCACGCACGAGGGGGTCCGCCGGGTGCTCGGAGTCCCGGCCCAGGGCTACACCAACCTCGAGGCGGGCCTGGCCCGTGCGGCGGACGAGCTGGCCCGCTCCCGGCGCCGCGAACGGGTCGCGTTCCTGTTCACGGACGGCCTGCCCAACGTGGGGTGGGATCCGTTGAGGCCCGCAGGCCGCTTCCCTCGCCTCCACGTGATCCAGGTGGGCCCGGAGCACGCACAGGGCACGCGGACCTGCCGTCGCCTCGCCTCGGCAGGCCGCGGCCGGCGATTCCGTGCACGGAACTGGGAGGATCTGCCTGCCGTGGCGCGCGACGCCGTGCGCTTCCTGTTCCGGACCTGAACCGTTCCGGGCGCTCGGAAGCGCGTTACCAGCCCGTGGCGGTCAGGCTCGCGCCCCAGGCCACCCGGTCACCGTCGGCGAGCGTGGCCGGGGCGAGGCTCCAGGTGCCGGGCAGGTCGGGGACGGCGGGACGCCAGAGCCCAAGCGCCTCCCGGGTCTCGGGCCGACGGGCCTGGAGAGCCACGCCCGCCAGTGCGCCGCCCGCCGCGCCGACCCCTCCGCCCACGAGCGACGCGATGAGGAGAGGATCGGTCTCGTCCGTGGCGAAGTTGGCTGCGAAGAGCCCCACGGCCACGCCCACCACCCCGCCGGCATCGGCCAGGGCGACCACGAGGGGGGACGCGTTGACCCACGGAGACATGAGGAGCGCGCCCAGGCCCAGGCCCACGTCGGACCCGGTCAACGACCAGGCCAGGGGCTTCTCGGCATCCGTGAGAACGGCGCCCGCCGCGCCCACGTACACGCCCCAGAGCCCGAGCGAGGCAGCCGGCAGGGTGCGCTCCACGTCCACGTCCAGGAGGGGCGACGCGATGGCCGCCGCCGATCCGGCCAGAGCCGGTGCGAGCGGCATCCATCCCCTCTGGTCCTCCGGCTGGTCCACGACGTTCCACCAGCCGATGGCCTGCCACCCGGCCCAGCCGGTGACCACGCTCGACAGCACGACGTCGTTGGCGGCGATCCCCGCAGGGTTGTGCCAGGTGAGATACCCGCCGAGCGCCGCGCCCGCCGTGCCACCCGCCAGGGTGATGGCGGAGACGGTCTGCCGCTCGGCCCGACTGATGCGACCGTCGGGGTTGGGCAGCATCAGGCCCGTGCCCCAACCGGCCAGGGAACCCAGCGCGAGCCCCGAGAAGGCGCCGGTCGTCACGTCGCCGGGCATCTCCACGGGTACGGCCAGGCCGTAGGAGGCCAGGTAGCCGGCCGCGAGGCCCGCCACTCCCAGGCCCTCGCGGTTCCGATCCCCCGTGGGGACCAGGGATCCGAGGAGCGTGCCGTAGGTGGTGCCCAGGGCGAGCAGGCCCAGGTCGCGGTCGGTGAGGTTCACGGAGGGGGCGGCGGCATGACCCAGGCCCATGCCGGCGATGAACCCGATCCCGCCCGCCATCTGGGCAGCGTACTCGAAGTCCGGATCGACGAAGGTCATGAACGTGCTCGCCCCCAGAGCGCTCGCCGAGGACGCGGCGACCGCCTCCCAGGCGTCCTGCACGCTGCCGGGATGCCGCTCTCGGAGCGCGTACCCCAGCCCGAAGCCTCCCAGGTCGCCCAGGAGCCCGCCGAGCCAGGCGGCATCGGAGGACCCGTTCCCGTACGGGTCCACCCCGGCCGCCATCGCGGCCGTGGAGTCCTCCGGAGATCTCGAGCGGTGCACCGCGTTCGCGATCATGATGCCCCCGAGCGTCGACGCCATGCCGCTGGTGGTCAAGAAAGCGGCGTCGCCGGCCTCCATGGGCCACACCCGCCCGCCCACGAACCCCAGCGTACCCCCGGCGAGCCCGCCGGTGAGCACGCCCACCGTCTCGAGATCGGCCTGGCCGAAGTGCCCGGCCGCGCCGAGGGCCATCCCGAACCCGGTCGCACCCCCGGCCACCAGCCAGGCCGTGCCGTCGCGCGCGACCACCCGCTCCAGCCCCGCGGCCCGGTCGGGGTACCAGCGTCGGATCGTCTCCACCACCTCGGCCCGCACCGATCGCGGCAGGTCGATCTCGAGCGCGGATACGAGCGCATCCGCCGCATCGGGCCGGGAGGCGAGCCCCAGCGCGTGGGCGGCGGCCTTGCGGACCTCCTGGGAGGGCGTCTCGTCTTGGAGCAGGCCGGCCAGCGCTCCCACGCCCTCGGGTCCGTAGCCCGCGAGGTTGCGAACGGAAGCGAGCGCGATGGGCTCGGCGCGCGTGCGTGCGCCGTGCTGAAGCGGCGCCACGGCCCGCACGTCCCCGAGGCGACCGAGGGCCTCGGCCCCCTCCTGCCCGGTCTCTTCGGACAGGAAGACCTGTAGAGCGGCCAGCAACGCCGCGTCGGCCGCACAGGCATCGATCGGCGGGGCTGTCTCGGCAAACGCGATCGGGGCGTACAGGAATAAGGCGAGCGGGTTCATGGGAGCCTCCGTCCGCGGTGTATCTCGTCGGGGTCCGGTCACGAAGCGAATTGGCTGGGCACCGGCGGGGAATCGCCGTACGCATCGAGATGCCCGCTCCACAGGTACCGCCGGGTCTCGGCCACGAGCACCCCGGACAGGAGCAGGAGGGACACGAGGTTCGGAATCGCCATGAGCGCGTTGGCGGCATCCGCGAAATCCCAGACGAAGGCCAGCTTCGAGATGGCCCCCACGAAGACGACCAGGACCCAGGTGAGCCGGTAGGGCAGGATCGCGCGCTTGCCCAGGAGGTACTCCGCCGCCCGCTCCCCGTAGTACTCCCACCCGAGGATGGTCGAGAACACGAAGGTGACGAGGCCCACCGTGAGTGCCAGGGGACCCACCACGGGGATCCACTCGAACGCGGCCTTGGTGATGCCGGCTCCGTCTGCGCCCGACGTCCAGGCCCCGGTATTGACGATGACGAGGCCCGTAATCGCGCAGACCACCACCGTGTCCCAGAAGGTGCCGGTGGAGGACACGAGCGCCTGCCGGACGCAGTTTCGGGTCCGGGCGGCCGCGGCCACGATGGGCGCGCTGCCCAGGCCCGACTCGTTGGAGAACAGGCCCCGGGCCACGCCGTACCGCATGGACATGGCGACCCCGGCGCCGGTGAAGCCACCCACCGCTGCCTGGGGCAGAAACGCGTCGTGGACGATGAGGGCCACGGTGCTCCCGATGGTCTGCCACTGCATCGCCAGGATGACGAGGCATCCGATCACGTAGAAAACCGCCATGAAGGGCACCAACCGTTCGCATACGCGTGCGATGGATCGGATGCCGCCGACCACCACCCCGGCGGTGAGGAGGGACAGGATCCCCCCGGTGATCCAGGTCGGGGTGTGCAGCGTTTCCTCCACGAGGCTCGCCACCGAGTTGGCCTGCACCATGTTGCCGATGCCGAAGGCAGCGATCGCGGTGAACACGCAGAACAGCACCGCGAGCCACTTCTGCCCCAGGCCTCGCTCCAGCGCGTACATGGGACCGCCCAGCATGGTGCCGTCCGCGGTCTTGACCCGGTACTTCACGGCGAGGAGCGCCTCCGCGTACTTGGTGGCGATCCCGAACACGCCGGTGAGCCAGCACCACAGGACGGCTCCCGGCCCGCCCAGGGCCACGGCCGTGGCCACCCCTACGATGTTGCCGGTGCCGATGGTCGCCGCGAGCGCCGTCATCAGCGCGCCGAACTGGGAGACGTCCCCTTCCCCGACCCCCTTGCGGCTGAAGGAGATCCGGATCGCGGTGGGCAGGTACCGCTGTACGAACCCGAGGCGCACGGTGAGGAAGAGGTGGGTCCCCAGGAGGAGGACCAGCATGGGGGGCCCCCACAGGAACCCGTCCATCCAGATCACCCCCTGGTGGATCCCGTCCAGAGCCCCGTGGAACCTTTGGATCCAGTCACCCGGCACGACCACCTCCGAGGCGGGGCATCATCCGGGGGTTCGCCACCGAGCCCGCGACTGGCCCCTTATCCGGGCGTCGGCGCGGACTCGGCGGTGTCCACCTGGATGCGCATCGCGTAGAAGGACCGCCAGACGAACACGACCGCGACGAGGAAGAACACGGCCGCGAGCGTGAACCGGACCGACGGCACCAGGGTGATCGCCAGCTCCACGGCCAGGAGGCCGAAGAGCGTGGTGAACTTGATGACCGGGTTCATGGCCACCGAGGAGGTGTCCTTGAAGGGATCGCCCACGGTGTCGCCGATCACGGTGGCGGCGTGCAGCTCGGTGCCCTTCTCCTTGAGTTCGGTCTCCACGATCTTCTTGGCGTTGTCCCAGGCGCCGCCCGCGTTGGCCATGAAGATGGCCTGGAACAGGCCGAAGATCGCGATGGAGATGAGGTAGCCGATGAAGAAGAACTCGTTCAGGCACGCGAAGGCCAGCGTGCTGAAGAACACAGTGAGGAAGATGTTGAACATCCCCTTCTGGGCGTACTGCGTGCAGATCTGCACGACCTTCTTGCTGTCCTCGATGGAGGCCTTCTCCGCCGATCCGTCGAGTCGGATGTGGCGCTTGATGAACTCGACCGCCCGGTAGGCACCGGTGGTCACCGCCTGGGTGCTGGCGCCGGTGAACCAGTAGATGACGGCACCGCCCGCGATGAGGCCGAGCAGGAACGGGGCGTTCAAGATGGACAGACTGTCCACGTTCTCGGTCAAGCCTGCGGTCAGCATCATGATGGTGGCGAAGATGAGCGTGGTGGCGCCCACGACCGCGGTCCCGATGAGCACCGGCTTCGCGGTGGCCTTGAAGGTGTTGCCCGCGCCGTCGTTCTCCTCGAGGAAGGCCTTGGCCACATCGAAGTCGGGGCGGAACCCGAAGTCCCGCTCCAGCTCGTCGTGGATGCCCGGCAGGGTCTCGATCATGGAGAGCTCGAACACGGACTGCGCGTTGTCCGTCACCGGGCCGTAGGAGTCCACGGCGATGGTCACGGGCCCCATGCCGAGGAAGCCGAATGCCACGAGGCCGAAGGCGAACACCGCCGGCGCCACCATGAGGCTGTCGAGTCCCGTGGTGCTCACGCCGAAGGCGATGCCCATGAGCGCCAGGATGGCCATGCCGATCCAGTAGGCCGAGAAGTTCCCGGCCACGAACCCGGACAGGATGCCCAACGACGCGCCGCCCTCGCGGGCGGAGGTCACGACCTCCCGGACGTGGCCGGACTTGGTGGAGGTGAACACCTTGACCAGCTCCGGGATGAGCGCACCCGCGAGCGTGCCGCAGGTGATGATGGTGGCGAGCTTCCACCACAGGGTGCCGTCGCCGAGGTCCGGGATGATCAGCCAGGAGACGATGTAGGTGACGGTGATGGAGACGATCGATGTGAGCCAGACGAGGGTGGTGAGCGGTGCCTCGAAGTCCATGTGCTTCACGCCCACCTTGTCGAAGCGGGCCTTCGCGATGAGGTCGTTGATGAAGTACGAGCCCACGCTGGTGAGGATCATCATGACGCGCATGACGAAGATCCAGACGAGCAGGTCGACCCGGAAGCCTTCTTGGACCGCGAGGAGGATGAAGGAGATGAGGGCCACGCCCGTGACGCCGTAGGTCTCGAAGCCGTCGGCGGTGGGGCCCACCGAGTCGCCTGCGTTGTCGCCCGTGCAGTCGGCGATGACGCCCGGGTTGCGCGCGTCGTCCTCCTTGATGTTGAAGACGATCTTCATGAGATCGCTGCCGATGTCGGCGATCTTGGTGAAGATCCCACCCGCGATGCGCAAGGCGGCCGCGCCGAGCGATTCGCCGATGGCAAACCCGATGAAGCAGACGCCGGCGAGCTCGCCGGGGATGAACAGCAGGATGGCGAGCATGATCACCAGTTCGATGCTGATGAGCAGCGTGCCGATGGAGATGCCGGCCTTCAGCGGGATGGCGTAGGCCGGGAAGGGGCTGCCCTTCAGCGTGGCGAACGCGGTCCGCGAGTTGGCGAAGGTGTTCACCCGGATGCCGAACCAGGCCACACCGTAGGATCCCGCGATGCCCACGAGGCTGAAGGCCACGATGATGACGACGTTCCGGGCGATCTCACCCGCCGAGTGGCCGATGGGGCTCAGCTTCCCGAAGTAGACCACCATGATCGTACAGATGAACGCCCAGAGGATGAGGATGAACTTGCCCTGGGTGAACAGGTAGGTCTTGCAGGTCTCGTAGATGAGCTCCGAGATCTCGCGCATGGAGGCGTGGACCGGGAGGCGCTTCAACTGCTGGTACACGACGAGCCCGAACACGCCGCCCAGCACGCAGACCACGAGCCCCAGCATGAGGAGCCCGGATCCGGTCATGCCCAGGTACCGCTCGGTGTCGAGGGGCGGGACCTTGAGTTCTGCCTCGCTCGCCCAGGCGAGGGCGGGGATTGCCGATGCGACGAGCACGGCGAGGGCTCCCAGGAGCCCGCGTGCAGACCTGCCGACCATGAGGACCAACCTTCACCCCGGAGTGGGCTCTCCCCGCCATGGGGAGGCGTCGTCGCCTGCCGAGGCTCGCCAGCGTATGAGCCTGACCGCGGTCAGTAAAGGGCCCGACCGCGATTCCGGGACGAATCCCCCGAGGCGGCGACCCGCAATCCGGGGGCAGGCGGGACGGCCCCGCGCCGAATAGGGGCGGCGGCGTGTCCACCCCTCGCTCCGTGCTCGTGCTGCTGGCCCTGGGTCTCCTGGCCGCGAGCCAGTCCGGCAACCTGATTCGGATCGGCGATGCCTCGGCGGTCGCCATCGCCGCCTGGCGCCTCGCGCTCGCATCTCTCGTGCTGCTTCCCTTCGTCTGGCGGGGCCTTCCCGCCCTGCGCCGGTTGGGGCGGAAGGAGCTGGCCCTCCTGGTCCTGGGCGGCCTCGCGCTCTCCGCCCACTTCATCGCCTGGATCGCGGGTGTGCAAGAGACCACCGTGGCGCACGCGCAGGTCACCTTCGCGGTGAATCCTCTGTCCACGTCCCTGGCAGCATGGATCCTCATCGGCGAGCGGCCCTCCCGCCGGCTCTGGATCGCGATCGCCCTGGGCATGGCGGGGATCCTGGTCATCGCCTGGCACGACCTGGACGCCGCGCCGGATCGGTTCCGGGGCGACCTGGTCGTGCTCCTTTCCGCGCTCTGCTTCACCGCCTACTTCCTGGTCGGGCGCCGGCTGCGGCGGTTCCTGGAAGCCCCGGTGTATGCATGCGTCCTGTACGCAATCGCGTCGCTCCCCTGCTTCCTCCTCTTTCCGTTCCTCGACATCCCGTTCGTCGACCACGGCGCACAAAACTGGGTCTGCTTCGGGCTTCTCGCGCTCGTGCCCACGGTCGTCGGGCACACCTCCTTCGCCCACGCCCTGCGCTGGATCCCACCCAACCGCGTGTCGACGGCCACGCTCACGGAACCCTTGCTGGGCGGGGCGGTGGCGTGGATGATCTGGGACGAGCCCGTGTCCGGTGCCACGGTCGCCGGCTACGTCCTCATCTGTGCATCGGTGGGGGTGCTGTTGTGGGACCGGGGGCCCACCCCGACCGTGGTCCCCCTCGGCGGTACGGGGTAGGAGCCCGAACCCCGCGCACGGAGGCTTCTGTGGACACCCGGACCCTCGCCACCTTCGACACCTCGAACGGACGCTTCGTCGTGGAACTCTTCGCCGACCGCGCCCCCCGCACGGTCGAGAACTTCGTCGGTCTCGTCGAGGGCACGAAGGAGTGGCTGGATCCGCGGACCCGCCAGAAGGTGCGGCGCCCCTTCTACGACGGCCTCGTGTTCCACCGCGTCATCGAGGGGTTCATGATCCAGGGCGGCTGCCCCCTGGGCACGGGCATGGGTGGACCCGGCTACCGCTTCGCGGACGAGTTCCATCCCACGCTCCGGCACGACCAGGCGGGGATCCTGTCCATGGCCAACGCCGGTCCCGACACCAACGGCAGCCAGTTCTTCATCACGGTCGGCCCCACGCCCCACCTCGACCGCCGCCACTCCGTGTTCGGCCGAGTGGTGGAAGGGCTGGACGTGGCCCTGGCCATCTCCCGGGTCCCCACGGACGCCTCGGACCGCCCGCGCCAGCCGGTGGTCCTGCAGAAGGTCTCCATCGAACGCCGGTAGGGGCTCCCCGCCCTGGAAGGGCGCGAGCCGGGTGGCTACCTTCGGGCCGTGGCCCACGGCTCCGCGCATCCTACGGGCCCCCACGGGCATGCCCTCCATCCCGAGGGCATGCCGGTTCGCCGTGCACTCGTGGTGGCCCTGCTCCTCAACACCGCCTTCCTGGCGGTCGAGGCGGTCGTGGGCCTGGTTACGGGTTCACTGGCCCTCCTGTCCGACGCGGCCCACATGGTCAGCGACGTGGCCGCACTGGCCGTGGCGCTGGGTGCGTCCTGGCTCGCCGTTCGGGGCTCCAGCCGGGAGCGGACCTTCGGCTGGCGGCGGGCAGAGGTGCTCGGGGCCTTCCTCAACAGCCTGGGGCTGCTCCTCGCGGTCGGCTTCATCGTCCGGGAGGCCCTGAGCCGCCTGTTGGAGGGCCCGCCTGCCGTGCCGGCCCTGCCCGTGCTGGGGGTGGGGGTGGCGGGCCTCGCCGTGAACCTGGGCAGCGCGTGGGCCCTCTGGCGCTCGGATCGCGGAAACCTCAACGTCCAGGCCGCCCTCCTCCACATGCTGGGAGACGCGCTCGGCTCCCTGGCCGCCGTGGTGGCCGCGCTCCTGCTCGCTGCAGGCGTGCCGGCGGCGGACAGCGTGGCGGGCCTCGCGGTGGCGGGGCTGGTGCTGTGGGGGGCCTTCCGCCTGCTGTCCGCCTCGGGCCGGATCCTGCTCCAGTTCGCGCCGGAGGGATACGACGACGAGGCGGTCCGGGCGGCCGTCCTGGGGGTGGACGGCGTGCTCGACCTGCACGACGTGCACGTCTGGAGCCTCGACGGTCGCGTGTCCGTCTTCACGGCCCACGTCGTGACCTCCGGCGCACGCCCGGACCTGGAGATCCGGAAGGAGGTGGAGGCGGTCCTGGACCACCGCTTCCGGATCGAACACACGACGCTCGAGGTCGAGGCCCTCGGCGCCTGCACCCCGGCCGGATGCGTCCTGGAGCCGGATGCCCGGTGAGGGGCCGGCAGGCCGCTCAGGCCAGGTCGAGGCCGCGGAAGAACCAGCCGATCTCGAAGGCGGCGCTCGAGGGTCCATCGGATCCGTGGACCGCGTTGCGCTGCTTGCTCTCGGCGTACGTTCGGCGAATCGTGCCCTCGTCCGCTTCCATGGGATCGGTGGCGCCCATGCAGGCGCGCCAGCGCCGGATGGCGTCCTCCCCTTCGAGCACGGCGAGCACCGACGGGCCCGAGGTCATGAACGCCACGAGGGGCGAGAAGAACGGCTTGTCGCGATGGACGGCGTAGAAGCCCTCCACCTCCCGGGGGGACAACCGAACCATGCGCAGGGCCACGATCCGCAACCCCTCGGACTCGATGCGCGCGAGCAGGGTCCCGGTCAGCCCCCGGGCCACGGCGTCCGGCTTGACGATCGCAAGGGTGCGCTCCGAAGCCATCCCTACCTCCCCAGGACCTCTCGCATGCGGCGGCCCATCTCGGCCGGGCTACGGACCACGTGGACACCCGCGGCCTCGAGCGCCCGGAACTTGTCCTGGGCGGTGCCCTGTCCGCCCGAGATGATGGCGCCCGCATGACCCATGCGGCGGCCTGGAGGCGCCGTGGCGCCCGCGATGAACGCCACCACGGGCTTGGTCATGTGCGCCCGGATCCACGTGGCGGCCTCTTCCTCGGCCGTGCCTCCGATCTCCCCGATCATCACGACCGCCTCGGTCTCCGGATCGCCCTGGAAGAGATCGAGCGCGTCCACGAATCGCGTGCCTACGACGGGGTCGCCCCCCATGCCCACGCAGGTGGACTGGCCGAGCCCCTCGCAGGTGAGCTGCCAGACGGCCTCGTAGGTCAGCGTGCCCGACCGGGAGATCACGCCGATGCTCCCCTCCTTGTGGATGTAGCCGGGCATGATGCCGATCTTGCACTTCCCCGGCGAGATGACGCCCGGGCAGTTGGGACCGACCATCCGCACGCCACGAGCCTTCACCACGGGCCACACCCGGACCATGTCGTTGGCCGGTATGCCCTCCGTGATGGGGATCACCACACGGATGCCGGCGTCCACCGCCTCCAGGATGGCGTCCGCCGCATGGGCGGGGGGAACGAAGATCACGCTGGCGTCCGCTCCGGTCTCGCGGACCGCCTCGCGGACCGTGTGGAACACGGGCACCGTGTCCTCGAAGACCTGCCCACCCTTTCCGGGCGTCTGCCCCGCCACGAGCCGGGTCCCGTACGCCAGCATCTGCTTCGCGTGGAAAGACCCGTAGGATCCGGTGATGCCCTGGCAGACGACCCGCGTGTTCGCATCGATCAGGATGGCCATGCTGACCTCCCGGCCCGAGCCGCGGCGACGACCTTGTGCGCCGCGTCCTCCATCGAGTCGGCGGTGATGACGGGCAACCCGCTCTCGGCGATGAGCGCGCGGCCCCGTTCCACGTTCGTGCCCTCCAGCCGGACCACCAGGGGCACGGACAGCCCCACCTCGGCCACCGCCGCCAGCACGCCCTCGGCGATGACGTCGCACTTCATGATGCCGCCGAAGATGTTGACCAGGATGCCGCGCACCGCTGGATCCGAGGTGATGATCCGAAACCCCGCGGCCACGCGCTCCAGGGTGGCACCGCCGCCCACGTCGAGGAAGTTGGCCGGCTCGCCGCCGTTGAGCTTGATGATGTCCATGGTGGCCATGGCCAGGCCGGCGCCGTTGACCATGCACCCGATGTCGCCGGAGAGCTTGATGTAGTTGAGATCGTGCTTCGAGGCCTCGACCTCGTTGGGATCCTCCTCCAGGAGATCGCGCAAGGCGGCGATCTCGGGGTGGCGGAAGAGCCCGTTGTCGTCAAAGGTCATCTTGGCGTCGAGCGCGATCGCGTCGCCGGCCTCGGTGATCACGAGCGGATTCACCTCGGCGAGGCTGGCGTCGGTGCCGTGGTAGGCCGCCACGAGCCCGGTGACGAGGCGCTGGAAGGACGCGAGGGAGCCACCTGCGAGCCCAAGCGCGAACCCGAGCTGCCGGGCCTGGAACGCGGCGAAACCCACAGCAGGGTCCACCCAGACCTTGTGGATGCGCTCGGGGTGGTGCGCCGCCACCTCCTCGATCTCGGTGCCACCCTCGGTGGAGGCCATGACCACCACCTGGGAACGCGACCGATCCAGGAGTGCGGCCAGGTACAGCTCCCGGGCGATGGCGCATCCCTGCTCCACGTAGACCCGTCGTACCCTGACACCCGAGCCGCCGGTCTGCTTCGTGACCAGCGTGCGGCCGAGCATGGCCTCGGCGTGCCCGCCCACCTCCTCGAGGGAGCGGGCGAGGCGTACGCCTCCCCTGCCGGGGACCCCGTCCTCGCCCTTCAGGACGCGGTCGAGAACATCCTCGGAGACCTCCCCGCGAAAGCGGCCCTTTCCCCGGCCGCCGGCATGGACCTGGGCCTTGACCACCCACACGGGTCCGGGCAGGGTGCGGGCCACCTCCACGGCTTCGGCCGGGGTCGTGGCACTGCCACCGTGGGGAACCGCGACGCCGAACCGGCGAAGGACGTCCTTTGCCTGGTACTCGTGGACCTTCATGGGTCACCTCCCTGGCAGCGCCTGTCTCGAGCGGAGGCTCGGGCCTATCCGAGGAAGCTCCGAACCGCGTCCACCCGGTCGGTGCGCTCCCAGGTGAACTCGGGGAGTTCGCGCCCGAAATGTCCGTAAGAGGCTGTTTTTCTGTAGATCGGGCGCTTCAGGTCCAGGCCTTCGATGATGCGGGAAGGGGTCACGGGGAAGACCTCGCCCACGCACTCGGCGAGGCGCTCGTCCGCCACCCTGCCCGTGCCGCCCGTGTCCACCATGATGCTGACGGGCTGGGCCACGCCGATGGCGTAGGCGAGCTGAACGAGGCAACGGTCGGCGAACCCGGCGGCCACGATGTTCTTGGCCGCGTAGCGGGCGAGGTAGGCCGCGGATCGGTCCACCTTGGACGGATCCTTGCCCGAGAACGCCCCCCCTCCGTGGGCGCCGTGGCCCCCGTAGCTGTCCACGATGATCTTCCGCCCGGTCAAGCCGCAGTCGGCAAACGGGCCTCCCAGGACGAACTTGCCCGTGGGGTTCACGTAGAAGTGCGTCCGGTCGTCGAGGAGATCCTCAGGGATCGTCTTCCTTACGAGCTCGTGGATGATCGTGTCCCGGATCTCGTCGTAGGTGACGGTGTCCGCGTGCTGGGTGGACACGACCACGGTGTGGATCCGGCAGGGGCGCCCCTCGCAATACTCCACGGTCACCTGGCTCTTCGAGTCGGGCCGGATCCAGGGGAACCGGCCGGTCCGCCTCAGCACCGCGAGCTGCTCCATGAGCCGGTGGGCGTAGTGGATGCTCATGGGCATCAGGACCGGGGTCTCGTTCACGGCGTAGCCGAACATCATCCCCTGGTCCCCGGCGCCCTGTTCGGCGAAGAGGCCCTGCCCCGCGGTGACGCCCTGGGAGATGTCCGGAGACTGGGGTTCGATGGCGACCTGGACCGAGCAGGTGTTTCCGTCGAAGCCCTTCTCCGAGCAGTCGAATCCGATCTCTTTGACGACCTGGCGGGCCACCCGGGAGATGTCCACCCGGCCCCGGCTCGTGATCTCCCCCGCGACCATCACCACCCCGGTCTTGACGAGCACCTCGCACGCGACCCGGCTGTCCGGATCCTGGGCCAGGTAGGCGTCGAGGACGGCGTCCGAGATCTGGTCGCACATCTTGTCCGGATGGCCTTCCGACACGGACTCCGAGGTGAACAGGAAGCGGTTGGGGCTCATGGTGTCTCCGGGAAGGGCGACCGGGGCTTCTCGGCCCTCCAGTCACGCGAGACTGACGCACCTATGATGACCCCAGGGCGCGGGCAACCGGGATCGCCCAGGAGAAACCCACAGGGGGAACCGGCGAAGAAAACGCCGGATTCCTCCGTTCGAACCCGTCGCCTCCGGGCGGGCCCGGCGGCTACTCGGGTTCCTCCTCGGTGGTCTCGAACTCGCCGGTTCCCTCCTCCTCGATCTCGGCCAGGGCCTGGGCCAGGGTGAAACCGTCCACCACCTGTCCCGGCTGGGAGGCCCAGCGGTCCTGCTGACGCTCCTTGAGTCGTCTCGCCGTGCGCTCCAGCGTGTGCATGAGACGGTCCACGGTCGCGTACATGTCGTCGGTCTCCTCCTGGACCTTGAGGGTGTCCCGGCCTGACGTCACGTTGATCTCCGCCCGGTGGCGGTGCCGCTCCACCGTGAGGACGAGGTGCCCCTCCACCGGTTCGCGAAGATGCTTGACCACCTTCTCGAACTTGCGCTGGGCGCGCCGGATCAGGGCCTCGGTCGGCTCGGTGTTGCGGAACTGGACCTCGAAGCGCATCGCGACTCCTCGGCTTGTGTGGAAGGACCGGCGGCCGGAGGGTCGCCGGGGTGACGGCGGAACGCCTGGAAGGTCAGAACATGCTCCGCCGCCTGGAGGACGGCAGGATCCCCTGCTCGTCCCGGTACTTGGCCACCGTGCGCCGCGCCACCTGGAAGCCGTCCTCCCGGAGCATCTCCACGAGGGTCTGGTCGGACAGGGGCGCCGTGGGGTCCTCCCGTGCGATGTACCCCTTGATCCGTGCCTTGACGGTCTCCGAGGCGACGTCGCCCCCGCCGATCCGGCTGATGGCCGCGTTGAAGAAGTACTTCAGCTCGAAGATGCCGAAGGGGCACTGGAGGTACTTGTTCGTGGTGGCGCGGGAGACCGTGGACTCGTGGACGCCGATGTCCTCGGCCACATCCCGCAGGACCATCGGCTTCAGCGCGTCCACGCCATGCTCGAAGAAGTCCTTCTGCCGCTCCAGGATGGAGTGCGTGACCCGGTAGATGGTGCGCTGGCGGCGGTGGATGGACTGGATGAGGAATGCGGCCGACTGCAGGCGGTTCCGGATGTACTCGCGGTCCTTCTTGGAGGCGGCGGCCTGGCGCAGGATCCGCTCGTAGTACGGGCTCACGCGAAGCTTCGGGAGGCCGTCCTCGTTGAGGACGATCTGCCACTCGTCGCCCACCTTGAAGAGGTGGATGTCGGGCGTGATGTACTGGTGCTCGACGTCCGAGAAGTCCCGGCCGGGCGTGGGCTCCATCTTCTGGATCATGCGGTGGTACTCCACCGCGTCCTCGACCTCGATGTCCAGCTCCCGTGCGATGGCCGCGTAGTTGCGCCGCTCGATGTGTTCGAGGTGATGGTCGATGATCCGGACGAGCAGGGGGTCCTCGGGCGCCACGATGCGGGCCTGGACGCGGAGGCACTCCTTGAGGTCGCGCGATCCACAGCCCACGGGATCGAGCGACTGGACGATCTCCAGGGCGCCCTCGGCGGACTCCAGGTCCACACCCGCCTGCTCGGCCACCGACTCGATCGTGGCCCCGAGGTAGCCGCGCTCGTCGAGGTTGTGGACGATGACCTCGGCCGCCCTCCGCTCCAGGTCCGTGCAGGACAACAGGTGCATCTGCCAGCAGAGGTGGTCGGCCAGGCTCGGCGCACGGACGAGGCTGGCCTCGATGGGCGGCAGGTCCTCGAAATCGGCGCTGCTGGGCCCGGGCCGGGGACCGGACGAGTAGCCCTCGAGGAACCGCTCCCAGTCGATGCGCTCAGCCGGATCCTGGCCGCCGTCCTCGGCCTCTCGGGCGGGGACCTCGGTCCGGACCTCCTGGACCTCGTCGAGGGTGGATTCCGGCAGCTCCTCCAGGGCGGGGTTCTCCACCAGCTCCGTCTGGATCTCGCTGACCAGCTCCTGGCGGGTCAGCTGCAGGAGCTTGATCGCCTGCTGGACCTGCTGCGTGAGGACCAGCTGCTGGGTGAGCTTGAGGCTCTGCTTGAGCTCAAGCTGCATGTCGGATCCTCGGAACGGATGGGTGACCCGGACGAGGCCGGGTGCGGGCGGGAGGCAAGGGAGAGAGGTCGGGAGGTCGGACCACGAGGTCCATTATAGGCCCCCAGGCCCGATGGGGCAGGCGCAAGAGGCAAGACCCGGTGGGCGGGCCGCGCATTCCGACGTTCGAGCCGCTCACAACGGGAAATCCTGACCGAGGTACCGGGCGCGGACGTGGGGATCCCGTGCCACCGAGGCGGGGTCTCCGGTGCACCGGAGGATCCCGTGGTCCAGGACCACCACTCGATCGCAGGATCCGAACGCCTCCCGAACGGCGTGATCGGTGAGCAGGACGCCCATCCCGGAGGCGGCCAGTGCGCGGATCCGAGACGTGAGGTCAGCCACCGCGACCGGGTCCAGGCCCGCGAAGGGCTCGTCGAGCAGCAGCACGCGAGGGGCCTGGGCCAGGCAGCGGGCGATCTCCAGGCGCCGGCGCTCGCCGCCCGAGAGGGTCTCGGCGCGGGCGCTGGCGAGGTGCGCGAGACCGGCTGCGTCGAGGACGCCCGCGGCCGCCCCGCGCGAGGCCCCGCGGGCCTCCAGGGCGATCTCGACGTTCGCGGCCACCGTGATGCCCCGGAACACGGTGGGCACCTGGGGCAGGTACCCGAGCCCCGCGCGGGCCCGGCGCCACAGGGGCCACGAAGACAAGTCCACGCCATCGAGCAGGACGGTGCCCGAGTCCGCCACGAGCAGGCCCGCCACCAGGCGGAAGACCGTGGTCTTTCCGGCGCCGTTGGGCCCGAGCAGTCCGACCACCTCCCCGCTGGCCACGGCGAGGTCCACGCCGTCCACCACGCGGCGGGCTCCGAAGGACTTCGCCAGGCTGCGAGCCTCCAGCACGGGCGTCACCGGCCCGGCTCCGGGGCAGCCTCGAGGAACTCGAGCGAGCAGGCGTCGCACTCGATCCGCTCGTCGTCGAGCAGGAGGACGATGCGTTCACCGGTCAGGCGAAGGCCTTCCTCGGCAAGGGACGGAGACCCGGAGAGCTCGATCCGCCCGCGGGGCACATCCAGGACCGCGGCCCGGGCCCGGGCCTCGCGTGCGCCCTGCCGCACCCGGACGTCCCCGGACGCCTCGGCCCGTTCGAGGGCGTCGGGGTCCGTGAACCAGACCTCCAGGACCGCACAGTCCAGCGTGACGTCCCCGCGGATCCCCCGCACGTCCCCCTCGAACCGGACGGTCCGCCCCGGCAGGTCCCAGGCCGCGCGGCGGGCGGTCACGTGAAGGGAGGGCGCCGGCGCAGTCGCGGGCAGGTCGGCCCGGACACCCTCGAGCACCAAACCCGGGCCGCCTTCGGTCGCCACGGGGGGTGCGGGATCGGCCCCGCAGGCGGACAGCAGCGCCAGGATGGCGATCAACGACCCCCCTCGGCCTGGCGCCGGGCCAGGCCAGCGGCGACGAAGGCCCGGAACAGCGGGTGCGGGTCCAGCGGTCTGCTGCGGAACTCCGGGTGCGCCTGGGTGGCCAGGAAGAAGGGATGATCGGCGAGCTCGACCATCTCCACGAGCCGGCCGTCCGGGCTTCTCCCGCTGGGGACGAGGCCGGCGGCCTCGAGCCGATCGACGTAGGCCGGGTTGACCTCGTACCGGTGGCGATGGCGTTCTCGAATCTCGCTCGCACCGTAGACGGCAGCCGCAATCGACCCCGCACCGAGGGCGCACGGATACGCCCCCAAGCGCATGGTGCCGCCCTTCTCGGTGACGTTTCGCTGCTCATCCATCAGCTCCACCACGAAGTGCCCGCTGGTGTCCGAGAACTCGCGGGAGTGGGCGTCGGCGAGGCCCAGCACGTTGCGGGCGAACTCGGTCACGGCCAGCTGGAGGCCGAGGCAGATGCCCAGAAAGGGAACGCCGGCCTCCCGAGCATGGCGAATGGCCAGGATCTTCCCCTCCACACCCCGCTCTCCGAACCCGCCGGGCACCAGCACCGCGTCGGCCCGAGCGAGCCGCCGGGTCACCTCGTCCAGGGATCTGAGATCCTCGGCATCCACGAAGTCGAGTTCCAGGCGGGCCCGGTGGGACACCGCGGCGTGAAAGAGCGCCTCGTTGAGCGACTTGTAGGAGTCGGTGAGATGCACGTACTTGCCCACCATCGCGATGCGGACGGGGCGATCCGCACGCTCCACCCGTGCATGGAAGTCCTGCCAGGGCTCCAGGTGCGGCTCGGCGGCCCAGATGCCCATCTTCTCCAGGATCCGGCCATCCAGGTCCTGCTCGTGGAAGACCAGGGGGAGCGAGTAGATGCAGGCCACGTCCGGGGCCGAGATCACCGAGGGCGGGTCCACGTTGCAGAACCCCGCGATCTTCCCCCGCGTTTCCGCGGGCACGTCGCGGTCGCACCTGAGCAGCAGGATGTCCGGCTGGATGCCCACCTGCAGGAGTTCCTTGACCGAGTGCTGGGTGGGCTTGGTCTTGAGTTCGCCGCTGGCCTTCAAGAAGGGCACCAGCGTCACGTGCACGTACAGCACGTCCTCTCGGCCGGTGTCGGCACGGAACTGGCGGATCGCCTCGAGGAAGGGCAACGACTCGATGTCTCCGACCGTGCCTCCCACCTCGACGATGACCAGGTCCGCCCCATCGGAGGCCTCCCAGATGCGACGCTTGATCTCGTCGGTGATGTGGGGGATCACCTGGACGGTGCTGCCGAGGTACTCCCCGCGGCGCTCCTTCTCGATGACCGCCTGGTAGACGCGGCCGGTGGTGAGGTTGTGGCGTTGCGAGAGGTGGGCCCGCGTGAACCGCTCGTAGTGGCCGAGGTCGAGGTCGGTCTCGGCTCCGTCGTCGGTGACGAAGACCTCGCCGTGCTGGTAGGGGCTCATCGTCCCCGGATCCACGTTGATGTAGGGATCGAGCTTCATCAGCGTGACCCGGAGGCCTCGGGCCTCGAGGTTCGCGCCGATGGCTGCCGCCGAGAGGCCCTTGCCCAGCGAGGACAACACGCCGCCGGTGACGAAGATGAACTTCCTGCGCATGGGGCTCCTTCAGGGAGGATCGGAGTGAACCTGCCCGGGGGCGTGGGACAGGACCCGACGGGCCAGGACGAGGTCCTCGGGGGTATCGATGGATAGCGGGGCGAAGCCGGCCGAGACCACGCGCACCGGCTCGCCCGCCTCCAGGAGCCGCAGCACCTCCAGCCGCTCGGCCTGCTCCCTCGGGGAGGGCACAAGGGCGGCGAAGCGGGCGAGGGCTGCCCTGCAAAAGGCGTAGACCCCGAGGTGACGCAGGTTCGTCCGGCCTGGGGCGAAGCGCCGGGAGAAGTCCAGGGCCAGGCCCTCCGGGTCGACCAGGACCTTCACGACCGACGGCCGGTCTCGGTCCGTGGGTTCGAGCGGGCAGGCCGCGGTGGCCACCTCGGCCCCCGGATCCAGGACCGCGCGGGCCACCCGGGCCACCAGCGCCGGGTCCACGAACGGCTCGTCGCCCTGCAGGTTGACCACCACGTCGGCTTTGGTGCCCTGCACCGCCTCCCACACGCGGTCGGTGCCCGAGGGGTGATCGGGCCGGGTGATCACGGCCTGCCCGCCAACCGCGCGCACGGCGGCCGCCACGTCCTCGTGGTCGGTGGCCACGAGGACGTCGGGACGCCCCGGCACCGCCCATGCGCGTTCCAGCACGCGGACCACCAGCGCTCGGCCTCCGAGGTCCGCGAGCGGCTTGCCCGGCAGGCGGGAGGATCCCATGCGAGCCGGGATGACGACGAGCAGGCGCACATCGACCCCGTCTGGGGGTGAGCGAACCTCTATCGCGGGGCTCGGCGCTCCGGCCACGGGGCGGACGCCATGCGTCCGCGTCCCCTTGCGGGCTCCTGGGCGCCCCGAGGTCCCCTCTGGGACCCGTGCGTGCGGGGGCGGCTACCGCTTGGAGTACTGGAACCGCTTGCGCGCGCCCGATCGGCCGTACTTCTTGCGCTCGACCATGCGCGCGTCCCGGGTGAGGAAACCCGCCTTCTTCAGGGGTGCGCGCCACTCCGGGTTGGCGAGCGTCAGTGCCCGCGCCAGCCCATGGCGGACGGCGCCCGCCTGCCCCGACTTGCCACCGCCCACCACCGTGATGATGGCGTCGAAGGACGACGCGCTCTCCACGAGCTCCAAGGGCGCCCTCAGGATCATCTTGGAGGTCTCGCGCTCGAAGTAGCGGTCCAGGTCCAGTCCGTTCACGGTGATGCGGCCGGTGCCCGGCCGGAGAAAGACACGCGCGGTGGCGCACTTGCGGCGACCGGTGGCGGAAAACTGCACGAGGGTCTTGGACATGGGCTCCTCTACACGCTCTCGGGAAGCGGCTCGGGCTTCTGGGCGGCGTGGGGATGGTCCGCACCCGCGTAGACTTTGAGCTTGGTACGGATTTTCCGAGAGAGCAGGTTCTTGGGCAGCATGCCCTCGACGGCCTGGCGGATGGCCCGCTCGGGGTCCGTCGCCAGCACCTGTCGGGCGGGGATGGACCGCAGGCCGCCCGGGTGGCCGCTGTAGCGGTGGTAGAGCTTCTGGTCCAGCTTCTGGCCCGTGAGGAGGACCTTTTCGGCGTTCACGACGATCACGAAGTCGCCCGTGTCCACGTGGGGCGTGAACTGGACCTTGTGCTTGCCACGGAGCACGCGCGCGATGCGGGTGGCGAGCCGTCCGAGCACCTGTCCTTCGGCGTCCACGACGAACCAGCGCTGCGGAACCTCACCCGGTTTTGCGGAATACGTGGCCATGGGGGCATCCTCTACGGGGTACACGGGAGGCCGAGGCGCACGCCGGCCCCTCCGGCGACCCGCCTTTCTAAAGGAAGCGTGGTGCGATGTCAAGTAGGCTGTAGGCTGTAGGCTGTAGGCTGCAGGCCCTGGGCTGCAGGGCGGGTGGGGCTCGCATCCCGCCCCGTCTCCCCTCCCCCTGGGAGAGGGAGGTGTCCGCGCCTCCTTGTTCCGGGTCTCGCGTCTCGACGTTGATCCCCGCCGGCCCCGGGATTAGGGGGTGGGGCTCCTCGCTCCCAGCCCGTGGAGACTCCGCATGATCCCCAAGAGGAACCTCGGTGGCCGCCATTCGTGCCCGGTCTGTGGCGCCCGTTTCTACGACCTGAACCGGGAGGAGATCCGGTGCCCCAAGTGCGGGGTGTCCATCACGGACGATTCCAAGGTGGACCCGCGCACGGCCGCGATGGCGCGGCTCAAGGCCGAGAACCAGGCCCGCAAGGCCGGGGTCGGCGAATCGGACGACGACGCCGACCTGGTCGACGAAGACGAGATCCTGGACTTCTCCGACGAGGACGAGGACCTGGAAACCCCCGAGGGCGACGAGGACGAGGAACCGATCTCCGAGGACTTCGACGACGCATGACAGGCTGTAGGCTGTAGGCTGTAGAATCCTGTTTTCTGGCGCCCGGGGTCCTAGAGCGGGGCGTCCGCGCCGGCATAGTCCACCCACAGAAGGCACAACCCGGCCGCAGGGGCCGTCCTCCCGGCCAGGGACCGATCCCGCGCGTCGCGGATCCGTGCGACGGCTTCCGGTTCGATCCGGCCCTGCCCCACCTGGACCAGGGTCCCGACCACGATGCGGACCATGTGCCTCAAGAAGCCGTCTCCCTCGATCTCCACGCGGACCTCGTCGTCCACACGGCAGATCTCCAGGGCCCGCACGGTGCGGAGCGAGGTGGCGGCACTGCAGCCTCCGGCGCGGAAGGACTCGAAGTCCCAGCTCCCCACCAGGTGCCGGGCGCCCGCCTGCATGGCGGGCACGTCGAGGACGCCCCTCGTGTGCCAGGTGAAGCGTTCCCTCAAGGGCGAGCGCTCGCCGGTGTCGAGGATGCGGTAGGCATACCGCTTCGAGTGGGGGGTCGAGAGCGCGTCGAAGGCATCCGAGACCCGAAAGGCCGCCCGGCAGGCGATGTCCCGGGGCAGCAGACTGTTGAGCCCCATTCGGATCGCCCGATCGCTCCTCACGGTGGTGGCGCGAAACGACGCCACCTGGCCGAGCGCGTGGACGCCGGCGTCGGTCCGGCCGCTGCCGTGGACGACCACCGCCTCGCCCCCGAGCACCTGCGCGAGGGCAGCCTCGATGCGTCCCTGGATGCTCGTGCCCCGTGGCTGCCGCTGCCACCCGACGTAGAGTGTGCCGTCGTACTCCAGGAGAAGGCGCCAGGTGGGCATCCCGCGCCCGTGGTCTCAGAAGTGGAGACGCAGGCCGATGGTGACCATGGAGCCGTCGAAGAGGCTCACCCCGTCGCCCCCCCACGGGCCGAGGACCTGCTTGCGGTACTCGGCCGTGAGGTAGGTGTCCTCGATGCCCGTCCGCGCCTCCAGGCCCGAGGCGCGCGACGGCTCCAGGACGTCGAGGAGGAGGTCGCCCCCGACGCTCCAGTGCCATCCGAGTTCCCCGCCGGCGATGTCGTCCTCGCTCGAGACGTCCGGATTGACGTACCAGTTCTCGCGCCAGAGCCAGTAGTCGAGCCCGATGCTCCCCTTGGGCACCAGCACCTGCTCCTCCAGGACGTCGAGCCGACCCGTGAGCGCCGCCTGGAAGGGCCACGCCGTGAGCATGGTGTGCTCGGACGAAGGGGTGTGCGAGGCGTCCACCGAGACCGTGGTGGCCAGTTCCTGGTAGAAGCCGACCCCCAGGTCCAGGCCGATCCAGGAGTGCCAGCGCGGGCCGCCCTGCACCCACAGGACCTGGTGGCCGTCCTTCCCGTACACGGTCTGGACCGCCTCGGACGCCGGGTGGTAGGGGCCATAGCGGATCTCGACGCTCGCGAACCCGGCCTCGGCTCTCTCGGGCAGGAGGAGCGCGCACGCGGCGAGACCCAGAACCGCCGGGCGGGCGCGTCGACACAGGGCCACGAGGAGTCCGACGAGTGCGAGCCCGAGGGACAGGGGGGTCCGGGTGCCGCACCAGCCGCCGGTCTCGCCCGCCAGGGCCGCGGCCGCGATGGTCTTGCGAGGGGTCGCACTCTGCACGTCGCTCATCTCGCCCTCCTGGCCACCCTGGTCGTAGGCACGGACCGCCACGTAATACGTCTGGCTGTTGGTCAGTGGGGAGATCGTGTAGACCACGGCCGCTCCCGGTGCGGCCGACACCTCGAAGGGAGCCTCCTGGTCGTCCGGGCCGTCGAACTCCGGCCCGCCCGTGGGCCAGTCCTCCGGCGAGAAGGCCGTGGTCGTGAGGTAGAAGACGTAGTGGGACAGGTCCGCATCGGGGATGCCGTCGAAGGACACCGTGATCTGGGCATTGCCGAACCCGACGGCCTCGGGGCCCAGATGCACGCGGCTGGGTGGATTGTCCACGAGGACGGTGGCGAGGTCGTGACCCAGGGTCCCGGATTGCGAGGTCACGAAGACCCACAGGTCGTTCGCGCCCTCCGCGAAGGAGGCATCCACCTCCACCATCGCCGAAACCTCCTGGCCCGCCTTCGTCACGGTCCCCGACGCCAGCAAGGTCCCCTCGCGGGCTACCGTTCCACCCCGCCGAATCTCCCAGTCGCCCTCCATGTCCGACGTGAACGTGAGTTCGACCTCCTCCCCGAGGAGCGCCTTGTCCGGGGAGACCTCGAGCACCTCCACCCACGGGCGGTCCGTGAAGACCTGGAGGAGTCCCGTGCTGCCGCCACCAAAGGCGTATCCGCCCCCGAACACGAACTCCGAGACGTCCTCCGCAGGGAACCTGAGGATCTCGGATCCGGGATTCCCGCTGTAGGTGTCGTAGGAGAACACCACCAGCTCGCCTGCCCCGGCGTCGTACACGAGCATGGAGGCCTCGCTCGAGACGTCGTCCACGCCGACGGCGGTGTTGGATTCCAGGTCGTCTTCGCGGTCGAGCACGATGATCCAGTCGTTCGTCCCGATGACGAACCTGAGCACGCCCCCCGAGGTGTCCGCGCAGAACACCTCGCTGGCCGAGAGGACGTGGACGTCCACGATGTCCCGTCCACCGAGGTTTTCCTGGGAGATCGAGGCGCTTCCGGTGGCCAGGTCCACCTTCGAGAGGTTGTCACCGCCGTGGATGAGGAAGAGGAAGCCCTCGGTGACGCCGCTGTCCTCGAAGCCGCCCATGGACAGGGTGGAGGGCCAGGAGCCGTCCCCATCCACGGTGGAGGAGACCGGGTCGAGGCGGTGAACCCACAGGTTGCCCTTGCTGGGATCCGTCAGCACGTAGACGTAGGTGTCGTCGCTCTCGACCGCGAGAACGGGGTCCGTCCCGATGGGGAAGGCATGATCCGCGATCTCGATGGTCCCGTCCTCTGCGGTGACGATGTGGGCGACCGACCCGTCGCCGCAGCCCACGAAACCCTCCAGGAGGCCGCTCTCGGTCGTCCGCAGCGTGATGCCGGACGGATCGCCCGAGGCGCAGGGCGCATAGGCCGTGGTGTCCCAGGATCGCGTGTCGAGGATCCAGATCTCGGCCGCGCCCGACTCCACGAAGCCCAGGAAGGTCCCATCCGGGGTGATGGCCAGGTCGGGGATGGACGTGCCGGCCTCCAGCGTGGCGGCCACCCGGCTCGGCACGGCACCGACCACGCGGGGGGTCGCGAGGAGAAAGGCGAGGAGAGGCAGGACCGGACGGATCATCGGGGGGTCCTCCAGGACGTCCCTGGTGTCCTAGCAAGAACCGCGCCGAAGCGCGAATGCGGCTTCGAGCGCATCCTCGCCTGGCGCTTTTGCGACGGATCGCCACCCGGGGGCCAGGGGCGCTCGCCAGGGGGAGCTGCCGTGACAACGTGTCCACAATCCTCCCAGGGAGCAGGACACCCTGTCACCCGATCCGGCCGTCCTCCAGAAGGGCTTCCATCACAGCCACCGCGTTGCCGGCCGCGCCCCAGCGCAGCGCATCCGCGGCGGCCCAGAGATGGAACCCCTCCCCGGCCGGATCGGCCCGCAACCGGCCGACGTGCACGCCCAGGCGCCCGTCGCTTCCCCGGGGTCGCGGCACGTCCTCGGAGTTCCGGGAGAGGTGGACGTCCGGCGCGCTCGAGAGAAGGTCGGCCACGCGGTCGATCCCCAGCGGGGGATCCATGACGCCGTGGAGGGCCAGGCAGAGCCCGTTGAACCAGGGGGCCACGATCTGGGTGATGGCGACGTCCGAGGCGTCGAGGCCCAACAGAGCGGCGACCTCCTGGGACGTGGCCACCTCGATGTCGCTCCACCCCGTCGGCCCGGGGGTTCCCAGGATGGGGGCCACGTCGAAGGCCAGGCCCTGGGGGAACACCCGTTGCTCGGGTTCCCGGCTGTTGAAGAGCGACACGACCTGCTGGGAGAGCTCCCGGATCCCGGCCCGGCCCCGGACCGAGGCGGGTTGGAGGAGCAGGCCCCGGACGCTCAAGCGCCTCACCTGGACGCTCAAGGGATGGAGAAGCGTGGCGACCAGGGTCACGGCGGCCGAGGGGCACGCGACGGCACGGGTCTCGTCGAACCGCTCGAGGTCGACCCGGTTCACGGAGGCGACCACGCGGGGCACCTGGGGCCCGAGCGCGCCCGAGAGGTCGATGACGGCCACACCGGCGTCGAGGGCCTCGGCCAGGTGCGCCGCGGCCACCGTGCGGGGAACGGCGAAGAACACCACGTCGCAGCGCTCCAGGGCCTCGGCGTGGAGGTTCTGGACCGTCACGTTTCCCCCGGCGAAGACCACCTGGTGGACCTCGGAGTCCATGGACGCCATGGGGACGATCTCGGACACGGGCGAGCCGGGGCGCCCGAGCAGGGCGACGATCTCGCCTCCCACGGCACCGGTGGCACCGGCGACACCTGCACGGATTCGACCTGCCATGGTCACCTCCAGGGACACCCGACCCCCGCTCTGGCCGAATGCGGGGCGAGCAGGCGTCGATGCCAGGGGGCGTCAGCCGACGCCCATCTCTTTGCGCCAACGAGCGAGAATTTCGTGAATTCTGTCTTTCCCCGCCAGTTTCCGTTTCTTCAGGAGCGCCATCTCCTGGCGCTCTGCGTCCGAGAGGAACCGGCGCCGGCCCATCTCGTCGAGCGTGCTCTCGTAGGCTTCGTGTGCCTCCACGAGTTGCTTGAGCTCCTCATCCTTCGGGAGCAGTTCCTCGATGAGCCTTCGATCGGCGTCGTCCATCCGTCCTCCCTGTTCGGGGGGTTCCCGTGTAGCCTAGGAGGGGCCCGGGGGGTTGTCAAACCCGGGACCCCCGACGGGCGGCGTGGCATCCGGGGGCCGGATGTAGCGGATCCGGACCTGGGCAGGGTCCGTGGTCCGGCCCGATGCGAGCGCCAGGGCACCCAGGCGTGCCGCCTCGACGGCCGGATGACCGCTCGCCCTGGGATGGATCCGGCCTCCAGCCGCCTCGAGGCGCTTCGCTTCGAGGAGGGCACCGTCCCCCGCGCATACCGCGGGCAGCCAGCGGAGCAGCGCCTCAAACGGCACGTCGCACTCTTCGTCCAACGGCTGGGGAACGGGATCCCGAGTATCGTAAAGACCAGCGTAATACCTTTCTTTTCTGGCATCCAGGAGAGCCAGGACCCGCGGCTCGCCCGCGGCCAACGCGGCGCGGACGGCCAGGGAGGAGAGCGCGGCCACCGGGCACCCCCAGGCCCGGGCGAGGCCCAGCGCGGTGGCCACCCCGACGCGCACCCCCGTGAAGGTCCCGGGCCCCGTGGCCACGGCTACGGCGTCGGGCCGACGCCCCCCCAGGACGTCGCGGATGGCCGGCACGAGGATACGCTCCGTGCCGCGTTCGAGGGGCGTGCTCCAGGATCCCGAGGCGCCGTTCTCCCACAGGGCCACCCCGACGGTGGGGCCCGCGGTATCGAGGCCGAGCACGAGCGACGTCACCGAGGGACCACGCATCGCCCGATGTCCAGGACGAACACGAAGAGCATGAGCGCCACGAGAAGCATGACCCCCACCATCTGGGCCCGCTCCCTGAAGGCCGGGGACACCGGGCGCCCCCGGATGGCCTCGATCCCGTAGAACAGGAGGTGCCCTCCGTCGAGCACCGGGACCGGAAGCAGGTTGAAGATGCCTACCGAGATCGAGATCATGCCCAGGAGTCGGGCGATGTCGAAGATGCCCGCCCGGGCTGCGGCGCTGGCCTGCCGGACGATCTCGACCGGACCGCCCAGGCTGTCCTTGGGGGAGGCCTCCCCGGTGACCAGGCGAGCGATCTGCCCCAACGTGAACGTGACCAGGCTCACGGTCTCCCTGCCCGCACGCACCAACGCATCCGGCACGGCGTAGTAGACCCGGACGGTGGGGCTCGCAGCCCAGGTGCCACCGCGGACCACGCCGAGAATCGGACGGTGGTAGTACCGCCCGAGCGCGTCCGTGTCCTTGATGACGTCGGGCTGCACGGAGATCGAGCGGAACGCGCCGTCCTGGAAGATCGCCACGTCCGCCGGGCGTGCGCGTCTCTCCCCCTCCACGGCCGTGGCCGCCACCGCCTCCAGGATCTCGCTCCAGGAGTCCATCCGACGCCCGTCCACGGCGACGAGCACGGCCCCCGCCTGGATGCCCGCGCGTGCGGCCGGGCTGTCGGGGCTGACCTGGACCACGCCCAGCGTTGCCGTGGTGAGCCCCCATCGCTCCATGGCGCTCCCCTCCAGGAGGGCGGCGGCCTCGGGCGGAAGCCAGGCGGGTTGGCGTCGGAGCACGAGATCGAGGCGACGGTCGCCCCGCACCACGCCGAGGGCCACCGAGTCGTCCACGGCGGACAGTGCCGCGGACAGGCTGCCCCATCCGTCGACGGGAACGCCGTCCACCGACACCACGCGATCCCCGCTGACCAGCCCGGCCCGGCCCGCCGGGCTGCCCGGCGAGAGGACCGCGATCTCCGTGGACGGCGTCTCGAGGCGCAACCCCGCGTCGGCTGCGCTCCACGCGGCTTCCGAGCCCGACACGGACGCCGGGGGGGGGACGGCCAGGATGAGGTCGTGCCGATCCCGGTTGACGCGCAGGACCACGGGTCCGGAGGTGCCGGCCTCCCGCCAGGCGTCCTCGAGGTCGATCCAGGTCGCCACCCGTCGGCCCGCCACCTCGACCACCTCGTCGCCGGGCAGGATCCCCGCTAGGGCTGCGGGACTGCCGCCGTTCACGCTGCCCACCACGGAGGCGACCTGGGGCTCGCCTCCGATGAGGAGCACCACGAAGAGGAAGTACGGGAGGATCACGTTGGCCGCGGGTCCTGCGGCGTAGATGGCCAGGCGCTGCCAGACCGGCCGCGACTGGAGGGACACCAGGTCCACCCGTCGGCCGTCGGGGAGGGTGACGGCCTCGCGCCCCTCCTCCTCGTCGAACGGATCCGCTCCACGGAGACGGACGTAGCCGCCGAAGGGAATGAGCGAGAGCCGGTAGTCCGTGCCACGCCAGTGGAATCCGACCAGGCGGCGCCCGAAGCCGAAGGAGAACACGTCCACGCCGACGCCGAAGGCCTTGGCCACGACGAAGTGGCCGGCTTCGTGGACGAAGATCAGGATCCCGAGGAACAGGATGGCTGCGAGAATGGTCAACCCAGCACCACCAGCACCAAGTAGAGGATCGGCGCGCCGAAGAGCACCGAGTCGAGACGGTCCAGCACGCCGCCGTGGCCGGGCAGGAACACGCCCGAGTCCTTGACGCCCACCGCGCGCTTGAGGAGGGATTCAGCGAGGTCGCCCACGATCGCGGCCCCGCACAGGGCTCCGCCGATTCCCACCGCCCACGCGTCGTTCCAGGGCAGTGCAAGGATCCTGCTGAAGGCCACGGCGGTCGCGACCGAGGCCGCCAGCCCGCCCACGGCGCCCTCCCAGGTCTTCTTGGGGGAGAGACGCGGTGCGAGACGGTGGCGGCCGAGCGAGCGGCCCACGAAGTAGGCACCCGTGTCGCAGAGCCAGATGCAGGCCAGGAGCAAGAGGACCACGTCGCGACCCAGCGTGTCCGGTTCCAGTCGCCGGAGGAGGGGGACCCATGCCAGGAACAGGCCCGGATACACGAGGCCCAGCACGATCCGGCCCATGCGGTCCAGGGCGCCCGCGAGATCCCGTCGCGTGGCCATCACCACCACGAACGCCGCCGCCACGCCGAGCGTCAGGAGGAGCCCCGACCCGAGGATCCCACCCGAGGGGTACACGGTCGCGGCGAATACCGCGATTCCGCCCAGGAGCACGGTCCAGCGCGCCGCGGCCTCGGCGGCGGGGAACGCGAGCCGGCCGTACTCCAGGCACCCCAGCACGAGCAGAGCCCAACAGAGCAGGTCCACGGCCAGCACGCCGCCGAAGAGCAGGGCGGGCAGGACCACCGCGAGGCCGCCGACACCGGCCGCGATCCGTATCCACATGGGTCAGCCCTCCGGCGATGGCCCGGGCACCCCCCCGAACCGGCGGCTGCGCCGGCCGTACTCCTCGACGGCGGCGAGCAGGTGGGCGCGCCTGAAGTCGGGCCAGAGGGTGTCCACCACGACGATCTCGCTATAGGCCACCTGCCAGAGCAGAAAGTTGGACAGTCGCATCTCGCCCGACGTGCGGATGAGGAGATCCGGGTCCGGCTGGCCGGCGGTCTGCAAGCGCGCCGCGAACACGGCCTCGTCCACCTCGTCGGGTCGGAGGCGGGAGGATCGGACGTCTTCGGCAAGTGCGCGCGCCGCGTCGACGATCTCGGAACGGCCCCCATAGGAAAGCGCCAGGTTCAACGTCATCGCGTGGGGACGTGCCGCGGAGGAGAGGCAGAGATCGTTGAGAGCCCGCTGCACGATCTTCGGCAGGCGCCAGGGTTGCCCCAACACGCGCACGCGGATCCGCTGGTCCAGAAGCTCCCGGCGCTCCTCCAGGGCGTACCGGTGGAGGAGGCTCATCAAGGTCTCCACCTCCTCTCTGGGCCGGCGCCAGTTCTCGGTGGAGAACCCGTAGAGCGTGAGGACCTCCACGCCGATCTCCCTGCAGGTACGCACGGCTTCACGGACGCTGTCGGCGCCCGCCTTGTGCCCCTCCACCCGGGGCAGGGCGCGGGCGTGGGCCCAGCGGCCGTTGCCGTCCATGATGATCGCGATGTGCCGGGGAACGGTCGGGCTCATCCGACGTCGAGGACCTCCTTCTCCTTCTGCGCGGCCATGGCGTCTACCTTCTTCACGTACTCGTCGGTGAGGTCCTGGACCTTCTTGAGCGCGCGATCGAGGTCGTCCTGGGTGATCTCGCGATCCGCCTCCAGGTCGCGGAAGATGTCGTTGTACTCCCTGCGCACGCCCCGTACCTTGACCCGGGCTTCCTCCTGCAGCCTCCGGACGACCTTGACCAGCTCCTGGCGTCGCTCGCCGGTCAGCGCCGGGATGGGCACCCGGATCACGTTGCCGTCGCCCTGGGGATTGAGACCCAAGCCGGCGGCCGTGATGGCCCGCTCGATGTCCCCGAGCGTGGACTTGTCCCAGGCATTCACGACCAGGAGCCTGGGATCGGGCGCGGTGACGGTCGCGAGCTGGTTGAGCGGCAGGGTGGATCCGTACGAAGCCACGGGCACCTGGACGCCGTCCAGGATGGCGGGCGAAGCGCGGCCCGTGCGCACGGTGCCGAGGTCCTTCCGAAACGCCTCCGAGCACCGTTCCATGTCGTCCTTCAGGCTCTCGAGGTACGCCTCCATTCATCCTCCAGTGAGATCGGGGTCGACCCGGACGGGGTCGACCCGTGTCCCGATGGTCTCACCGAGGACCACCCGCAGGAGGTTCCCCGGCCGCGTCACGTCGAACACCACGATGGGCAACCCGTTGTCCATGCAGAGGGCGATGGCCGTGGCGTCCATCACCTTCAGGCCCCTCTCGAGGGCCTCCATGGCCGTGATCCGGTCGAACCGGACGGCGTCGGGTGCCTGGGCCGGGTCGCGGTCGAACACCCCGTCCACCTTGGTCCCCTTGAGCACCACCTCGGCGTGGATCTCGGTGGCCCTCAACGCCGCCGCGGTGTCGGTGGAGAAGTAGGGGTTTCCCGTGCCCGCCGCGAGCACGACCACGCGTCCCTTGTCGAGGTGACGCAGGGCCTTGCGCCGGATGAAGGGCTCCGCGACCTGAGGCATGGACAGCGCGGTCATGAGGCGCGTGGGGCAACCGGCCTGCTCGAGCGCGTCCTGGAGGGCCAGACCGTTGATGACGGTGGCGAGCATGCCCATGGTGTCGGCCTGGGCATGATCCATGCCGCGCGATGCACCCGCCACGCCCCGAAAGAGGTTCCCCCCGCCGATCACCAGCACCAGCTGCACGCCCCTGGCGTGCACCTGGGCCACCTCGGTTGCGACCCGGCGGATGACGTCCGGGTGGATCCCCGACGCGGTTCCCCCGGCGAGCATCTCACCCGACAGCTTCAGGACAACGCGCTTCCAGGCCGGTTTTCGGCCGTCGTCCATCGATGGCTCTGTCATGGCGGCCTCCCGGGGGATGGGTCCGCCCGTGGGCTCGTGGTCAGGTCCGGGCCTGCTGGGCCTGGGCCGCCACCTCTGAGGCGAAGTCGTCCTGGCGCTTCTCCAGTCCCTCGCCCACCGCCCAGCGGACGAACCGCCGAACCTTGATGTTCTCCCCTATGGATCCCACGGCCTCGCCCACGAGATCGCGGATCGTCTTGGACTCGTCGCGGAACCAGTTCTGCTCGAGGAGGCACACCTCCTGGTACCACTTCTGGAGCCGGCCTTCCACGATGCGGTCGGCCACGGCCTCGGGTTTGCCCTCCTCGAGGACGCGCGACCGCTGCACGGCCCGCTCCTTCTCGACCGCGGCGGCCGGCACGTCCTCTACCGACACCCACTCCGGGGAGTGGGCTGCGATCTGCAGGCCCAGCTCCCGGACCAGGGTCTGGAAGGTCTCGGTGCGGGCTGCGAAGTCCGTCTCGCAGTTCACCTCGATGAGCACGCCGATGCGGCCCCCGCCGTGGATGTAGGAGAGGACCAGGCCCTCGGCCGCGATGCGACCCGCCTTCTTCGCGCTGGCAGCGAGGCCCTTGGCCCGGAGCCAGTCCACGGCCTTGTCCAGGTCTCCGCCGCTCTCCTGGAGCGCCTTCTTGCAGTCCAGGATGCCGGCCCCCGTGCGCTCGCGCAGGGTCTTGATGTCGTCCAGGGTCGCCATGGGTCCTCCAGTCTGTTGAGAGCAGCCTCTATTCCTCGCCTTCCTCGACTTCTTCCACGACCTCTTCCCGAGCCTCCTCGTGCACCGCCCTGCGGCGCACGATCTCCACGCTCTCGTCGACCCGTGGCGTGACCACGGGGGCCTCGCTGCGGCTGACGAGCGCACCCTCCACGCAGGCATCGGCGATGGCCGTGGTGAAGAGCTGAATCGACTTGATCGCGTCGTCGTTCCCGGGGATCACGTGGGTGATGCCGTCGGGATCGCAGTTGGTGTCACAGAGACCCACCACATGGATCCCGAGCTTGATCGCCTCTCGAACGGCGATGACCTCCCGCTTGGGGTCGATGATGAACAGGGCCCCCGGAAGGTCCTTCATCTCCTTGATCCCGCCGAGCGCACGCTCCATCTTCTCGATCTCTCGCATGGCACCCAGAGCGTCCTTCTTGGAAATGAGCTCGAAGCGGCCCTCGTCGCGGGCCCGCTCGAGCGCGGTGAGCCGCTCGATGGAGCGACGGACGGTCTGGAAGTTGGTCAACGTGCCGCCCAGCCAGCGGTAGTTCACGTAGAACATGCCTGCGCGGTGGGCCTCGGAAGCCACGATCTCCTGTGCGGCGCGCTTGGTGCCGACGAACAGGATGGCCTTGCCGCGGGCCACGGTGTTCGTGACGAAGCGGCTGGCGTCCACCAGCGCGCGCGCGGTCTTCTGCAGGTCGATGATGTGGACGCGGTTCTTCTGGCCGTAGATGTAGGGCCGCATCTTCGGGTTCCACCGGCGTGTCTGGTGGCCGAAGTGCACGCCCGCCTCGAGGAGTTCGCGAAGCGAGACGGTCATCTGGATCTCCGGGGCCGCCCTCTTGGGAGCGCCCGTGGGCTCGAAGCCCGGGTGGGTTGAACCTCCGCCGGCGTCCGCTCCCACCCCCGAGGGGGCACCGAGGAGCGGTACGGGGGTCCGGCGTGCGAAGTCCCGGACCGGCAGGTCCGAGCCCCAGGCGTGTAGCATGACGGATGCGGCGCGGCAATCGGGATCGCGCCTAGCCTGCATTTCTCACATTCCCCCTGCTGCGGCCGCCGATCTGCTCGCTGGGGCCGCGCCGTTCTCGCTCGCCCTCCGTGGCGT
>JAFGLY010000203.1 GCA_016927815.1 Deltaproteobacteria bacterium | reverse complement strand
CGTGGCTGCCGCCAACGCCGCGTTCGCGGCGTTGGCGCCCCCGCCAGGACTCGAACCTGGGACCCACAGCTTAGAAGGCTGTTGCTCTATCCACCTGAGCTACGGGAGCGCGGGGGCCCTGTAGCCTGCCTCCCCCGGGGGTTCCACGGGAGGCGGCCGACCCCTCGCAGCCGGGGTACGGGGGCCCCTTCCCTCTCCCGAGGGCTCCGTGGACCTGCCCACCCTCCTCGTCACCGCTCTTGCCCTGGCCATGGACGCCTTTGCGGTGGCCACGGCGATCTCGGCGGCCCTGCCCGAGGTGACGGTCCGGCAGAGGTTGAGGCTCGCCTGGCACTTCGGGCTCTTCCAGGCCCTGATGCCCGTGCTCGGGTGGCTGGGCGGTTCCGCGGTGGCCGACCGGCTCGGCGCGGTGGACCACTGGATCGCGTTCGGGCTGCTCACCTTCCTCGGCGTCCGGATGATCCGTGCTCGCGAGGAGGGCCGGGACCCTGCCCGTGGCGATCCCACCCGCGGCTGGACCCTGCTCGCGCTCTCGCTGGCCACGTCCATCGACGCCCTGGCGGTGGGCCTGTCACTGGGCGTGATGGAGGTTCCGATCGTGCTGCCCTCAGTGGTGATCGGCTTGGTCTGCGCCGTCATGACGCTGCTGGGCACGGTCCTGGGCGCCCGGGTGGGCGTCCGGCTCCGGCGACAGGCCGCTCGCGTGGGCGGTGCGATCCTCGTGCTCATCGGCGTCCGGATCCTCGTGGAGCACCTCTCGGCCGGGGGTCCTTGATCCCCTGGCTCCGGGTGGCACTGCGGCCTGCGGCGCGATGCGGCCTGCGATAGGCTCCTCCTCCACCCCGAGCCCCCGTCCATGGGCCCTCCAAGATCTCCCTTCGGTCGCGTCCCCCGGAGGATGCCCGGAAAGGACGCCGTGCAGTCCTGCGGCAAGCGCACCCGAGGGAGCCAAAGCCCGCCGTGAAGCCCAACGGCATCATCCTGGTGGTCTCGGATCGGCGGGATGTCCCCGCGGGTCCCTGGCCGGTCTTCGAGGCCGATGCCTTCCTGGCCGGAGGCGAACTGCCCTCCCGGCCCGGCCTCACGGTGGTGAACCTCTGCCGCTCCTGGCGGTACCTGTCCAAGGGCTACTACGTGTCGCTCGTGGCCGAGGCCCGCGGCCAGCACGCCGTCCCCCCGGTGGAGACGATCGAGGGCTTCAACAACCCGTTCCTCCGGTTCCGGGTGCTGCGCGAGGTGGGGGTGGACGTCATCGACCGCTCCGAGCTCACGGCCCGGCTCCGCGTGGCGGGCCGCCTCCTGCCGGGAAGCGGCGAAGAAGGCGTGGTGGTCCCGGCGGTCCGCGAGCGGACGGACGACGACCCGGTGCTGCGCGCCCCGCACCCGGACGAGCTCCACGAGGTGCTGGTGTGCCTGGGCAGGGCCGAGGAGCCGGGATTCCGCCGCATCGCCGCCCGCGTGTTCAAGGCGTGGCCCGCACCCCTCCTGCGCATGCGCCTGCTGCGCGAGGAGGAGCGCTGGAAGCTCTTCGACCTCTTCCCCGAGAAGCCCTACCGGCTCAAGGACGCCGAGCGGGCCGCGCTCGGCCGGGCCCTCGAGGCCCCTCTGGTCCGACCCGCCGATCGGGCCGACATCCGGGGTCCGTGTCTCGCCGTCCTCTACGAGGAACTCGACGCCTTCAAGGCGTCCACCTCCGAGACCATCGACAAGCTCGAGAAGATCGCGGACCGCAAGGACCTGCGGATCGAGCGCATCGGGTTGAACGAGGTCCAGCGTCTGGGCGAGTTCGACGGCCTCTTCATCCGGGTGCTCACGGGCCTGGACCAGCCGGCCTACCGCTTCGCGAGCCGGGCCGAGTCCATGGGGCTCCCGGTCATCGACGATCCGCGCTCCATCATCCGCTGTTCGAACAAGATCTTCCTCCACGAACTCATGATCCGGGAGCGGATCCCCACCCCCCGCACGGTGATCGTGAGCCGGGACACGACCTTTGGGGCCCTCCGCGAAGCGCTCGGCGTGCCCTACGTCGTAAAGATGCCCGACGGTTCGTTCTCGGCAGCCGTCTTCAAGGTCGAGAGCGAGGACCAGCACCGGACCCGCGTCGGCGAGCTGCTGCACCGATCGCCGCTCCTGGTGGCCCAGGAGTACCTCCCCACCCCCTTCGACTGGCGCGTCACGGTGCTCGACGGGAAGCCACTCTTCGTGGCGCGCTACTACATGGCCCCCGGCCACTGGCAGATCTGCAACATGACGTCGACGGGGGCGCGCTATGGCCGGGTGGAGGCCGTGCCCCGGGATCACGCGCCCCGGGAGGTGGTGCGGCTCGGGTGCCGGGCGGCCCGCCTTGTAGGCGACGGCCTGTACGGTGTGGACATCAAGGAGGGACCCACGGGCCCGGTGGTCATCGAGGTCAACGACAACCCCAACCTCGACACCGGCTACGACGACGCCGCGGACGGCGATGCCGTCTACGAGGACATCGTCTCCTGGTTCCTCAAGCGCATCCCCCAGGAACCCGCTCCGGCGGTGCGTCCGCGCCCCCGGACGGACCCGGAGATCGAGGCCCTGCGGATGCCCGTGGGCCGCGTGCCCAGGGCACCCAGGAAGGACTACGACGCCTGGGAAGTGACCGGCCTGGAGCTGGAGTACGTGGTCGTGGACCGCGATCTCAACGCGATCCCCAGGGTCCCGGAGATCCTGGCCACGCTGGCCGGTCGTCCCACGTCCGCGGTGGAGATGGGCCTGGTCACCTGCTCCAACGAGATCTTCGAGCACGTCCTGGAGGTCAAGAACACGGTTCCGCTCCGCTCGCTGGTGCGGGCGGAGGAGGTCCTCCTGGAGGGCGTGCGGCGGCTGTCGGTCCTTCTCGCCGCTCGGTTCGACGCCCGCCTCCTACCCGGGGGCATGCATCCCTGGCTCGACCCCAGGACCGCCCGGCTGTGGCGCCGCTCCAACCGGCGGGTCTACGAGACCTACGAGCGGCTCTTCGACATCTACACCCACGCGTGGGCCAACGTGCAGGCCGTCCAACTGAACGTGTCGCTGGGCAGCGACGCCGAGGCGGTCGCGATGATGAACGCCACCGGGCTGCTCCTGCCCTACCTGCCCGCTGTGGCCGCGTCCTCCCCGGTGTTCGCAGGCGAGATCCAGGCCGCGGCGGACAACCGCCTCGCCTTCCTCATGAGCCACCAGGGACGGCTGCCGGCCTCGACCGGCGACATCGTGCCCGAGCCGATCTCCGACCTGTCGAGCTACCGGAGGGACATCCTCGGCCGGATCTACGAGGCCCTCGACGTCCTCCCGGATCCGGGAGCGGTCCGCCACGAGTTCCTCAACGCACGCGGCGCGGTGTTCCGGACCTCCCGAAACGCGCTCGAGGTGCGCGTCCTCGACGCTCAGGAGTGCGTCCACATGGACGTGGCCGTGGCCTGCTTCACGCGCCTCGCGCTGCGATCGCTGGCCCGGGACGTCCTGGCGGGGCGTCGGATCCGACCGCCCCAGGAAGTGCTGGTGGAGGACTTCAAGGCCTGCGTGCGGGACGGTACGCGGGCGCTCGTCCGGGCCCCCCACCTGGCCCCGCACAGCCCGCGGGACAGCCAGGGCCGCCTCCCCGTCCGGGACGTGCTCCTGGACCTCCTCCAGCGTGCCGAGGCCCGCGCGCCCGCCGAGGAGGAGCTGTACCTCGACCGGATCCGCTCGATCGCCGAGAAAGGCAACCTGTCCGAGCGGATCGTGAAGGCGCTGGAGCCCTGGGTCGAGGACGACGACCACTTCACGGACGCGGCTCGACGCCTCTGGATCGAGCTGTGCACCTGCCTGCTGGAGAACCGCCCCTGGTCCGGCCGCGACGCGTAGCACCGGGCACCGTGGACCGGGGACGTCCAGCGGTCAACCGAGGAGCCGGGCGGTGAGCACGAGCACGGGCAGGCCCACCACGAGGCTCGCGAGCGTGGTGGCCACGCCGAACCGGAGGTACTCCAGGAACCCCAGGTCGTAGGCCTCCCTGGATCGTTCCGCCACGACGATGTTGGCCACGCTCCCGAGCAGCGTGAGGTTTCCGGCGATCGTGGTCACGAAGGCCAGTTCCACCCAGGCGAGATCCGGATCGCCCAGCCGGTCCACCCACGGCCCGGCGAGCATCACCATCGGCACGTTGGAGACGAGGTTGGACCCTGCCACGAAGAGCGCCGTGAACGCGGCCTGCCCGTGCAGGGTGTGCAGATCCAGCCATGGACCGGCGCTGCGGATGGCCGCGTCCACGAAGCCCGTGTGCTGCAACCCGCCCACCACGATGAAGAGGCCGGCGAAAAAGACGAGTAGCGTCCAGTCGAGGCGGGAGAAGAGACCCGCCGGGTCCCGGCGGCGGGCCACCAGGAGCACGGACACGCCGGCAAGGGCCGTGAACCCCATGTGCAGGCCCGCGAGGAAGCCGGCAATCACCCCCAGCCCGACCCACGTGGCGAGCCAGGAGCGTCCGCCTTCGACCCGAGAGGCATCGAAAGCCGACACGTCGAGCCGATCCGGCAGACGTCGCCGATAGAAGACCCGGAGGAGCCCCACCTGGACCGCCAGGGCGACCGCCGTGGCGGGAAAGCTCCGCAGCAGGAAGTCGGCGAACGGCATGCCCGATCGGGAGCCGATGATCATGTTCTGGGGGTTGCCCACGAGCGTGCACGCGCTGCCGATGTTGGCACTCGTGGCCAGGGCGATGAGGTAGGGTCCGAGCGGCAGTCCGGCCCGCTGGCAGACCACCACGACGATGGGCGTGAAGAACACGCAGACCGTGTCGTTGACGAGGACCGCCGAGAGCGCAGCCGCGGACAGCGAGAGGGCGACCAGCAGGCGCCAGGGGGTCCCGGCCCGCCGGACCACCACGCGCGCGAGGGCATCGAGGCCGCTTCCTTCCGTGATGCAGGCGGTGAGCAGCATCATGCCGAACAAAAGCAGGATGGTGTCGTGGTCGATGGCAGCGTAGGCGTCCGAGGGTGTGAGGACGCCCGTGGCGACCATGGCCGTGGCCCCGAGCATGGCGCCCGCCGGCCGACCCACGGGCAGAGGGCGGAAGTGCCGCACGGCGACGATCGCGTAGGTGGCGGCGAAGATGGCCAGTGCGACGAACTTCATTGGGGTGCCGGGGCCCCTCCGTCACACGGGGACGGCCGGGTGTCCACGGTGGCAAGGCGACCTCGTACCGGTGTACAGACCGGGGGCGCGGAGGCTTCATGGACGCCGAGCGGACGTATGCCGCACTCCTCGATCGGTTGAAAGCCACCGGCGGGGTGGCCGTCGCCTTCTCCGGAGGCGTGGACTCGTCGCTCCTGCTCAAAGCCGCACGCGATGCGCTCCGAGACCGCGTGGTGGCGGTGATCGTGCGCTCCTGCGCCTTCCCGGTCGAGGAGGAGGCCGACGCGATCGCCCTGGCGCAGACCCTCGGGGTCCGGGTGCGGGTCGTGGGCGCCCGGGACGCCGTACCACCGTCCTGGCGTACCAACCCCCCGGATCGCTGCTACCACTGCAAGCTGGACCTCCTGGCCCAGGTGCGCGCCGTGGCGGTCGAGGAGGGGCTGCCCGCGGTGGCGGAGGGATCCGGCGCGGACGACGTGGGGCGCTACCGGCCCGGCCTCCGCGCCGTGGCCGAGTCCGGCGCGATCCAGCCTCTCCTCGAGGTCGGCCTCGACAAGGCCGGGATCCGGCACCTTGCGCACCTCCACGGGCTCCCGGTCTGGAATCGGCCTTCGTGGGCCTGCCTCGCCACGCGCTTCCCGTACGGCGAGCCGATCACGCTCGAGCGGCTCGCGCGGGTGGAGCGTGCCGAGCGCGGGGTGAGGGCGCTCGGGCTCGGCCTGGTGAGGGTGCGCGATCACGGGGCGCTCGCCCGTCTCGAGGTGGCTTCGGAAGACTTGGCTCGATTCGCCGATCCGGAGCTTCGTAAGCAGGTCGTCGCCGTCCTGAAGATCCAGGGCTACACCTGGTCCTGCCTCGACCTGGAGGGCTACCGCGAGGGCGCCATGGACGAGGCACTCCCCGGCGGACACCCCCGGACGGGATGAGGTACAATCCTCCCGTGTGCCCGCCCAGGTGCGCCCCAGGAGGCCCCGATGCTCCTCCTCCTCGTGTCCCTCGCCATCGCAGGAGACCCCATGCTCACCCTCACCTCCCCCGCCTTCGATCACCAGGCCGCCATCCCTGCGAAGTACACCTGCCAGGGCCAGGACGTGGCCCCGGAGCTCAAGATCGCGGGGATTCCGCCGGGCACCCGATCTCTGGCCCTCGTCGTGGACGATCCCGACGCCCCGGACCCCGCCGCGCCCAAGACGGTGTGGGTCCACTGGGTGGCCTACAACCTCCCGCCGTCCCTCACGGTGATCCCGGAGGGCGGAGCCCTGCCCGAGGGTGCGAAGTCCGGCTTGAACGACTGGAAGCGTACAGGGTACGGCGGCCCCTGTCCGCCGATCGGGCGGCACCGCTACTTCCACAAGCTCTACGCGCTGGACGTCGTGCTGCCCGACCTCGGCACACCCACCAAGGCGGCGCTGCTCGAGGCCCTGGAGGGCCACGTCCTCGCGACCGCCGAGCTCATGGGCACCTACCAGAAGAAGTAGCCGGACCCGGACGCGCCCAAGCCCCCCGAGGCCCCGCCGACGGGACAGAACTCCACTTGCTGCGCCAGCAAACCGAGTCCGATCCGCTCCGGAGCCCCCCGAGGCCCCGTCCGACCCCTCCGGCGCCTCGCCCGACCCCTCCGGCGCCTCGCCGACGGGATCGAACTCGGGTTCATGACGTCATGAGAGGGAGTCCGATCCACTTCCGACCCCTCCGGCGCCCCGTCCGACCCCTCCAGCGCCCCGCCGACGGGATCGAACTCGACTTGCTACGCCAGCAAACCGACTTCGATCCACTCCCAGCACCTCCCAGACCCCGCCCGACCCCTCCAGCGCCCCGCCGACGGGATCGAACTCGGGTTCATGACGTCATGAGAGGGAGTCCGATCCGCTTCCGACCCCTCCGGCGCCCCGCCCGACCCCTCCAGCGCCTCGCCGACGGGATCGAACTCGGGTTCATGACGTCATGAAGGTCCGT
>JAFGLY010000006.1 GCA_016927815.1 Deltaproteobacteria bacterium | reverse complement strand
TCGCCCTCGCTGCGGGCGGATCGGTTGGAGGACGCGGCACGGGCCTTGCGCGAGGCCGGGGAGGATCACGAGCCCTTCGCCTGCCTGGCCGACGCCGTGCGGGACGCCGTGCTCGACGCACGAGGCGCGGGAGGCTTCCCGGACGGCACCGAGGTCGTGGAGCCGGACCCGCAGCGGTTCCGCTCCCTGCGAGATCGCATGGACGCCCTGGCACCCGACTGGGCGCTCCTGGCGTGGCACCGCCGCGAACGCGGCCTGCCCCCGCCGCGCCGCCTGGAGGGCGAGGAGGACCCCTACCTCGCCGTGAGCCAGGACCTGCTCCGCTTCACAACACGCCTGGAGGCCGCGGGCGAGGAGACCGTGACCCTGTTCTCTCCGAGTGGACCCACGCTCCGGCTGTGGTGCCTCGATCCGTCCGCCTGGCTGGCGGGCTGCTTTGCGTCTCTGGCCGGCGCGGTGTGCCAGTCCGCCACCCTCGATCCGGAGGTCCACGGCGCCCTGTTGGGCCTCGACTGCGACCGGACCGACCTCGTGCGCCTGCCGGCCCCCTTCGATCCGGACCGTCTCGGTGTGGTCGTGGCGCCCGCCGTATCCACCCGCTACCGGCATCGCGGGCGCGATCGCGCGGCCACCGCGGACCTCCTCGACCGGGTGGTGGCGGCCATCCCGGGGAATGCGGCCGTGCTCTTCCCCTCGTTCGAGCACCGCGACCAGGTGGCGGGCCTCCTGGGCCTGGCCGGCCGGCTGCCCCTCGTGCAGGAGCGGTCCATGGACGACGCGGCGCGCGACAGACTCCTCCAAGCGCTCCGGGAGCGACCCGCCGGCGCTCCCCCCCGCGTTCTGTTGGGCGTCCTCGGGGGCGTGTTCGCGGAGGGGGTGGACCTGCCCGGCGATGCGCTGCTCGGCGTGGTGGTGGTCGGACCGGCCCTGCCCGCGGTGACACCGGAGCAGGAATGGGTCCGCGGCTGGCACCACGCACGCACGGGCGACGGGTTCCGGACCGCCTACCTGGTGCCCGGCATGACCCGCGTCGTCCAGGCCGCGGGTCGCGTGGTCCGGAGCGAGACGGACCTGGGCGTGGTGGTGCTCGTGGACCAGCGGTTCCTCCAGCACGCGTACGCCCGGTACTTCCCGCCCGAGTGGGCTCCGGTGCGCTCCGCGCGCCCCTGGGAGGAGGTCGCGCGGTTCTTCGACGGCCACGGCATCGTTTCGCCGCGATAGGATTCGACCGTGGATGCCGAACGACACCTGGAGATCCGGGCTCCGCTCGACCAGCTCGAGGCGGAGGTGGTCCGACGCGACCTGGCCCACCCCGAGGAGATCGGCCGACCCAGGGTGGAGGCGCTCCGCTATGTCCTCTCCTTCGCGCGCTCGACGGTCGTCCGGAACCGGGACGGCCAGGACGTGGAGGTGGCGGAGACACTGGTGCCGTTCGCCCGGCGCGTGCGGTCCACGCTGGAGCCGCTGCTCGCCGCCTCGCAGGCGGGCCTCTGGGACGCGGCCCGGGCCTTGCCCGAGCTGGTGGCCGCCACGCGCGCGGCCCGCGCGGACCTTCTCGACAGCATGCCGCTGGACCGCGACAGCCTCGAGGAGGAGGTGACCCGCCGCCTGTTCGTGGTGGCCTGCGGTGGGGGGGGAGGCAGCGGCTTCGGGTACGCGGGCGCCTGGATGCTGTTCTACCGGCACGACCTCCAGCCCGCGCTCATCGCAGGGACCAGCATGGGGGCCATCATCGGCCTGTTCCGCGCCCGTCGCCGCCGGTTCGACATGGCGGCCATGGTCGACGCGGGACGCCGCATCTCCTGGCCCAGGATGTTCCGGCTCCTCGAGGGGGGGAGCCGGTACGGGTTGCCGGCCAGCGTACGGCTCGCGCTCCACCCGACGTTGGGGGCTTGTTTCCAGGACCCTTCGGGTCGACCCTACACGCTCGCCGACCTCGAGATCCCCATGCGGATCGTGGTCACGGGCCTGAGGTTGGGAGCCCTCCAGCACGACCTCTCCTACTATGAGCACTTCCTCGACGAGGTCGTCCGGGAGGGGTTCGCCATCACCACCGGCCGCCTGCGCCGTGTGGCCAACGTCGTCCAGCTCGTCCGGGAGCTGCTCCGCGACCCCTCGCTCTTGCGGGAGGTGGTCTTCGGAGCGGACCCGGTCACGCGTGAAGCCGATGTGCTCGATGCCGTGGGCTTCTCCGCGGCGGTGCCCGGGATCATCCACTACGACGTGGTGCGCGACGACCCGCGGATGTGCGACCTGCTCGACCGCGTGTTCGCCGAGTTCGACATCGTACGCCTCACGGAGGGAGGCCTGGTCGACAACGTCCCGGCTCGGGTGGCCTGGGAAGCGGTGATGCGGGGCGACCTGGGTCGACGGAACGCGTTCGTGCTCGCCATGGACTGCTTCGCGCCCCGGGCGATGAGCCTCCTGTTCTACCCGCTCCAGCAGGCCATCCGGCCCATGGTCCTCAAGAGCACCCGGTTCGCCCACCTCTACTTCCCGCTCGAGCGGGTCTTGAGCCCGGTGCACCTGACGCCGGATCTCGCCGCGCTCCAGAGGTGCATGGGATGGACGACCCGGGAACTCAAGCCGCACCTGCCCTTCCTCAAGGCCATGTGCGCGACCCTGCCCGTCCTGCAGGACGGATAGAAGGCACCCTCGCCCCGGAGGGAGATCCCGTGGAACATCTGCTCTTGAGGCTCGATCAGGACGGGTGCGTCCTCGGCCAGTGGCCCCTGTCCGGAGGCCCCGTCACCCTGCGCCTCGTGGACCTGGCCAGCGGGCGGGAGATCGTGGTGCTCTCCTGGGCCGCTCCGGGTACGGCGGACGACGCGATCACGCGCATCCTCCCTCTCGCGGGCCTGTCCGAATCCCCCACCGTCCCGCGGGCCCCCGAGGTTCCGGACGACGCGACCACCGCCGTCGCCTGGCGGCTCGAGGAAGCCCCGGCCCAGGACCCGGCCGACGAGGAGGACGACCTCACGCTGCCGTTCCCCGAATAGGAGGCTGTAGGCTGTAGGCTGTAGGGGAGAGCCCGCGGGCCCGGTCCCCTACCAGAGCGCCTCGATGTTCTGGGCCAGGGCGAGGTCCTCGCATCCGTCGCCGTCGAGGTCTCCCAGCGAAAAGGAGCCCCCGGTCTGGAGCCAGGCCTGGGACCGTCCGAACCGCGTGTGGGCCTTGGCGGCCTCGTTCCTCTCGGTCCAGCCCGGAAGCTGTGTCCCTCCGTACCAGAGGTACAGGCGACCGGCGGCGAAGGTCGACTCCCGCTCGGTGGGGTTGTGGCGCGGAGCGCCGACGAGGAGGTCGTCACACCCGTCGCCGTCGAGGTCGGCGATCCCCACTGCGCTGCCGAACCGGTCGCCCGTGGCCTCTCCACGGAACCCCACGGGGTCGGCCGCGCCCTCGGCGAGGTGAACCTCCACCGATCCGCGACCCCGCTCGGTGCCGGGAGCGCCGGCAGCCAGGTCGGCACGCCCGTCGCCGTCCACGTCCCCGGTGGCGACGGACCAGCCGAGGTAGGCCTCGGCGGTCGTCCCGCGGACGATCCAGGCGGACACCTCCTCGAGGTCGCCCTGCCCGAGGTCCTGTCCATCCACCACGTAGACGGCTCCCGCTCCCTCCAGGCCGGCCTCGAGGTCATCGGCAAAGGGCGCTCCGATGGCCACGTCCGGAACGCCGTCCCCGGTGAGGTCGGCGTGGCAGGCCACCGCCGAACCGGCCCCGGCACCCGAGTGGGAGGCCGCGAGGCGAGGACCCAGGCCGTCCAGGGCCACGGACCCTTCCGCATCGAGCCGCGTGGACAGGACCACCGTCACCGAGCCCGCCAGGGGAGCCCCGCCCGCGTCGTCCCAGGGCGAGGCGACAGCCAGGTCGTCCCATCCGTCCCCGTCGAGGTCCCTGCACCGTGCGAGCACGGCGCCCGACCCGTCGTAGGCCCGGACGCCCAGGATCCTCAGACGAGCATCGCCGGAGGGGAGGCTGCCCGCGAATCCGGGCATCTCGGGGAGGTCGAACACGTAGACCCGACCTGCCTCCACGGCGTTGCCCACGCCCGGCGCGCGCGGGGCCGAGACCAGGAGTTCGGGATCCGAATCTCCGAAGAGATCGGCCAGGATCGCCGAGGTGCCGAAACGGCTGGAGGGGTCGTCCTCCACGACGTCGCGGACCACCGGTTCGGGTGCGGACAGGTCCGTTGGCAGGAGGATCCGGACCGTGGCGACATCGGGCATGCCCACGAGGAGCACACCGGCACCGGTCCAGGAGGACCAGCTCGCGCCCAGGTCCCGCCCGCCTTGGAGCCCGCCGTCGGACTTGAGGAGGGGATCCACCTCCTGCGCGAACCGGTCCGCAGCGCCCAGGAGCACGTCCAGGCGCGCCGCGCCGTAGAACTCCTCGCACCCCGCGCCCGTGCACGGGTCCGAGGGGCAGCCGGAAACGACCGGGAGAGCGGCGCCGAGGACAAGAACCGCCGGCGCGCGCACCGAGGGGCCTATCGGGGATCTGGCCGGGGTGGCGGCGTGGCCACCGTGGCGAGCCGGCGGGTCTCCTGGAACTGGTTGGCCATGGTGATCGTGACGTCGTAGACCCCGGGCTTCACGCCCGAGATGACGCCGGTCATCATGGGCTTGAGCATGCCCACGTCCACGCCGTTCACCGTGACCTTCACGAATCCGATGGTGTCGTTG
>JAFGLY010000202.1 GCA_016927815.1 Deltaproteobacteria bacterium | reverse complement strand
GGCGGACCGTTGTTGGTGACCGATGGGCTCACGTTTCCGTCTCGCATCGACCTGCTTGGGATCTGCGAGGGCTACCTCGACTGGGTGATGGCGGCACCGCTCGTCTCCTGGGCCGGCCCGTACGCGGCCTCCAACGCCGCGTCGGTCCTGCTGGTGCTCTCACCCTCCGTGATGCACGAGTTCGGCGAGGGCCGGATGGTGGTCGGTTCCCTGGGCCTCGGGGCACTCGCGCTGTCGTGGTCGGGACGCTGGGTGGTGTCGGGACGGCATCGGTATTTGGCCGGCGTTCTTCTCGCGCTCCCCCTGACGATGATCGGATACCTGCACGCGGGACCGATGCTGATGATGCTCCTGCCGTGCCTCGCCATCGGGTACGTCCTTCGCTGGCGGTCTGCGGCCGGTCGTTCGCGCGCGTGGCTGGTCCGCGGCGGCCTGCTCGCGCTCGTCCTGGTGGCCCTGGCCCTCGCGGCCCTGGCCTTCGCGCGCCGGCACGTCGCCGACGTGGGCCTGCCCACCTTCGACCTCGGTCTTGCTGCGCGGACCCGCCTACAGGGGCTGGTACAAGCAGAGCATCGGCGGAGGGCTTCCTCTGCGGGACCTCGTGTTGCCGTTGCCGCTGGCCCGGCAGGCCGGATCGGGGGCAGTCCTACCGTTGTTTGCACTGCTTGCGTTGGCCGCTCCTCGGTCCTTGCGACCGACCCTGCCCTGGTGGCTCGGGGCCGGTGTTCTCCACTTCGCGGCCATGGGCGCGATCCTGTCGCTCCACGAGGGTGGCAGCGGCGTCGGGTCGCCCTACCGCTACCTGCCCGCCGTGTTCCCCTTCCTGCTCCGGTTCTACTGGCCCCATCGCTTCCTGCTCGTCGGCGACATCTGCCTGGCCGTGCTCGTAGCCATCGGCCTCGTTGCGGTCGGGCACCGATGGCCCCGGCTTCGCTGGCGACCAGCCGGCGTCGTGTCGGTGGGGGCGGTGGGTCTCGCCATCCTGCAGGCGGGCTGGACCTGGCCCTTCGCTCCGACGAACCCCGACCGCATGCCCGACCTCGTGCACCGGTTGGCGGAGGACCAGCCCGGTGCCGTTCTCGAGATCGCCACCGGCGCGAACGGACCCGGCGTCGCGTCCTGGGACCGGTTCCACTACGACCGTTTCGAAGCGGCGGTCGTCCACGGCGCGCCCATGTGTTGTCAGGAGCTCCCGGTGCGCCTGGCGCCCCGTTCCTTCGACCGCGTCGTGTGCGAGACGCCGCTCCTGGCCTGGGTGCTGGAGGGGAAATCGACCGACACGGCGCGGACCGGGGCCGCCGTGCCGATCGAAGCCTGGGGGTACACCCACCTCGTGCTGCACGGCCACGGCTGCACCGGAGCCGTGCGCCCCCTCGACGACTTCGGATTCGATGGACACTGGCTCGACGGTCCTCGAGACGCAGACTTCGCAGATGCTCCTGCGAGCGCCGATCAGGCGAGCCGCGGCCAGTACGGACCCGGCGGCGGAGGGCCCAGGGAGCGGGTGCCCGAGCGCTCCTGCGACCTCGTGGTCGCGACGCTGGCCGACATCTACGGCCCTCCCATCGCGAGCGAGCCTGCGGGCGACGGCCTGGTCTTGCTCTGGAGGCTGCCACGCACTCCGCTGCTGCCGGCCGACAGGCCGTGGCTTCCGAGGAAGCGGCAGGCACTGTAGAGGGCCCGCGTTCCCCTTCCTCGATGCCGTCACCACCGGTTCTCGCAGCCCCGGTGGGTCGAAGCGCACCCAAATCCACCCACCCATGGACATCGGGATCCGGCCGGTTCGTGCGCATGAACAGGCACGATCCCCTCTCGCTGGTGCTCGAGTCCGACCCGCCGCACCGCACTCTCGAGATCGTCTTTCCCCTCACCCGGCGTCTGTCGGCGCCACCCTCTCCCCCACCGGGGGAGAGGGGGCAGGGCGAGGTCTGTCGGCGCCTCTTTCTCGCCTAAGGGGGAGAGGGGGCCCGGCGGATGGGGACAAGGCGGACGATCACCCGTACGCCGCGGTGGTTGCGGGTGTTGGGAACCGGATGTACAACATGCATCCCGTCTACCGTGGGGTGCTCCATGACACGCGACCTCCTCCGCAGCCTGCTCGCCTTGAGCCCGTTCCTCCTCGCCGCCTGCGATGCCGCGGAGACGCCTGACGACAGCGGCCCGGCCGCGGTCGACGCCGACGGAGACGGCTGGGACGAGGACGCGGACTGCGACGACCAGGATCGCTTCGTCCACCCGGACGCCTCCGAGACCTGCAACGGGGTCGACGACGACTGCGACGGAGACGTCGACGAGGACGTGACCCACACGTATTGGGCCGACGCCGATGCCGACGGCTTCGGCGACCCCGCCGTCACCACCGAGGCCTGCAGCCTTCCCTCCGGCTACGCCTCGAACGACGAGGACTGCGACGATGGCGACGCCACCGTGCGGCCGAGCGCTGAAGAGGTCTGTGACGGCGTGGACAACGACTGCAACGACCTGGTGGACGACGGCCTCGCCACCGAGACGTACTACACGGACGCCGACGCCGACGGCTGGGGCTGGGCCGGGAGCCCCGTCGAGGCCTGCGCTCAGCCCGACGGCACCTCCACCAACGATTTCGACTGCGATGACGGCGATCCCGCGGTACACCCGGGCGCCACCGAGATCTGCAACGGTATGGACGACGACTGCGACACCCACGTGGACGAGGGCACCCTGATCACCGTGTACCAGGACGCAGACGCCGACGGCTGGGGCACGTCGAAGGTCACCTCCGAGGCGTGCGGGGCGTCCGAGGGCTGGGCCCTCCTGCCCGGCGACTGCGACGACACCAATCCCCTCGTGAGCCCGGACGGCGTCGAGACCTGCGACGGCGTCGACGAGGACTGCGACGGCACGGTGGACGAGGAGCCGGCGGACGGCTCGACCTTCTACGCCGATGCGGACGGCGACGGGTACGGGGACCCGGACTCCACCAGGACCGCCTGCGACACGCCCCCTTCGGGCTATGTGGCCGACTCCACCGACTGCGACGACGCCAACAGCTGGGTCCATCCGGACGCGAGCGAGTGGTGTGACGGGGTCGACAACGACTGCAACGGCGAGGTGGACGACGACGTGGTCACGGCTGAGTGGTTCCGGGACGCAGACGGCGACGGCTACGGCGACCCGGCGGACTCGGTGACCGACTGCTGGGCGCCCGACGGCTACGTGGACGACGCCACGGACTGCGACGACGACGAGTCCACGGTGTACCCGGGGGCCGAGGAGATCTGCGACGGCCTCGACAACGACTGCGACGGCGAGGGCGACCCCGACTCCTGCCTCCTCTGCAGCGATCTGTCGGTCTTGACCTACTGCGACGGCTACTCCTCGTCCTCCGACGGGTACGGGAACCAGGCGGCCGACGACCTCAGCGCCACGGCTGTCGCGACGGACACGGGATCCGCCTTCGCCTCGTACTACGACGACGCCACCTGGGACATCATCATCATTGACGTCTCCGCGAACGACATCCCCAGCGAGGTTTCCTCCCGCATCACCACGCAGATCGACAGCGGCGGCATCGTCCTCTTCTCCTACTGGGACCTCGACGGCGACACATCCCTCCAGAGCACGCTCGACGTCACCGTGGTCCGCTCGTTCTCCACCCCCCTGCCGCTCTACCCCAACTCCGGGGCCACGCTCTGGGACCTCTACGAGTCGCTGCCCGAATCCATCGCCTCCACCAGCGACGACTGGTTGGACAACGGCGACGTGGTCGAGTCCGCCGGGTCCACGGAGAGTGAGACCCTGGCGTACTTCGACGCGACCGGGAGCGAAGCGTCCGTCGTGGCCACCTACGCCGGCCAGGTGCTCGTGAACGGCTTCTTGCCTCTCGACTTCGACGGAGCCGACGACGACGACGATGGCCTGTACGACATGCGGGAGTTGTTCGCCAACGAGATCATCTGGACCACGGGCTGCGCTCCCTGATCCCCACCGGAGGGGGTCCAGGGGGTCGAAGACGGCGTGTGTCCGGTGCTTCCCCGTCCGGCTGCGATGCTGCCCTATGCAGGGCCAGGACCGGTCTCGTCGGGCACCACGCGGGTGCTCCCCACGGCGGTGCCGAGGCCCGGGATGCGGACGTGGGCGGGGTTCCAGGCCTGCGGATCCAGCTCCTGGAAGATGGAGTCGCGCCACTCGAGGTCCTCGAGCCACGGCTCCTCCAGGCGGTTCCCGAGGATCTGCTCGTACAGGCCGGTGAAGCGGGAGAGGTGGTCGCGGGTGCGCTTCTCGGCGTAGGGCACCGAGGTGCCCATGGTCATGATGAAGGCCCAGTCGCTGGCCTGGGCGAGCAGAAGCTCGCGGCCGGCCTGCCTGAGAGCGCGGCCCAGCACGCCGTCCGCTTTCGGAAAGCGCTGGACCAGGTCCACCATCCGCTCCTCTGCCCGGTGCAGGTGCCGGTAGATCCAGTCGTTCTTCTCGTTCAGCCACACCTCGAAGAACCCGCGTGCACCCCACGAGGAGAGGGCGGGGGTGACCTCCTCGTGGACCGGGTGCCGCGCGAGGTACTCGGACGGGGTGAGCAGTTCGAGTTCCCGCTGGTCGCAGGCCGCCTTGCGGAGGAACGACTCCAGGAAGCGGGGCCCCTCGAACCACCAGTGCCCGAACAGCTCGGCGTCGTACGGAGCCGTCAGGTGGGGCGGAAATTCCAGAACGTCGCTGAGGTGCCGCACCTGGGCCTGTCGGTTGTGGAGGAAGTTCCCGGCATGCACGTCGGCCCGCTCCAGCGCCCACGCCGGGACCCAGGGTTCCTTCCGGTCGAGGGGGACCTTGCCGGTGATGCGGTGGAACTTGAGGCCGATCGAGCGACGCACGCCGTCGCCGTGCAGCAAGGAACGGACCTCGTCGTAGGGCAGGTCATAGCCGAGGTCCCGGTAGAACTCCCGGTACAGGGGATCGCCGGGGTAGCCGGACTCGGCGCTCCAAACCTGCTCGGAGGTCTCCCGGTCCCGGCCGAATGCGGCCACGCCCGAGGGCGTGCAGACCGGGCGGGCCGTTCCGTACCGCGGGTTGGGCGTGCCTCGCTGGAGGCCGTGGGATTCCACGCAGAACCAGCGGATCCCCTCGCGGGCGAGCAGATGGTCCAAACCCGGCGCGTAGGCGCACTCGGGCAGCCAGATGCCCTGGGGCCGGCGGCCGAAGTGTTTCTCGTAGTTGCGCGCCCCGATCGCCACCTGGGCGTGCCGCGCCTCGTCCGTGGCCATGAGAGGGAGGAATCCGTGGGTGGCCGCACACGTCAGGATCTCGATGCAGCCCCGCTCCTGATACTCCCGGAAACGGTCGAGGATTCGCCCGTGGAGGACCTCCTCGTACAGGTGCCGGGTCTCCTCCAAGTCCCAGGCGTAGTAGGTCGCGGCGGCCTCGAAGGGCGTGCCGCGCCGTTCCCGGGCCTGCCGGCCGGCGAGATCCACCAGGGCGTGCAGGCGCCGCAGGGTGCGCTCCTGGAGCAACGGATCCGCCAGCATCTCGCACAACGGCGGGGTGAGCGAGATGGCGAGGCGGAAGTCGATCCCGTCCTTCCAGAGCCGATCCAGGGCACGCAGCAGCGGGACGTAGGTCTCGGTTATCGCCTCGAAGAGCCAGTCCTCCTCGAGGAAGTCCGAGTACTCGGGGTGCCGGACGAAGGGCAGGTGTGCGTGCAGGACGAGGGAGAGGGTCCCGGCGGGCTCGGAGGCCATGGATCAGGTCCGACGGCGGACAGCGGGCAGCGTGCTGGACGTGGCGTCGGGAGCCTCCAAGGGCTTCGAGCGGTGTCCATGGCCCGGTGCGTCGATGTCTCCGGACTGAGGTTCAGCGACCCGGCGCTGGGAGGCCTTCGGGGCGGCAGGTACGTCGGAGGGCACAGATCGGGCCTTCCATGCGGGTGGATCGCGATCCGGGAACGCCACCGGCACCTCCACCCACGGGGCAGGGCCGTCCGCGAGCGGGGGCTCGGGCAGGGAGGAGCCGAGATCCACCGTCGCCCAGGGCTCGGTGGCCAAGCCCTGCTGGACCGGCCTCAAGGTCACACGCTCCACGGACGCCGAGGCCACGTTGAGGTAGCCGGAGGCCCCCTCGTGACCCACGCGGAAGGCCTGCAGCGTCTGGTCGTCGGCGTCGAGGGAGGCGATCTCCCAGGCCTCCCCGCCGGCCTCGGGGGGGATCTCCCAGTAGACGAACAGGGTGCCGGGGTCGCGCACCATCACCCGGACGCGCGTGCCCGGGTACCGATCCGGGAGGACGGCCCCCCGATCGATGAACACGTCGCCCTCGGACGGCTCGCGAGGTGGCGCCCGCGTGTCCAGGGTCCGAATCGCCACCTCGCGCGGGGGTCGGGCCGCAACGACCGGCGTCTCGACCGGCCGATCGAGCGCCTCCACGGCGGGCCGGGGCGCCTTCT
>JAFGLY010000201.1 GCA_016927815.1 Deltaproteobacteria bacterium | reverse complement strand
GGCATGCGGTTCCTCCCGCACCGCCTCCCGTTGCTCTCGGCCCTCTTCTGGGTGGGCCTGCTCGGCTTCGTGGCCCTGAGCGGCGCGTTCACGTTCCGTCGCCTCGCGTCGCTGGACCTTCCCGCCCGGTCCCGCCGCAACTGGGCCCTGGGCCAGGTCGCACGCTGGGGCGGCCTGCTGACCCTCTTCTTCGGCTTCCTCGTGCAGATGCGGGTGTAGCTCCATGCCGCCGGGCCCGCGTGCGGAGCCGGAGGAGGTCCGAGCGCTCCTGGCCTTCGCGGAGGGGTGCGCCCGGTTCGAGGCGCGCCTGGATCGGATCTCCCTGGCGCTCCTCGGCCGACCCTACGTCGTCTCGCCGCTCCTGGGGGCGCCCGAGGAACCCGAACGGATGGTCACGCGGCTCGATGCCTTCGACTGCGTCACCTGGGCCGAAGCCGTGTGGGCGCTCGCGGGCAGCCGCGATCCCGTCGGCTTCGAGCGCCGGCTCACGGCGCTGAGGTACGCGCACGGCCGGGTGGACTGGCACGCGCGCAACCACTACATGCACGCCTGGATCGCGCACAACGAGTCGGCGGGCCTGCTCGCGCCGATCCTGCCCGCGCTCTGGGAGGACACGGGAGAGCAGCGGGTCCTCACGGCACTGGCAGGCCACCCGCCCGTCCCCTGGCGCGTCCGCGCCCTGCCCGTCGCCCGCCTTCCGGCCCTCGTGGCGGTCGCCCGACCGGGGGACCTGGTCGCCTTCGTGTCCCGCCGGCCCGACCTCGACGCCTTCCACGTCGGGTTGCTGGCCCCGGGTCCGGTCCTGGGCCTGCGGCACGCGGCCCGCAGCCGGGGAGGCTCGGTGGAGGAACCGCTCGAGGCGTTCCTGGAGCACAACGACGTCCCCGGTTTGCTCGTCGCCCGTCCTCTCCCCCCGACGGAGATCCTCACGTGAACGCCGTGACCGTCCTCCTCACCCCCGGTACCGGGGACCTCGCGGCTATGGTGGCCCAAGCCGCCCGCCTCCTGCCCTCGGAGCAGGTCGGACCGATCGTGGTGTTCGCGCCGCCCGGGTGGAGCGAGGGGTCCGGGCCGGGGTCCGTCCGGATCGTGCCGGTCTCCGATCCCGGCGCCTCCGAGGCCGTGATGCCGCTCCTCGAGAACCTTGCCACCCCGTACCTCCTGCACCTGGAGGGGGACGTCGACCCCCACCCCGGGGCCCTGGCGCGCATGGTCGACGCGGCCGAGGACGCGGGCGCGATCCTGGTCTACGGCGACTACCTGGACCGCGTGGGCGACCGCCTGGCGCCCCATCCCCTGTCCGACTGCCAGCCCGGCAGCCTCGAGGACCGGTTTCCGCTCGGCCCGATGCGCCTGTGGAGCCTGGCGGCGGCGCGCCGGGCGTGGGCCGCCTGTGGCCACACGCCCCCGGATCTCGCGTTCCATGCCTGGTACGACCTGCGCCTGCGTGGCAGCCGCGTGGCGCCCGCGCTGCACCTGCCCGAGCCGCTCGCCGCGTGGGCACCCCCCAGCGACCGGACCTCGGGACAGGCGGTGTTCGACTACCTCACGGCGGCCCGTGCCCGGCAGGACGAGGCCGAGCGGGTCTGCACGGCGCACCTCGAGGCTGTGGGCGCCCGCCTCCGGGGGCCGTTCCGCCCGTACGAACCGTCGGGTGCCTTCCCTGTGGAGGCCAGCGTGGTGATCCCGGTGCGCGACCGGGTCCGCACGGTGGGCGAGGCGGTCGACAGCGCCCTCGGCCAGGAGGCGCCCTTCGCGTTCAACGTGATCGTGGTGGACAACCACTCCACCGACGGGACCAGCGTGCTCCTCTCGGCGCGGGCGGCGGCGGACCCACGGCTTCTGCACGTGGTCCCGGCACGCCGGGACCTGGGCATCGGAGGCTGCTGGAACGAGGCCCTCGCCCACCCGGCCTGCGGGCGGTGGGCCGTCCAGCTGGATTCGGACGATCTCTACGCGGACGCCCACACGCTTGCCCGCATGGTCGGCTGCCTGGTGTCCGAGCGGGCTGCCCTGGCCGTGGGGTCCTACACCACCGTGGACCGGTCGCTTGCACCCCTTCCGCCCGGCCTCGTGGACCACCGGGAGTGGACCGCCGAGAATGGCCCCAACAACGCGCTCCGGGTGGGAGGACTGGGCGCGCCCCGGGCGTTCGCCACCGAGGTCGTGCGTCGCCACCCCTTCCCCAACGTGTCCTACGGCGAGGACTATGCCGTGGCGCTGCGGATCTCCCGGGAGTGGCGCGTCGGGCGGGTCTGGGATTCCGTTTACCTGTGCCGGCGCTGGGAGGACAACACGGATGCCGACCTCCCCCCGGAGGTGACAGCCCGGCACCAGGCCTTCAAGGACCGCATCCGGACGATTGAGCTGGGGGCCCGGAGGGGGACGCGGTGAGCGACCCGTGGGCCGGTCGGCTGGTGATTCCGGGCGCCCCGGACGGGCCACCGGCCGGAACCACGCTCGCCGAGACGCTGGAGGGCTTCCTCGGCTGGCAGGCGGCGCGCTGGCCTCGGCTCGCCCGGGCCCGAGATGCGCTGGCCGGCGTCCGCGTGTGGGAGGTGCCGGTCGGACGGCCCGCCTGCCGCGTGCAGTGGAACCCGGACCGCACGCTGTCCACCACCGCCCGGGTGGATCCGGCGTCGGTGGCCGCCCGGCCCTGCTTTCTCTGCCCCGGAGCGCTGCCGGAGGAGGAGCGGGGCCTCGCCTTCGGAGCGGACGCGGTGATCCTCGCCAACCCCGCGCCCATCCTGCCGGATCACCTGGTGTTCGTGGCCCGGGCGCACGTGCCCCAGGCCGTGGGAGCGGCCCTGCCGCTCCTGCTGGCGGTGGCCGCGACCCTCGGAGGCCGGTTCTCGGCTTTCTACAACGGGCCGCGCTGTGGGGCGTCCGCGCCCGACCACCTGCACGTCCAGGCCGTCCGGGGCGGAGTGTTGCCGGCCGAGCGCGCGGCGGTCGACGGACCCGGGCCGGACGATCGCCTCCTGGTTGTCCGGCCCGACCTCACCGCCTGGAGCCTCCAGGGACAGGGGCGGCCGGCGCTGGCCTTCCAGGGCCGGGCCGACCGGGTGGCCTCCGCCCTCGGCGTTGCGGTGGAGACCCTCGGCCAGCTCCGTCCCGACGCGCCGGAGCCGCTCCTCAACCTCCTCGCCGTGGGCAGGCCCCAAGGCGTGCTGGCCCTGCTGTTCCCCCGAGCGGCCCACCGGCCGGCCTGCTTCTTCGACGAGGGGCCTGCTCGCCTGACCGTGAGCCCGGGCGCCCTGGACATGGCCGGAGAGATCGTTGCGGTGCGCGAGGAGGACTTCCAGGCCCTCGACGGCAGCCGCGTGGCCTCGATCTTTTCAGAGGTGTCCCTGGATCCAGGCCGGGTCCGTGCGCTGGAAGATGCGCTGGCAAGGAGGCTGTACGATGGCTGAGCCCCTCTTGAGGGTGGGGCTGCTGTCCCACCGGGTCACCGCGGAGGTCACGTTGCGCGGGCCGTTCGGGATCACGGCGGACGGCCAGGCCCTCGACCGGGTCGCCGCACCCGGCCGCTGGCGGGCCGTCGCCACCCGACGGGGGGTCCGACTGCTCGATCCAGAGCATCGGTGCGTGGCGGAGGGCGGGGTGGTCGCTCTCGCACCCTCCACGCCGGACGCGGTGTTCGTGGCGCACGACATGACGGTGGGGATCCGGTTCCACTGGCAGCGCCAGGAGGACCTGGCCTTCCAGGGCCTGCTGCGACTGGAGTCCCGCGGCGACGTGTTCGACGTGGTCAACGAGGTGGCCCTGGAAACCTACCTCACCGGAGTCGTGGCCTCGGAGATGAACCCGCTGGCCCCGCGTGCGTTGCTCGAGGCCCACGCGGTCATCTCGCGGTCGTGGATCGTGGCCCAGCTGGAGGCCCGGCGATCGGGCACCTCCCGCCATGGTCCCGCTCGGACCTTCGAGGAGACGGAGACCACCGTGCGCGTGGTGCGGTGGTACGACCGTGAGGATCACGAGGACTTCGACGTGTGCGCCGACGACCACTGCCAGCGGTACCAGGGCGTGGATCGTGCGGCCGTAGCGGGGAACGCCGTGTTCGACGCGGTGGCCGCGACCCGGGGGGTGGTGCTCGTCTCGGAGGGGCACGTGTGCGACGCCCGGTTCTCCAAGTGCTGCGGGGGCATGACGGAGGTCTTCTCCACGGCCTGGGGCGATCTCGACCTGCCCTACCTCCAGGCCGTCCCGGACCTGGCTCCCGGACCCGTGCCCTGGGCGCTGCCGCTCACCGAGGAGGCGCACGCCCGGGCCTTCGTGACCGGCCGCCCGCCCGCCTTCTGCGCCACCCAGGACGTTGGGCTCCTGGCCCGGATCCTCCCACCGCTCGACCACGAGACCCGTGCCTTCTACCGTTGGGAGGAGATCCTGTCGCAGGAGGAACTCCGCGCGTTCACCCAGCGCCGTACCGGGGTGGACCCCGGACCCGTCCGGGCCTTGAGGCCGCTGGTTCGTGGGCCTTCGGGCCGGATCGCGCTCCTCGCCGTGGACGGCGAGGCCCGCCGCGTAGAGGTGGGTCGGGAGTTGGAGATCCGGCGGTTGTTGTCGCGCACGCACCTCTTCTCCTCGGCGTTCGTCGTCGAGCCCGACAGACAGGGCCCGGTGCCCGATCGGTTCCGGCTCCGGGGTGCCGGCTGGGGCCACGGCGTGGGCCTCTGCCAAGTCGGCGCCGGGGTGATGGCCGAACAGGGCTACGCGACCGAGGCCATCCTCGCTCACTACTACCGGGGCGCCCGGCTCAGGACCGACTGGTAGGCGCCGATCCCCGGGAAGTCCGGATCGGGCCGGGCATCTCCGCCAGGATCCAGGCGACGACGGTCGTCACCGCGGTGGTGTGCGCCAGGACGGCCGGGTCCACCTTCTCGGGCGTGTCGGCCGCCGAGTGGTGCACGGGCCAGTACCCGGCCGTGTCCTGGTCGATCCCCACGCCCACGGCTCCCGCGTTCACGAGGAAGCCCACGTCGGGGCCGGATCCGCCTGCGGTCACCTCCCGGATCCCCAGCGGCTCCAGGAGGGGCAGGAAGGGGGCCAGCCGATCCCTCACTGCCTCCAGTTCGACGGGGTCGGGCTTTCCAGTAGCCGGATCGCGAACGTCGAACCCCAACCCCGTCACCGGTCCGGCCCCGCTGTCCAGCTCCAGGGCCGCCACCACGGCCTCCCCGGCGTGGGCCTCGGCGTAGGCCTGCCCGCCGAGGAGTCCGATCTCCTCGGCAGCGAAGAGCACCACGCGCAGGGTCCGGCGGGGACGGACCGGCAGGGACGCGACGAGCGCTGCGGCCTCCATCACCACCACGCAGCCGGCGCCGTCGTCCTGGGCACCCGGGCCCACGTCCCAGGTGTCGAGATGGCAGCCCAGCAGCACCACCTCGTGGGGCCGCTCGCGGCCGCACACCTCCCCCACCACGGTGGACGCGGCCACGGGGCCGAGGAGCCGGGCGCCCATCTGCATCCGGACCCGCACGGGGATACCCGCCTCCACGAGACGCCGGATGGCCGAGGCGTCCTCGGTCGTGACCGCGGCCGCGGGCACGGTGGGAACGCCCTCCTCGCGGTGGGTCATGCCGGTGTGCGGCGTCGAGAGGCTCGCGGGGGTGACGGAGCGGACGAGGGCCCCCACCGCTCCCGCCCTCGCCGCCGCCTCGGGTCCTCGAGACCGGAAGGAGACGGCCTGGCCGTAGCCTTTCCAGGGCGCGTCGAAGAGGACGATCCGGCCCTTCACCTCGGACGATCGCTCGGCCAGCTCGTCGAAGGAGCCCACGACCCGCACCTCGGCCTCGATCCCCTCGGGCGGGGTCCCGACCGAGAGCCCCAACCCCTGTGCCTCGAGGGTGCGAGCGTGGGGGGTGAGGAGGTCGAAGCGCTCCTCGCCCCGGATCCAGAGGGGGATCTGGACCGTCTCGGTGTGGACCGCGAGGCCGTCCTCCCGGAGGCGCTCGGCCGCCCACGCGGCCGCGGCAGCGTAGGCCGGGGTCCCGGCGAACCGGGGGCCGATCCGATCGCACAGGGACACGAGCTCCATCCACGGCTCCCGGCTGGCGAGCGCTCGGTCGGCCAGGTTCGACGCGAACGAGAATATATCATTAGAGGAAGCGGGTTTTCCGGCCACCGAAACCTCGGCGGCCAGCAGGAGGAACAGCAAGAGGGCGAGACGTCGCCGCATGGAGGCCTCGGCAGGGGAAGCGCGCGCGCAGAGGCAGGTTAGCAAGGTGGCCATGAAACCGAGAATCCCCACCCTCCTGTTCGTGTTGGCGGCGGCGGTGGCCATGCTGTTCGCCGCCGTGTCCACCTACGACTTCGTCCAGCACCTGGATCGGCAGCTACACGGGATCCACTGCTCGGTCGTCCCGGGTCTCGGCACCCTGGACGCGAAGGGCCTCTCCGGCTGCCACGCGGCGCTCATGAGCCCGTGGTCCTCGGTGTTCCGCAAGGCGATCTGGGGCGGCATCCCCATCTCCCTGCCCGGCCTCGCGGTCTACGCCTTCCTCCTGTTCCGAGGGCTGGACCTCTGGCTCAACCGGAGGGAGTCATCGCCCAACGCCACGTTCTTCCTCGTGATCGCCTCGCTGCTCCCGGTGGTGACCTCCATCGTGATGGCCATCGTCTCGCTCGGACTCGTCGGCGACACGTGCATCCACTGCGTCGGCATGTACGTCGCGTCGTTCGTGCTGCTCGGCGCGGCCCTGTGGGGGTGGCAGCTGGCCCGAAAGGCCGGACCGCCCGCGGAGGGCGAGGCGGAGACCGTGTGGAAGCCCCACGTGCTCTCGGCTCTCGAGGGCGTGGGCTTCGTGCTGCTCTCGGGCGTGGTCTACGTCCTGCTCGTCCCCGATGCGTCCGCGTTCGTGGGCGCCTGCGGCGAGTTGAACAAGCCGGACGATCCTTACGGAATCATGGTCCCGATCGATGCGAACACCTCCGAAAAGACGATGATCGAGATCATGGATCCCCTCTGCCCGGCCTGCCGCAGCTTCCACGAACGGCTGGAGGCCTCGGGTCTGGACGAGAAGGTCCATCACCTCACCCTGCTCATGCCGCTCGACAACAGCTGCAACTGGATGGTGTCTTCGGCGGTCCACCCCGGCGCGTGCGCCCTGAGCGAGGCCATGCTCTGCGCCGGCGACAAGGCCAAGGCGGTGCTGGACTGGGCCTTCGATCACCAGGAGGCCATCCGCAAGGCGGCCCTCGAGGATCCCAAGGGCGCGGCCGACATGGTCACCGCCGCGTTCCCGGAACTCGCATCCTGCGTGGGCACCCCCGCCGTCCGGTCCAAGGTCAACCGGTCCCTGCGCTGGGCGGTCTCCAACCAGCTCCCGGTGCTCATGCCCCAGGTCTTCCTGGAAGGGGTTCGGTTGTGCGACGAGGACACCGACCTGGGCATGGACTTCGCGCTGTCGCGGCTGATCGATGGCAAGGTCGCGAGCGCCCCAGCCGCCGGGAAGGAGGAAGGGCCATGAACGCCATCCTGCACGCGAGCGTAGGCGTCGCCTGCCTGCTCGTCCCCACCGCGCTGGTCGGCGCCTGGACGGTCAGCGCCGCAAACCGCATCGCCCTGGAAGGCGAGTCGAACGCGGACGTGGCCGTCGCCGCAGCGGCGGACGAGGGGTACTGCACCGCGGAGCTCCGGAAGGTCCTGCGCCGGGTGCTCCAGTCCTGCGGCCTCCAGTCCTCGGGCGTGGTCCGGGGCTGCAAGCCCAGCGACGCGAGGAGCGTGGCCACCATGAGCGGGGCGGACTTCAACGCCCTGTTCCATCCGCTGGCCGATCGAGCCGGCATCGTGCAGTTCGACCTCGACTCCTCCGTCCTGGACCCCGCCGACATCGCGCTGCTCGACAAGGTCTTCGCCGACCAGCGCGGCGCGTCGTGGTTCCTGGTGGTGGCGCGCGCGTCGCCCGAGGGGTCGGAGCTCCACAACCAGAAGCTCTCCCAGGCGCGCGGCCAGGCCGTGCTCGATCACCTGAGGCAGACCTTCACCGACCCCGACCTCGACAAAGAGGTCGGCCTGCTCTGGCTCGGCGAGGAGTTCGCGCAGCTGGACGCCGAGTTCTGCACCTGGCAGCGCAGCGGTGACCCCGAGGTGTGCTCCTCCAAGGAGCTCAACCGCAGCGCGTTCGTGGCCTGGATCGACTGCCGGATCTGAGGCCCCGTGCACACCCTGCTCCTCGTGATCCTCGGGTGCGGTTCCCTCGGCGGGCCGGC
>JAFGLY010000054.1 GCA_016927815.1 Deltaproteobacteria bacterium | reverse complement strand
CGCGCCGCTCAGGGCCACGAAGCCGAGCAGGCCCACCCAGAAGAGGGCCGAGAGCAACGGGAGGCGGTGCGGGAGGAACCGCATGCCGAGGAGGAAGAGTCCGACGAGCACCAGAGGCGGGGCGATCTGGCTCCACCTCAGGCGGGCGAAGGTTCGGGTCCAGGTGGTCCTCTGGGTCTCGTCGAGGCTCTCGAACGCCTTCGAATAGAGGCTCCGGTTGAGCAGGCTGCCCGCGAAGAACGCCACGACGCCCACGAGGAACCACACGTTCATGTCGCCTCCGCGCGGCGCCTGCCCGCAGGTCGGGACCCGGGTGCCGCGGGGGGGATCTAGCCCGGCGGTCCGGATCAGGCCCCGGAGAGGAAGCGATCCAGCGGCAGGACGCAAAACCCCGAGCGGGCCGCATCGCGCCAGCGGATCCGGAAGAGGTCCAATCCGCGCTCCCCCGTCGCGGTGTCCAGCGTAGTACCGCACCCCGTGTCGTGCCGGACGCCTTGCTGGCGCGTGGAGGGGCAGGCCACCACCCCGTCCACCCACTCGACCTCCGAGGCGTACTCCACGGGTCGGCACAGGAGCGACGTGCGCACGTCGAACACCGTGATCTTCCAGCGGTGGTGCCGGAACGGACCGTCCCCACGGCGGCCCCAGATGCCCAGGAGCTGTAGGAGGCGCTCCTGGTCCGGCTGCCGGGTGCGGATCCAGGTCCTCAAGTCCGCCACCCGCACCACCGAGAGCCAGGTCCTGGCATGGGCCCGACGGCGCACCGGGGAGATCCAGGCGACCTGCATCGACTCGGGCGGCACGGCCAGCGGCCCGCAGGCCTCCTGCGCGTGTGCGAGGCCGATGGCCAGGAGCGCACCCAGGAGGAGGCTCACCGCTCCCCCCTCGCACGAACCTCGTGGGCGAGACCCCGGTACTCAGGAGCGCCCAGGGCCCCGAGTCCGCCCTGAGCCCGCGGCCGGAAGGCCTGGGCCCGGGCCCTGTCCAGGCGGCGGTCCGCCTCCTCGAAGGCACGATCGATGGCCGGATCGTCCTCCTGGGCCCGTACGAGCGCCTCCCAGAGGGCCACCTCCACCGCCGGGTCCGCCGAGCAGGGGACCAGGTCCACACCCGCAGCGACGAGGTCCGCCACGACCCGATCCGCAGGCTCGGCGCCCAGGAGCGCCCCCAGGTCCGGGGCGATCGCGAGCCCGGGATACCCGAGGAGGTCTTTGAGCAGCTCCGAGACCAGCGCGGCCGAGCCCCAGGCAGGGCGGTCCGGATCCCAGGCGGGCCAGCAGACACCGGACAGGATCACGCCCGCCGCCGCATCCCGCACGGCCCGGAAGGGCACGAGGTCCTCGGCCTCCACCTCGCCCCGGTCCCGCTCCACCGCGGCGGCCCCCGGAGGGGCGGCTCCCGGGAAGGGGCCCACGAAGGAGAGGATCCCAGCTTCGTCGAAGCCCCGGACCGCGGCCTCGGCATGGCGTGCCACGGCCTCGGGATCCGACCCGTAGGAGGCCTCGTCCTCGGGCCCCCCGCGCGGGAGGCCGAGCCAGGGGGAGAAGATCGCGTGGAATCCGAGGGTAGCCGCCTCGGAACCGAGCGCTCGGGCCACGGCTCGGGTGAGGTCCGGATCGCCCGCGTGCCCGAGCACGGCGGCGGCCGGCCACGGGGTGGCCGGGGCCGGGAGCGCCGCAAGACCTCCCCGGACCGCGCCCAGGACGGCCAGCGGTGGCGTGCGGGCATGCACCCGAGCGGCCAGGTCGGACAGGAGATCCCGGACCTGGTCCGGCTCCACGAGGTCGCCGGGCCCGAGGACGAACCCCGCGGGCACGAAGGTCCGCAGAAGCGCCCTCAGATCCACGGACGCCCCGGTTCCGCCGGGGCTCACCAGCAGGCGGTGGCCGGCTCGGCGCTTGCGATCCGCGAGGGAGGTCGCCTCCCCCAGGGCCGTGACCCGGACGCGCGCCACGGGCTAGTCCAGTGCCACGACGGGAAGGGCGGCCGGTGGAAGAGCGGTCATGGGCGGGTGGGCTGGGACAGCTCGATGAGCACGCCGCCGGTGCTCTTGGGATGGAGGAACACGATCCGCTTGCCGTGGGCGCCCGGCTTGGGGCCGTCGGACAGGAAGCGGTACCCCTTCTCCTTCAGATGGGCCATGTCCCCTTCGATGTCGTCGGTTTCGAAGCAGAGGTGGTGAAGGCCACCGCCGCGCTGCTCCAGGAACGTGGCCACCGGGCCCTGGCCGGCGAGCGGGTGGATGAGCTCGATGTGCGTGCCGGGGACGGAGAAGAAAGCGGTGGAGGTCGAGGCTGCCTCCACGTCCTCCCGTCCCTCGAAGGAAAGCCCGAGATCCTCGGCGAACCGCCGGATGCCCTCCTCGAGATCGGGCACGGCGACCGCAACGTGATCGAGTCTTCGGATCATCGGATCTCCTCCGGTCGACGGGGCCATCGGTCCTCCCCACCGTTAACCTGTATCGCTCCCGCCCCCCCTGCTCCATGAGCCACGACGCCTCCAGCCATCGGGCGGTCGTCGCCGCCCTCGTCGCGAACAGCGGCATCGCGGTCGCCAAGTTCGTGGCGTTCGCCCTGTCCGGATCGGGTGCCATGCTGTCCGAGGGGGTGCACAGCCTGGCAGACACGGGAAACCAGTTCCTCCTCTTCGTGGGCCTGCGCCGCTCGCGTCGCCCGGGGGATCCGCAGCACCCGTACGGGTACGGTGCCGAGCGGTACGTGTTCGGCATCCTGTCCGCCGCGGGCATCTTCTTCGTGGGGTGTGGCGTCACCGTGTACCACGGGATCCGCTCGTTCCTGCACCCCCACGCGCCCGAGTTCGGGTGGGTCACGGTGGCCGTGCTGGCCGTGTCGTTCGTCCTGGAGTCCATCTCCATGGTCACCGCCGTCGCGGCCGTTCGGGCCCAGATGAAGGGCCGGTCGTTCGGCGCCTGGCTGCGAGACGGCTCGGATCCCACGACCCTGGCCATCCTGCTCGAGGACGGCTGCGCGCTCCTCGGGCTGCTCCTGGCCGGCGCGGCCATCGCCGCCGCGTGGGCCACCGGAGAGCCCCGCTGGGACGCCCTGGGTTCCACGCTCGTGGGCGCCCTCCTCGGGATCATGGCGATCTACCTCGCGGGCCAGAACCGCACGCTCCTGCTCGGCCGAGCCGTGCCGCCGGCCTTCGAGGCCCGGTTCCGCCGCATCGCGGCCGAGACCCCGGGCGTCGAGGACGTCCACGCGGTCATGTCCCGGCAGGTCACGCCCGAGCGATTCAAGTTCAAGGCGGAGATCACGCTGGACCTGGCGTGGCTGGCCGATCGCCTCGCCGAGGCACTGCCGCCCGAGGTTGCCTCGGAGCCCTCGCCGCTCGCCTCGGCGCTCGCCGACCGGGCAGCCCTCGCGGTGAGCGACCTGGTGGACGACCTCGAGGCTCGGGTCCGGGCGGCGATCCCCGAGGCAGCCTGGATCGACGTGGAGGTCGATCACACGGCCCTCCGGCGGGAGCGGGCCGGGCGGCGGTAGGGTCAGCGCCGGCGCCGGGCGAGGGCCGCAAGCGCCGCGGCCAGCAGGAGCAGCCCCGCCCCACGGCGCGGCGAGGCCGTGCCGCACCCGCAGCCGCCCGGCTCCTCCTCGGCCTCGGTCGGGGGCCCCACCTCGAGGGCGGTGAGCGTGAGCGTGGCGAAGTGCGTGTGCCGCTGGGAGCCGCGGTTGGAGGCGACGAGGTACAGGGTGGGATCGGCCGTGTGTACCGTGGCGGTGCTGCTGGAACTCACCACGCCGTCCTCCCGGTAGAGGGGGGTGAAGGGCTCGCCCGCCAGGAAGGCGTCGTAGCCGGCCTGGTCCACCAGGAAGAGGTCGAGTCCGACGGGCGCGTCGAGCGGCTGGATGAGCGCACCGCCGTAGGCGTAGCCCATGGAGGCGTACCAGCCGAGGAACGTGTCCGCGGCGGGTACGTCGAGGAACGAGGCGTCCACGCCGAACGACCACGAGAGGTCCACCTCCCGCACCCCCGGGCCCGAGGCCGGCTCGCCGGGGTCGTCGGCCACGGGGATGGCCCGGGTCTCGTCGAACGCGTGGGTGAACGTGAAGCGGGCCTCCGGTACGGCCTGCTTGGCGGAGATGAACGGATCTCCGGCCTCGCTCCGCACGATCCAGGTGGGGTAGCTGCCCGACATCGCCACATCCAGGTCGAACGGGTACGACACCGTCGCGCCGTCGAAGGGTGCCCGCACCACCACCCAGAAGTCGCGGTCCTCGCCGAGGTGCACGGTGGCCCGCCCGTCGGGGCCGGTGTGGGTCCAGGCAGCGGTGTCGAGGTAGGCGCTGGCCGCGTAGAACGTGGGGGTGAGTACCACGACCGCCGCCCCGTCCACCGGGAGGCCCGCACCGTCGGTGACCTCCACGTCGAGGGTGATCGTGTCCGAGTAGTGGGCGATGGACGCGCTGGTGATCCGCCCGTTGCCCTGGAATCCCATGATGGCCGAGACGTGCTTGCCGCCCCCGAACTCGTCGTCCGCGGCCACTGCGCCGGAGTCGATGTGGGTGGGCCCGTCGGACCACGACACCTGCCAGGGGTGCCAGGCGTCCTGGAAGTAGAACTCGTTCCAGACGTGGTCCTCGATGCTCCATACGTTCTGCGTGGCGATGAGCGTGGTGCGGGCCGCGGCGGTGATCATGTCCTGGAGCTCGCCACAGTTGCCGTAGTGGTTGTGCAGGATCCGCTGGGGCCAGACCGAGCGCTCGGTGTCGTCGTGGGTGGCGCTGTACTCGGACACGTTGTCGAACAGGTTCTGGCTGACCCACCAGCCGATGGCGTCCAGGGCCACCTCGTCGCCGGTGAGGGTGCGGTCGCCGGAGAGGCCGGGCTGCTCCACGAGGTCCCACAGCGAGGCGGTGTGCCGAAGCACCTCGCCGAGCACGGGATGCCCCTCGAAGGCCTGGTTGTCGGGATCGTCGGCACTCGGGTGCGCGACGAACCCGCCCGGCCACACCGCTCCCTCCTCGTCCGGGGGGGGGACCAGCAGCACCAGGAGCGTGCCGCCGGCCGCCGCGTAGGCCTCCAGGTCGGCGGCGTTCGCCGCCACGGTGTCGCTCCAGTCGAAGCCCCCGTGCGCGACCACCACCACCTTGGGGTAGCCGGAGAGCTTGGCAAGGGTGTTCGCGTCGAGCGGCAGCACGTCCGCCTCCAAGCCCTGGCCCTCCAGGATCTGGCTCGCGGTGATGCCGTACTCCCACCCCTTGGGCTCGTCGGGGTCCACCAGTACGGCCACGCGCTCGCCCGGCTCCAGGACCGCACGGCGGTGGACGTAGAGGAAGGCGTTGGTCGCGAGATCCTCGTACCGGTTCTCCCAGGCCTCCCCGAGGTCGATCGTGCTGGCCAGGATCGTGCCCGCCCCCCAGTCGATCTCGGCCAGGAGCGTCCGGCCCTCGGCGTCGACCACGACGTCGAGCGGGTCCACCTCGAAGTCGCTCATCCATCCCGTGGCCTGCACGATGGGATCCTCCACCGGCACGGGCTCCTCCTCGAGCCAGTGCGTGCGGTAGTCGAAGGTCCGCTCGTCCTGGCTGGAGAGCAGGAACCAGTCGCGCCAGAACACCCCGCGCGGCGGGTCGGCCAGGGTGTACCGCTCCGGGTCGAACCGCAGGGGGAGTTCCATGTCCAGCTTGGGCCCGACCACGAACCAGTAGTAGATGGACGTGGGCAGGTCCCAGGTGGCGGGGTCGCCCTCGAGGTCGGTGTAGGTGTACCGCACGGTGGTGGACCAGTCGTCGTCCACGCCGGCGTTGCCCGTCTCCACGAGATCGGCGAATGCGATGTAGGGATCGGCCACGTAGGGGCCCAGGGCGATCTCGGCCAGGAGGTCGAGGGCGCCCGCCTGGTCCATCTCGGCCAGCTCCTCGGGCGTGGTGGAGGCGATCAGGAACGCGAGCTCATCGCGCGCGTCGGGTTCGTCCAGGGTCGACATCAGCTCGGCCGCGGCGTCCTGAAGGTCGTCGTCCACGCGCGAGAGCGTCAAGGCGAGGTGGTCCCGGACCCAGGCCGGGGCGAGGCCGAGAGCCGCGAGGGCGTCCTCGGTGAGGACCGGATCGGGTGGCAGCGTGGCCGAGACCGTGCCGTCCTCGAGGTCGATGGCCAGCACGGCCACCTCGCCGCCCGGGAGGAAGACGTCGCAGGGCTCGGTGACGGACAAAGGCCCGGTCCGCGCCTCGTCGCCGCTCGGGGCCGGGCGCAGGCGCTCGACCGTCTGGGCGGACTCGCCCGCGAGGCGGATCGGGACGCGCGTGGGGCCCGTGGCAGCAGCGGCCAGGACGACCAGGAGGGCAGGATGGGCGGCCATGAGCGGCTCCGGGTGGCAGGGACCCGAAGATCCTAGCCCGATCGTACCGGTGCGACGCCGCCGGACCCCCCAGGCGTCCCGCTTCCCCCCACCCTCGTCGCCACCCCCCCTGTGCCGGTGTCTCGCGTGGGATACGAACTGGCGGGCCTCCACCCACGGCCGCTCCGGGGAACCCCCGATGATCCGCCTCCTTGCGACGACCGCGCTCGGGTTCCTGGCAGCCCTGTCCCGTCCGATCCACGCGGCCGCCTACTACTACCCGGACTCGGGGACCCGGTGCATCGCCCGGGGGTGCGCCATCATCGCCAGCGTGGACGACCTTACGGCGCTCTACCACAACCCCGCCGCGCTGATCCGGCTGGAGGAGCCCCGGGTCTTCGCCTCGCTCACGGGCGTGAAGCAGTCCGTCGCGTTCGACCGGGCCGACGAGCCGGGCCTGACGTTCGACACGGTCCACAACGAGGCGCCCTGGATCGCGATCCCCGCCCTGGGGGTCTCCTCGACGCTCGGCGTCCCCCGCACCACGTTCGGCGTCGGCCTGATCACGCCCCAGGCGCCCGACTACGCCTACCCCCCCGACGGACCCCAGCGGTACATCCTGGTGGACGCCCTGTGGTGGCAGTTCGGGGGCGTGGCCAGCGTGGCGCACCGCGTCACCGATCGGATCTCGCTGGGCCTGGGCCTCCAGTGGTGGGTCCTGCGCATCGAGGAGCGGCTCAAGGCCTCCTCGGGCATCGAAGGGGTGGAGTTCAGCGAGGATCCCGCCAGGGACCTGCAGGTCTCGCTCCGAGCCTGCGACCGTTTCACGCCGTCCGTGAACGCCGGGGCGCTGGTGGATCCCCTCCCGTGGATGACCCTCGGGGTATCGGTCCAGCCCCCCATCCACTTCGAGGCCGCGGGCTCCCTCGCGACAGACTTCACGGGCCACGCGTGGAGCGGCACCCTGATCGACGGCGAGGTCTTCGCCGACGACGACGTCCGCGTGCTCATGTCGGTCCCGCTGCTCGTGCGCGGCGGCGTGCAGGTCCGGCCCACGAAGAGGACGGATCTCGAGTTCGCCCTCGTGTTCGAGGACTGGAGCACCTTCGACGTGGTCACGGTCACGGACATGGACCTCGTCATCCGGACCCAGCGGAGCTTCCTCGAGGAGGACGCCGTGGTCACCGACGACGTGGAACTCGTGGCCGGGTACCAGGACGCCTGGTCGTTCCGGCTGGGCGGCGCCGTCGACCTCTCCGACCGCGTCACCGCGCGCCTGGGAACGCTCTACGAGACCAGCGGGGTCCCGCGGAGGACCCAGGGCGTGGGCCTCGTGGACGGCGACAAGTGGGGCGTGGGGACCGGCGCCACCGTCCGGCTGGGCCCGTTGGACCTGGACCTCGCGGCCGCGCAGCAGTTCGTGGCCAACCGCCACATCGAGGACTCCCTCCTGAAGCAGCTCGTGCTCGTGGTGGACCCGACCCACCCGGAATCCTCGAAGGTGACACAGGGCAAGACGGTCGGAAACGGACACTTCACGAGCCGCCTCCTGTATGTGTCGGCCGCGCTCTCCTGGCGGTTCGGCACGCCCACCGGCACGCGTGGATAGGAGGCAGCGTGATCCCCCTCCTGCTCCTCTTCGCCTGCGCCGCTCCCGAGGGCGCCCTGCCGCCCGATCCGCGCGAGGTCGAGGAGGTCTTGGGTCCCAAGGCCACCCTCGTCCTCAACGAGGTCATGCCGGACAACGAGTCCACCGTCATGGACGAGGCCTTCGGGTTCCCCGACTGGGTAGAGCTGTGGAACGCGAGCCGCGAGCCGGTGGATCTCGCCCGGGTGAGGCTGGGTTCGGAAGACGACCTGTGGGAGGGCGGAGCCGGTACCCTCGGGCCCGGCGGGCATCTCCTGCTGTGGGCCGACGGGCGCGACCTCCCGTTCCGGATCGACAAGGACGGCGACACGCTCGTGCTCTACCTGGACGGCGCGCCGGTGGATCGCATCGCCACCGGGCCCGTGCCCGGCGATGTCGCCTGGGCGCGCTTCCCGGACGGTGGTGCCTGGCAGCCCACCATCCGACCCACCCCCGGCTGGACCAACGGCACCCGGCCGCCCGCCAGCCTCGATCCATCGGACACGCTCTTCCAGACCGAAGAGATCACCGCCTTCGACCTCCTCATCCCGGCGGAGTCCTGGTCTTCGCTCTCGCAGGACCCCTCCACCGAGGTCCCGGCGAGCCTGGGCTTCGGCGCGGCCTGGTTCGGCGACGTGCACGTCCGGATCAAGGGCCACTGGGGCTCGCTGCGCACGCTCGACCAGAAGGCCGCCTTCAAGGTGGACCTCGACGACTTCGACCACCGCCTGCGCGGCCAGGAGTCCCTCACCTTCAACAACATGGTGCAGGACCCCACCTACCTGCACGAGTACCTCGCCTACGAGGTCTACCGGGCCGCGGGGATCCCCACGCCGCGGGTGGGGTGGACACGCCTTGCCGTAAATGGCGTGGACTTCGGCCTCTACCTCCTGGTGGAGAGCGTGGACGACGTGTTCCTGGAGCGGTGGTACGCGGACCCCTCGGGCGACCTCTACGAGGGCGAGTACGGGGTGGACTTCGAGCAGGGGTACGAGGGGTCCTTCGAGTACGACGAGGGCGACAATCCCCACGACCGCTCCGCGATCACCCAGGTGGCCGACGCCCTCGACCAGCCGGCCGACGACGCCGGGATCGCACGGCTCGGCACCCTGGTCGACCTCGACGAGTTCATCCTCAACCAGGCGATCGAGACGCTCGTTCTCCACTGGGACGGCTACACCACCCAGAACAACTACCGGGTCTACCACGATCCTGCGACCGGCCGCTTCCAGATCCTGCCGTGGGGCACCGACCAGACCTTCATCTCCACCTTCGACCCCTGGTACGGCTACGGCCTGGTGTTCACCTACTGCCTCGAGAACACCGCCTGTGCAGCCCGGTACGAGCGGGCCCTGCTGGAGGTGGCGGATCTCGTGGAGTCCCTCGACCTCGTCGCGGCCATGGGCGAGCCGTGGGCACTCCTCGCGGCCGACGTCGAGAGCGATCCCCGGCGCGAGTTCGACCTCCACACCGTCATGGCGTACCTCGAGTACACGCGCTCCAACCTCACGACGTGGCCGGACACCGTGCGCGCCTACGTGGGCGTCCGCTGATTCCCTGCGTCCGCCGGGGGGGCGGGCCTACCGGAAGGCGCACACGAACGGCAGCTCGGTGGCGCAGCTGAAGTCGTTCCAGCCGGCGACGTACCCGTAGTTGGTGCCTGCGCAGTCCTCGCCGGCGTAGTCGTTGGGCTCCCCGTGGATCCAGCCGGTGAAGGTGACGGGGCTGCCGTCGGCCCATACCCACGTCCCCTCCTCGTCGCGGTCGTTCAGGCCGATCCACCAGGAGTTGCTCCAGATGTCCCGTGCGGTCTGCGACACGAGGGCGTTCTCCCCGTCGTCGGCCAGGGTGACGAGGTCGCCCTCCCACATCCGGCAGGCCGCCCTGGCCGCCTCCCACGTCACGCTGTCGGTGCAGTAGAGCCGATCCCCCGCCCCCTCCCAGCAGGACCAGCACTCCCGGGGCTCGTCGGCGTACCCGCTGCAGTCGTTGTCGACCCCGTCGCACACCTCGGTCGCGGCCGGGTTCACGCTGGCGTCGTTGTCGTCGCAGTCGCCTTCGCACCAGGTGTACCCGTCGGCGTCGAGGTCGCCGTCCTCCGACGAGGTGGGGTCGCAGTCGTTGTCCACGCCGTCGCACAGCTCCTCGGCCCCGGGGTGGACCCCTGCATCGCCGTCGTCACAGTCGCCCCGGCAGGTGGTCCAGCCGTCGTCGTCGAGGTCGAAGTCCTCGTCCACGATCCCGTCGCAGTCGTTGTCAACCCCGTCGCACACCTCGGGCAGGTGCGGGGCGATGTCCGGATCGCCGTCGTCGCAGTCGTCCCAGCAGCCGGCCGATCCGTCGCCGTCCGCGTCCCACGCCTCGTCGATCGCGCCGTCGCAGTCGTTGTCGACCCCGTCGCAGGCCTCCGCGGCGTCGGGGTACACGAAGGGGTCCTCGTCGTCGCAGTCGAACGGCCCGTCGAGGTCGGTACAGGCGGCCACGTCGGCGAGGGCCCCGTCGCCGTCGAGGTCGAAGTCCTCGTCCACCCTCCCGTCACAGTCGTTGTCCACACCGTCGCAGGTTTCCACGGCGCCGCTGTAGACATCCGGATCCGCGGGGTCGCAGTCCTCGGCGTCCGTGACGCCGTCGTTGTCGGCGTCGGGCCGTGCCTCCCCGGTGTCCTGCGCACAGGCGGCCAGGAGGACGAGGGCGACAAACCGCATGGCACCTCCGCAACGACGCCAGAGCCTACACCGGCCGAGGGCGGCCGGCCACGCGGATCGGCCCCGGAGAGGAGGGATCGAGCCCTACGAGCGCGGCGCCCACCGCGCCCAGGAGTTGGGCATGCCGGGGCAGTCCGACATCCTGGTCCAGCTCCCGGGAAAGGGCACGCCGCACCGATCCCGACAGCGCCACGCCGCCGGAGGCCAGGATCGGCGGCCGGATCCCCACCTGGCGGGCCAGCGCGGCCACCCGGCGGGCCATGGCCCGGTGCAGGCCGGCCGCGATCGCCTCCACCGGCGTGCCCCGGGCGAGCAACGACACCATCTCGGACTCCGCGAACACCGTGCAGGTGCTCGAGATCACCGCTTCGTGGTGCGCGGCGGTCGCGGCCGCGTCGAAGGCCTCGAGCGAGAGGCCGAGGCGCGCCGCCGTGACCTCCAGGAAGCGGCCCGTGCCCGCGGCGCAGCGGTCGTTCATCGCGAAGTCCAGCACCCGGCCCGATGCGCCGAGCGCGAGGACCTTGGTGTCCTGGCCCCCCAGGTCGAGCACGGTGCAGGCGCCCCCGACCTGGGCGAACACGCCTCGGGCGTGGCAGGTGATCTCCGTGACCCGGCGGACGGCCCCCAAGACGAGGTCCCGGCCATACCCGGTGGCCACGATGGGCGCGCCTTTCCCGGGCCCGGCCTCGGACGCGCAGGCGGCGAGCAGGGCCGTAGCCTGCTCCGCGGTCCGGGGGGAGGCCGGCTCCAGCCTGGACCAGAGGAGGGTGCCCGCGGCGTCGAGCGCGGCCACCTTGAGCGTGGTGGACCCCGCATCGACCCCGATGGCGGCGACGGTCATGCGCCCAGCCCCTCGAGGAAGGCGTCGATCCGGGCACTGGCCTGGGCCTCGGAGAACGCGCGTGGATCGCTGTGGTCGGCCTCCAGGAGGAGCGCGGGGATCTTGTCCTCCCTGACGAGACGGTCCCGGATGTCGGCCTGACCCGAAGACCACGGCCGGCAGGAGCGATCCGAGTGGAGGAGGACGCCGTCCACCTGGCAGTCGCGTGCCAGGGCGCGCAGCGCGGCGAGGCGTTGCCCGATGCCGAGGTTGAGGATGGGGTGGAGGTAGACCCGAGCCGCCGAGGCCACGGGTCGTTCCGGATCGATGAGATCGGCGAGCTCCCCCCAGGCCCGGGCATACGGGGAGGCCACCAGCGCCGCGCCCCGGGCGGCCAGTCGGTCCGAGAGCCAGCGCATGCGCGGCCAGATGGGCAGGTTGTCCCAGGCGAGGCGCACTTGCTCTTCCAGGAGCGCGCCCTCGCCCCGAGCCACCCGGCCGTCGAGCTCCTCCAGCAGGGCGGCGTAGTAGTCGACCGTGCAGGCCTCCCCGCGCATCTCCACGATGGGCGCCATGTGGACGAAGGTGTCGAAGGCGGTGATGGGCGAGGGTCGGTGCCGGGCGCGGTCCACCACCTCCCGCCAGAGCGTGCAGGCGTCCTTGGAGCGGCGCGTCACGGCATGAAGCCGGCCGGGATCGAGGGTGCGCCCGGCCGCGCGCTCGGCCGCTTCCACGAGCACCTCGATCTGCCGCTCCACGTAGGTGAGGGCGTGCGGCGGGGCCGTTCCGTAGAGGAAGGGCGTGTCCACGAGCGCCATCGGCACGCCGAACCGCTCGGCCAGGACCTGGTACCATCCCAGCACGGTCTGGCAGATGTTGGTGCAGCACACGAGCAGGTCCGGCCGGGGCAGGCGGCCCACCGGCGTGCGGCCGGTGAGGACCACCCCCAGGTCGGTGCGCGCGTAGGAGCACAGGTCCCGGGACCAGCCGGCCGACTCGGCCGCCGTGCAGAGATCCTCGGCCACCCGCCGGATGCCGCAGATCGCCCCGTGGTTCTCGGGGTAGTGCACGTGGTAGCCGAGCGCCACGAGGGGCTCGACCGGGGCGCCCGAGGTGACCCAGGCCACGGGCACCGCGCTCGACGCGGTGCGGCCCTTCAGGTAGTGGCGGGCGATGAGCTCCTTCAGGCGGACGCCGCTCCGGAGGGGCGGTGCGAGGTGGGGGTGCGCCCGGGGCCGGCGGAAGGTGTCCCTCCAGCGCACCACGCCCAGCACCGCCCGCCCGCCGGTGACGGCGAGGCCATGTCGGACGCTCGCGTAGAGGGTCACGGCAGGGACTCCAGCAGCGCCTCCACCCGGGTGTCGGCTTGTGCTGTAAAGGGCATCGAGAGGTCGGTCTCGAGATGCAAGGTCCGCACCCCGGCCGCCTCCAGGGCCTGGCGGAGGACCGGGAGCGCGAAGAGTTCGGGGTCGCAGGATCCGGGGATGGCCAGGAGGGCCGCGCGCGCACCCGTTTGCGCGGCGAGGGCGACGACGTAGGCGACGCGCTCCGAGAGGGGGCTGCCCCGCGTGGTGTCCGGCGGGCCCGATCCGAGCGCTTCGGCCATGCGGCGGAACGGTTCGGTGGAGGTCCCGGGCGCGTACCGACGTCGGCCCACGCAGGCGGTGTCGTCGGCCACCACGCGTACACCGTGCCGATCCAGGCAGGCCAGGAGGCCGGCCGGTTCGGGCACGATCCCCGACAGCAGCACCGGGATCCCGTCCACCGGGCCGGTCGCGGCCAGGGCCACCTCGGCCACGGCCCGGAACTCCGCGGGCGGCAGGTACTCCCGGCTGCGGACCGCCTCGTAGAAGGCGGCGTTGGAGAGGGAGATCCGTGGACGCGCGTCGAGCAGGGCACGAAACGCGGCGTCGGCCGCCTCCTCGTCGAGCGCGGCCGCGAGCAGGTCGTCGGCCGTGGGACCGCGCTGGGATCCCTCGGCGAGGCGGGTGGACAGGGTCGCGATCTCGGCGGCCAGGAACGCCACCGCCACCTCGCCTGTGGCGCGGGGCAGGTAGGGCGTGAGCGCGGGCAACGGCCGCGGTGGCAGGTCGGTCAGGATCGACCCGAGGCCCTGGAGCGCGTCGCAGGCGTGCGGCACGACCACCACGTCCACGTCCCGCAGGCCCCCGGCCAGGTGGAACGCCAGGCCGCAGCGCGGAATCGAGCAGAGGAACGGCTGGAGGTGGGCACCGGCGGGCGTGGCATCGGTGCCTGGCGGGCCCCACACCTCCACCGGGAGGTACCCGTGCGCCCGCCAGAGCGCCCGGGGGTGGTGGACGGGCAGCACCGCCGCGATCCGCCCCCCCCTGGCGCGGTGGGCTCGGATCGCCTCGGCGCGGGAGCGGATCAGACCATCTCCAGGAGCACGGAGGTCGGGTCCTCGGGGTCCACCCGCACGCGCCACTCGCTGCCCGGCCGGAACTGCCCTACGGCCGACTCGGGAATCAAGACCTTGGTGCGGGCCTCGTAGGGCGGCCGGTCCTCGAGGCGCACCGTGAGGGTCAGCCGGTACTGGGGGACATCGTTGACGCGGAGGCCCGTCGTCTCGATCCCGATCAGCCTTCCGGTGCCGCACAGGCCGTGCAGCCTGAGCCGCCGGGCCCTCACGGCCGATCGCCTCATGCGGAGCCCGATGGTGAACGGCAGCAGGGACATGAGACCCGTCACGACGAACGTGATCCAGACCTCGTCGGGTTCGATGTCCAGGAAGCTCAGGTCGGCCCCCAGGAGTGCCGCGACCGCGCCGGCCAGGACGGCGGCCAGCATCAGGATGGACAGCCCCATCAGGTACAGGCCCACCCCGGCACCGATACCTCCGGCCTGCTTCGCGGCCGCCCTCGAGTACGCCTCGTTGGCCAAGGGCAGGCTCCGGGTGCAGACGGTCAGGCCCGATCGCGTGAAGCTCTCGGCGATGTCGTTCACCAATGCCTGTCCCCTCGCGCCGCAGGCGTGCATGTGCGCCTCGAGCTGCTCCTTGGCCTTTGCGACGTCGCCACGCTGTTCCCACGCATGGGCCCGAAGCACCGTGCAGAGGCCGTCCAGGGCGTCCATGATCGGCACCCGGTCGTAGGTCTCCCCCAGGACCTCGAGCACGTCCAGGGCGTCCCCCCGAACCGTGTCCACGATGGCGCGGGCATACCGGTAGTAGGAGTCCGCGTGGAGGTCGTCGGAGCGGGGGTCGCAGAGATTCAGCCACTTCTCGGCGGATCGGACGTCGCCGTGCCGCGCGGCCTGGGAGGCAAGGTCGCACAGCATCGTCTGCTGGTGCCGGGGCAGGTTGAACGCCTCCAGGGCGGATTCGTACATCGCCCGTCGCTTGAGGAGGTTCTCGTCCCCCTTCAACCGGTTCGAGAAGAGGAGCGTCAGGAAGGACAACCGTTCGGCGCTCTCGAGGCTGCCCGTGGCGACCAGCTCCTTGCGGGAGGCGAGCCAGACCAGCGTGGCCTCCTGCATCTTCCAGTCGGGGATCCCCCCGCCCTCGACGAGGCTCTTGAGGCTCTCGGGCGGCAGGAGGGGCTTGTGATCCTGCGCTCTCAAGCGGTTCAGGCGCTCCTCCTCGGAGAGCGTCGAGGTCCCGAAGGAGAGCCGGGTCGCCTGGGGCCGGGCAGCCACGACGTTCACCCGGCCGCAGGCGCCGCAGGCCACCTCTCCGCCCTCAAGAGGGGCCTCGATGGGAGCGGCACAGGCCTCGCAGGCCAGGACGCGGTCGTCGAACCCGGGAACCCGATTCATGGTCGCTCCTGGCGGGGTGGAGGGTGGGACCGGAGGAGCGGGCAAGGGGCCTGGAGGGCTCTATTCCCCGCTCGGCACCGGGGGCAAGATCCTCACGGGCGGGCGAGCGGTACAGGTGCCCATGGCCCGCACCTCCCCTCGCTGTTGACCCTCGTCCCCATTGGCGGCTACAGTCCTGTGCGGCGGCGATTCTACGGCCGTCTGCAGGCATCCGTCCCTGAGGCACTCCATGACGCTTCGTCCCTCCCTCCTTCTCCTCGGCCTCCCCCTGGTCCTCGGCTGCCCTCCCCTCGAACTCGAGGAAACGGGCTTCGAGGCGGATGCCGACGCCGACGCGGACGCCGATTCGGACGCCGATGCCGACGCCGACACCGACGCGGACGTGGACGCGCCCGTCTGGGAGGGCCAGATCCACTACCAGACCATCGTGGACGGCAAGGCCCAGTGCGACGCGGTCATCGCCCTCCTGGGCACCCCGTACACGGGCCCCTGCGTCAGCCGGAAAGGCGACCAGTGCGACTTCGGGTACGACATCCTGTCCACCCTGGTCAAGGACAACAGCACGCCCGACTGCGGCACCCTGAACCCGTCCTTCTCGTTCCTCACGGACCAGGCCGCGTGGTTCAAGGCCCCGGTGCTGGCCTACTGGGACGCCTACACCTACGCGGGCTACGACTTCTACACCCACCTGCTCGTCCTCGGGTACGCCGTGGACTACACGTCCTACGGCGGTGGCTACTACCCCGGGCCCTACTGGTCGCTCCTCGCGTACGACGGCCATCCCTACGGCTCCGCCGACATCGACTACCCGGCGCTGCTCTGGGACATCGGCTACACGACCGACGTGTACGATTACTACTACAACTACTACACCTACTGCCCGGGCTGGGTCCGCTCCGACGCCACCAAGAGTCACCCGGGCAAGTGGTCCGCCACCGGGCAGCTCGACACCACGGACTTCATCCTCGATGTCTGGAGCTTCACCGTGCCGGACGGTGCGACCGATCCGCTCCACGTCTTCGTGGACACCGAGGACAAGAGCACCGGCTGCGACATGGGCGCGTTCCTGAACCGGCCCGACGGCTGCTCGGACGTCTTCGCCCACGGCAACGCCGACTGCACCTACCCACCGTACAAGTACCTCTGCCCGGTCATCGACCTCGACCCGCCCGACACCGGCACCTACCAGCTGGTCCTCTACGCCACCGGCTACTACTCGCCGTCCTCCTCGGCCGCCTACCGGATCGTCATCGACGCCCCGTACGATCCGGAGATCACCCCTCTGGCGGACGACATCCCGTTCAGCGGATCCACGCAGTACGAACTCTCGCTGATGGTCTCCGGCTGGGGCCAGCCCATCGAGGACTGACGCACCGCCACCCAGGCGTGCCCTCACGCCGTTTGACCCCCTTCGCGTCCTGGGGGTAGGCTCGCCCCATGCCACCCCCCTCCAGCCCGGGACCCTCGAAGCGGGGACGCGCCCTCCGGGTGGCGTCGGCGATCGCGCTCGCCTGCCTGGTCCTGCCGGGTGGTCTGCGTCCGGCCGAGATCGCGCTCGGAGTCGGCCTCCTCGCCGTATCCGGGCTCGGAGGGAACCCCCGGGCGTCGCGGGGCGTCGAGATCGCGGCGATTGGGGTCCTCACCCTGCTCTTCGTGGCGTCCGTGCTCCCCGTCCTCGACCTCGACCGGCCCACCGGGACCGACTGGATGTCCTACCTGAAGAACGCCGTCGCGGTCGCCACCGACGACTGGAGCCACTACAAGCGCTGGCGCGGGCCCGGCTACGCCTGGGCCTCGCTCGCCGCGGCGCGGGTCACGGGCGGCCTCGTGGCGGGCTCGATCCTCGTGTCTCTGGTCTCAGCCACGGCGCTCGTGCCCCTGACGGCGCTGTTCGGCCGTCGGATCGCAGGTCCCGAGGCCGGGGTCCTCGCTGCTGCGCTCGTGGTCGGATGGGCCGATCTACGGCTCCACGCCATCGCCAGCACGCCCTACGCGCTCTTCGCGGCGCTCCTGCTCCTGGGGACCGTCGCGGCTCTCGGGCCGGCCGAGGTGGCTGGAAACGACGGAACCGCCTTGCCCGGAGGATCGGAGGGCCCGCCGGTGGGGCGGAGGACGGCGTGGGCGCGGGCCGTACTGGCTGGGACCGCGTTCGGTTGCGCGTACGCGACCGATCCGCGCGCCAGTGCGATCGCGGGGCTGGTCCTCCTGGGAGAGGCGGGCGCCGCGATCCTCACCGGGGCGAAGGCGCGGAGGTCCTCTGCGGGCGTCGGACGGCGGGCGTGGGTGCGCCTCGCCACGACCGCCCTTGCCGCGCTCGTCGCGCTCGTCGTGGGCGCCGGTTCGCTGGCCGCGCTCCCCGTGGATCTCCTCCCCCTCAAGGAGCAGATCGCCCTGCAGCGCGATCTCCACGCCCGGGAAACGGCCCACGGCTGCGGGCCGAAGGGGCCGGAACTCCCCACGCTGGCCGACTTCGTCGGGCCGTGCGGCCGATCCACGCTGCGGGGGAACCTCGTGAGGGGACAGCGGGCCACGCCGGTGGATCCGGCTTTCATCGCCGGGCTCGTCGCCCTCGGCCTGGTCGTGGTCCGCCGTGGACGCATGGCGGTGCTCGCCCCGCTTCTCCCCCTGGCGCCCGCCCTCTTCATCCTGGGCGTGCAGAACCGCTACTTCCTGCCGGCCGCGCCCGGTATGGCCGTGGCCGGTGGAGCGGCGCTCGCGTGGCTCGCGGGTGCCCCGAGGCGCGAACCCACGGTGACGCCGATCGCGCTGCCGTGGACCCCACGCGGCGTGGCGACCACCGTGGCGCTCCTCTGTGTGGTCGCCGCGTCGGCATGGGGATGGGCGCGCTCCCCGGGGACGCTCTGGTCCGAGGTGCACCGGGGCACCACGCTCGGCTTCTCGCTGCAGTCGGGAGCCTACTCGGAGGCGGCCTCCGCCATCCGTCGCGGGGTGAGGCCACGCGACCGCGTCGTCGACTGCACCCGGGCCGGGCTCCCAGAGCGGCTCTGGCCGCACCCGGTCCTGGACTGGTCGCCCAAGGGCGGAGCGCACGTCTCCCAGGCCTGCCATCGCCTGATCGCGCAGGAACCGCGTACCCCCACGTGGATCCTCCTCCGGGTCCATCCCGAGGTGCGGGCCTCCGCAGGCTGGGAGGTCGTCCTCCGCCACCCGGAGAGCGGCGGCGCCCTGGTGCTGCTCAAGGGAGGATGATCACTCCGGCAGGAAGTCCGCTGCGTACTCCAGCCCCACGACCTGGGCCTCGGGCTTCCACCGGGCGAGCCTCCGCACGGCCATCGCCGCCGCCGATGCGAAGTCGTCGGCCAGCACGACGAACTCGCTGTCGTCGGAGGCGACCACGAAGAAGGCCTTCGAGCCCGTGAAGACGGGCTCGATCGGCACCTTCTCGACCGGCTCGGCCGCCTGGATCGCCTCGGGCTCCACGACCGGCTCGGCCGCCTGGATCGCCTCGGGCTCCACGACCGGCTCCAGGCTCTTCCGCCTGCGTGCGGCCGGAACGTCGTGGCGCCTCCTCCACAGGGCGACACTGGCCGGTGTCACCCCGGCAAGGGCGGCCACCTCGGCGTCGGGCAGGACGCCGATCCGGTCGGCGAAGGCGTCCAACTTGGACCGTCGGGGCTTGCGCTCGGTGGCGATCCTGGGGGGTCTCGCGGGCCTGCTCTCGGGCGTCTCCGTCAAGAGGCCCTTCTTCGTGCGCCAGGCCTTGACCGTCACGAGCGCCACCCCGGCCAACCGGGCGATCTCCTCGTCGGGGACGACACCGAGCTGGTCGGCGTACTGATCGATCTTCGAGGGCCTGCCGCGCTTCTTCGCCACGACGGGGGCAGCCTCGGGCGCTTCCGGCTCGAAGGCCGTTTCGGCAGGGGTCGGCGCCTCGCCAGGGGTCGGCACTTCGGCGCTGTCCGCCTTCTGGACGGGTACCGGCGCCTCCGTGAACACCAGGGGTGCGGGCTCGACCCTGGCGAGCGCGGCAGGCGGCTCGGCCGGCACGGGCTCCCCTGGGCGCTCTGCGGCCACGGGGGCCTCGGGCGGTGCAGCCGCCGCGGACGGGGCGGGCGGGATGCCCCGCCGGTTGCGGTGGAGCTGCACGGCCGAACGCGTCACGCCGGCCAGCCTGGCGACCTCGGCGTCGGGGAGCACCCCGATCATGTCCACGAAGGGGGTCAGCTTGGAGCGCCGCTCCCGGACCTCCGTCTTCCCGCTGACAGGTTCCTTGTGGTGGGACTGCGCCCGCCTGGCCGGCTCTACCGGTTCTTCGACCACGGGTTCCTCCACGACCGGCCGGACGAGACGGCGACGACGGGGTTCCGCCTTCGGCTCGGGCTCGGCCTCGGGCTCCACGACGACCTTCTCCTCGACGGGGGAAGCGCTGGCGTCGGGCTCGTCCTGCTTTCTCGTGGCTCGACGTCCGGTGGATTTCCTGGGGCGGACCATGATCTCTCCTCGAACTGCGGGTTGGAAAATGGAGGCGACCTCTTCCCGTCCAGGAGTGACCGTTCGGGACGTGCGCCTCGGGGGTCCGGGATCGTTTCCTGGACGTTGTAACCAGCCGATATACCCGGAGGTGGACACATTCCATCCTCCAGAGGAAATTCCTGGCCCGTGGTCCGGTTCATTTCGAAGCCGGCCGAGGCGACACGGCGCCGCTCCCTCGAGACCGACGCGGACCTCGGAGGACGAACGGGCAGGGGCAGAGGGACTCGAACCCACGACCTGCTGATTTGGAATCAGCTGCTCTGCCAACTGAGCTATGCCCCTGCGGCGCTCCGGCTCTATCGTCGGCCCTCGGGTCGGGCAAGGCGTGCCGCGGAGGAGCGGGGCAGGATCCGGTCGCTGGAGGAGGCGCCACAACTCGGGTCGTTCTTGAAAACATGGTGAGTGATGGCACCGCCTGCCCTGGCCCTCCTCGAACCCGCCCGAGGGGCCGAGAAAGCAGGCGGACTACTCGACGCCCTCGAAGCCCCGGAGGGGGACGCCCTCGCCGTTGACGTCCTCGGGCACCTGCTGCTCCGCTTCACGGGCGGCGGCCTCGCGTGCGGGCGTGTCCTCGTCGAGGCTCTCGAGGAAGGCGAGGATCCGCCGGCTGTAGGGCCGGGTGATCGTGTAGGAGAACCCGGGCATGGCGCCCCGACCGTTCTGGATGACGGCCATGAGGGCGTCGTGCCGGTCGGGGGAGGACACGTGGAGCAAGGAGGGGACCCGGGCCTGGAGCGCGGCGGTGGCCGGTCCGTCGCCCGCTGCGTAGCGGCCGTGGCACATCCAGCAGGAGCGCTCGTACACGATGCGCCCCTCGGTGACGTCGTCCTGCCTGCGGGTGGGCCACGTGGTGGCGGCCCGGGCCGCCACCGCGACGACCAGCAGGACGACGGCGACAGCGGGGAGGGCGAGGCGGGACGGCAAGGGACCACCGGAAGGGGGGAGGCCCGCTGGAGCATGGGCTCTGGCGGGCCTCGATGGCGGGGTTGACGGGACTCGAACCCGCGGCCTCCGGCGTGACAGGCCGGCGTTATAACCGACTTAACTACAACCCCGTTGAAAGAGGGCCCGAGAGGTGGGCGGAACAGGGCTCGAACCTGCGACCCGCAGCGTGTAAGGCTGCTGCTCTCCCGACTGAGCTATCCGCCCGTACCCGGACCCGCCAGGGAAGGGCACCGCGGACGCCCCGCGTTCTACCCGCGGACCCGAAGGATGTCAAGCGAAAGACCCCGCTCACACGGGGACGGCCGGGTCCCCGGCAGGACCCTCGAAGATCCCCTCCTGCCGGAAGAGGAGATCGGGATCGTCCAGCACGAGCGCCAGGCGCAGGACGTCGTCCATGTGGGCCACTGCCACGATCTCGACGGCGTCCCGCACGGCCTTGGGGATTTCGGGCAGATCCTTCAGGTTGCGATCGGGCACGAGCACGCGGACGATGCCCTGGCGGTGGGCGGCCAGCGTCTTCTCCTTCAGCCCGCCGATCGGCAATACCCGTCCTCGAAGAGAGATCTCGCCGGTCATGGCCACGTCCCGGCGCACCGGGATGCCCGTGAGCGCGGACACCAGGGCCGTGGCCATGGTGACGCCCGCCGACGGGCCGTCGGTACGGACGGCGTTGCCCGGGTAGTGGATGTGGAAGTCGTTCTTCTCGTGGAAGTCCGGCGCGATCCCGAGCCGCTCGGCGCGGGACCGGACATACGTGAAGGCCGCGGTGGCGGACTCCTTGAGCCAGTCCCCGAGAAGACCCGTGAGCACGAGGTTGCCCTTGCCCGGGACCACGGCCACCTCCACCTGGAGGGTCTCCCCGCCCCAGGAGGTCACCGCGAGCCCGTGTACGAGTCCCACGAGGTCCCGGTCCTCGACCGTGTGATCGAGGTAGCGGGGCACCCCCAGCACGGCGCCGAGGTTGGCTCGGGTGATCCGCGCGTGGAACCCGTCGCCCTCCTCCACCACGCGCCGGGCCACCTTTCGGCAGATCGTGGCGATCTCCCGTTCCAGGTTCCGGACGCCCGCCTCCTTGGTGTAGGAGCGGACGATGGTCTGGACCGCCTCTCGGGTGAGGACGAGCTGGTCGGCGGTGATGCCGCTGGCCGCCATCTGTTTCGGCCAGAGGTATTTCCGGGCGATGGCCAGCTTCTCGGCCTCGGTGTACCCCGCGATGCGGAGGATCTCGAGCCGGTCCACCAGCGCTGGCGGGATGCCCTCCACGGTGTTGGCGGTGCAGATGAACATCACGTGAGACAGATCGTAGTCCATCTCCAGGTAATGGTCGTTGAAGGTATGGTTCTGCTCAGGATCCAGGACCTCGAGCAGGGCAGCCGACGGGTCGCCCCGGAAGTCCATGGACATCTTGTCCACCTCGTCCAGCAAAAAGACCGGGTTGGAGGATCCGGCCTTGCGGATGCACTGGAGGATCTTTCCGGGAAGGGCCCCGATGTAGGTGCGACGGTGGCCGCGGATCTCGGCCTCGTCCCTCACGCCGCCGAGCGCCTGCCGCACGAACCGGCGACCCGTGGCCCGCGCGATGGACCGGGCGAGCGAGGTCTTGCCGACCCCGGGCGGCCCGACGAGGCACAGGATGGGTCCCTTGCGATCCTCCACGAGGCGGGCCACGGCCAGGTACTCGAGGATGCGGTTCTTGACCTTCCTCAAGCCGTAGTGATCCTCGTCGAGCACCTGCCGGGCCGCCTCGATGTCGAGGAGATCCTGGGTGTAGTCCTGCCAGGGCAGCGAGAGCACCCAATCGATGTAGTTGCGGACGACCGTGGCCTCCGCCGACATCGGGGGCATGAGCTTCAGCTTGCGGATCTCCCGCTGGACCTTCTCCTCGGCCTCCGGGGAAAGTCGGACCTTGGCCGCCCGCTCCTCGAGTTCGGTGATCTCCGAGCGAAACTCGTCCTTCTCACCGAGCTCCCGCTGGATCGCCTGCATCCGCTCGTTTAAGTAGTACTCCTTCTGGGTGCGCTCGATCTGCTTGCGGACGCGGCTCTTGATCTTGCGCTCGACCTGGAGGATCTCGATCTCCGACTGGAGGTGCTTGAGCAGCCGCTCCAGGCGGAGGCGACAGGAGACCTCCTCGAGGAGCGCCTGCTGCTCCTCGATCTTCAAGGAGAGCCGATAGGCGAGCAGATCCGCGAGGCGGCACGCATCCTCCACCGCGGCGATGGCTGCCGTCGTCTCGGCCGGGAGGCTGCGGGCCAGGCTCTGGTACCCCTCGAACGCCTCCTTGACGGAGCGGACCAGGGCCTCGATCTCGGCGCCCTCCACGGGTGCCTCCTCGATAGGGCGCACCTCGGCCTGGAAGGAGGGGTCGGTTTCCAGCACGCGCACCACGCGCGCACGCTGCTGCCCCTCCACGAGCACCCGCATGGTGCCGTCGGGCAGACTGAGCGCCTGCACGACGAGACCAATGGTGCCGACCTCGTAGATGCCGTCCGGCTCGGGGTCCACGACCTGGGCGTCCCTCTGGGTGACCAGGAGCAACATCTTGATCGGGCCCGACGCCGCCTGGACGGCCCGCATGGACTTGTCCCGTCCCACGATGAGCGGGACGGCCTGGCCGGGAAAGAGCACCAGGTTGCGCAGAGGCAGGAGGGGCAGCACCGTCGGGGCCTCCCCGCCGTCCCTTCGGTCGCGGGAGAACACGCTTCCCTTGGACTTCAAGCCCATCGAGCCTCGCTCCCGTAGACCAGGATGGGAGGCTGGCGCCGCTCGACGACGTCTTCGTTGATGACGCACTCCTTCACGTTCTGGCGGCTGGGCAGGTCGTACATCACGTCGAGCATCAGGTCCTCGAGGATGGATCGCAGGCCGCGAGCGCCGGTCTTGCGGGCCAGGGCCTGGTGCGCGACCGAGCGCAGGGCACCGTCGGTGAACTTGAGGTCCACGTGCTCGAGCTCGAAGAGCTTCTGGTACTGCCGGATGAGCGAGTTCCTGGGCCGGTGGAGGATGTCCACCAGAGCGTCCTCGTCGAGATCCGTGAGTGTGGCCAGCACGGGCAGCCGGCCGATGAACTCGGGGATCATCCCGAACCTCAACAGGTCCTCGGGCTCCACCATGGACAGGAGGGCGCTCCGGTCGAGATCCCGCCGGGCGTCCGCGGCGGCGGTGCCGAACCCGATGGCCTGGCGGTTCAGGCGTTGCTCGATGATCTTGTCGAGGCCCACGAACGCTCCGCCGCAGATGAAGAGGATGTGCGTGGTGTCGATCTGCAGGAACTCCTGCTGGGGGTGCTTGCGACCTCCCTTGGGCGGCACGTTGGCGACGGTGCCCTCGATGATCTTGAGCAGGGCCTGCTGCACGCCCTCGCCGGACACGTCGCGCGTGATGGACGGGTTCTCGGACTTGCGGGAGATCTTGTCGATCTCATCGATGTAGACGATGCCCTTGAGCGTGCGCTCGAGGTTGTAGTCGGCCGCCTGGAAGAGCGAGAGGATGACGTTCTCGACGTCCTCGCCGACGTAGCCGGCCTCCGTGAGGCTCGTGGCGTCGCAGATCGTGAAGGGCACGTCCAGGTACCGCGCGAGCGTCTGGGCGAGGAGGGTCTTGCCGGTGCCGGTGGGCCCGAGGAGCAGGATGTTGGACTTCTGCAGTTCGACGTCGTCGTGGCCCTTCTTGGCGTCGATGCGCTTGTAGTGGTTGTGCACCGCCACCGAGAGGATCTTCTTCGCGCGCTCCTGGCCGATCACGAACTCGTCGAGGTGCTGCTTGATCTCGGTGGGCTTGGGGACCAGGACGCGGGAGGTGTAGTAGTCCTCGCGCTCGTACTCCTCGGTGATGATCTTGTTGCACAGCTCCACGCACTCGTCGCAGATGTAGACCGAGGGCCCCGCGATGAGCTTCTTGACCTCCTTCTGCGACTTGGAGCAGAACGAGCACGTGAGCTCGCGCTCGGGCGGGCTGCGTCTCTGGGTCACGGCATCTCCTCGGCCAGGCGGTTCTCCCGGAACGACCCCAGTCTACTCCGGAGGGCGGTTCCTGGGCTGGATGATCTCATCGATGATCCCGTAGGCGAGTGCCTGTTCGGCATCCATGATGTGGTCGCGGTCGGTGTCCTGGGCGATCCGCTCCAGGGGCTGCCCGGTGGTCTCGGCCAGCACCTTGTTCATGACCTCCCGCACCCGGCGCATCTCCCGGGCATGGATCTCCACGTCGGCGGCCTGGCCCTGGTACCCGCCGATGGGCTGGTGGATCAGGATCCGGGCGTGCGGGAGGGCTCGGCGCTTGCCCGGAGTACCGGCAGCCAGCAGCACTGCACCCATGGACGCGGCCTGCCCCACGCAGATGGTGCTCACCGGTGCCCGGACGTAGTGCATGGTGTCGTAGATGGCCATGCCCGCGGTGATGGAGCCGCCCGGCGAGTTGATGTACAGGAAGATGTCCTTCTCGGGATCCTCGCTGTCGAGGAAGAGCAGTTGGGCCACCACGACGTTGGAGACCGGGTCGTCCACACCGGTGCCCAAAAAAACGATGCGGTCCTTGAGCAGCCGGGAGTAGATGTCGTACGAGCGCTCGCCGCGATGGCTCTGCTCGACGACGAAGGGGATGTAGTACTCGGCGCGGTCGCTAGGCACGGCTCTCACCTCCGGTGGGGAAAGCGTCGTAACCCACGACACGCAGGGCGTGCGGGCTACTCCTGGCCTCCCTCGGGCTCCGTCGCAGCCTTCTTGGCCCGTGGCGCGCGCTTCTTCCTGGGCGCCTCGGCCTCCGGGGCAGCAGCCTCCGGGGCAGGCTTCTTCGCCCGGGTGGCCCGCTTCTTCTCCGGGGCCTCGGCCGGCGGTTCCGCGGCGGGCGCATCGCCCTTGGGCCTGGCCTGCTCCAGGAGCCAGTCCAGGGACTTCTCCTCGAGCAGCCTCAGGCGCAGCGTGTCCACTGCACCCTCCTCGCGCTGCAGGTAGCCCTTGATGGCCTCCACCCGCTGGCCTCGCTCGTCGGCGATGCGCTGGTAGGCGCGCTCCATGTCGTCCTCGGAGACCGTGATCCCTTCCTGGCCGGCGATGGCTTCGAGCAGGAGCGAGGCGCGGGTGGCGTAGAGCGCCCGGTCGCGGATCTGGGCCATCACCTCGGGGCCCAGGTCGAGGGTGCCCGGTGCATGGCCCGCGTACTGGTGGAGCACCTTGCGCTCCAGCACGAGCAGTTCGGTCTGCTGGTCCCACTGGGATTTCGGGACCTCGATGGGATGCGCGTCCACGATCTGCCTGAGCAGCGACTGGCGTGCGGTGTGCCGGGCCCGCTCCTCCAGGGGCCGGCGGACCTCCTCGCGGACGGCGTCCCGCAGGGCGCTCGCACCGCCCTCGAAGCCGAGCTCCCGGGCGACCTCGTCGGACAGTTCCGGGGCCCGGGTCTCGTGGATGTCGTGGATCTTGACGTAGGCCTGGAGCGTGCGGCCCTTCAAGGACTCGAGTTCGCTCGTGTCGTGGATCCGAACCTCGCCCTCCCGCTCTCCGCCGCGGGCCAGGCCCTGGAGAAGGTCGTCCACGCCCGGCAGGTAGGGATCCTGGCCGATGCGGACCGCGGTGCCGATCTCGTGCGCTACCTCCTCCTCGCCGTCCTTGAGCAGGACCTCGGCGATGGCGATGTGGCCGGGCCCCACCACGGCGTCGGCTGGCGCCTCTACGATGCGGGACGCCTGCTCGAGGCGCTTGCGCAGGGCGGCCTCGACCTGATCCTGGGACACCTCCACCTCCGGCCAGGTGACCTCGAGGCCGCGGTAGTCCTCGACCTGGAGATCGGGCTTGACCTCGACGGTGATGGTGAACGTGAAGCCCGTGCCCGGATCGAAGGAACCCTCCTCCACCTGGGGACGTCCCTGCACCCGGAGGTCGGGCTGGACCTCCTCCCACCCCTCCTGCACCAGCGAGGACACGACCTCGGCCCGCACCTGGCGGCTGTAGCGCAACTCGAGGACCTCCCGCGGGACCTTGCCCGGTCGGAACCCGGGGAGCCGCACCCGCCCCTTGAGCTTTCGGTAGGAGGCGTCCATCTCGCTGCGGATGCGCTCCGCCGAGACCTCGAAGTGGATGCGCCGGGTGACGTCACCGAGGCGTTCGACCTGGGTTTTCATGCTCTCCATCCGTGCGTGCTGCGGGGCTGGTGGAAGAATGCGAGAAGGGGGATTCGAACCCCCACGGGTTGCCCCACCGGATCCTAAGTCCGGCGCGTCTGCCATTCCGCCATTCTCGCTCGTCGCCCGGCGGGGCGACCGGGTCGGCCGGGGCGGCACGTCCGGGCGGCGGGACGCACTGCCGGGAAGGAAGGGGGGAGTGGGCTCAGGAGGAATCGAACCTCCAACCTGCGGATTAAGAGTCCGTTGCTCTGCCTAGTTGAGCTATGAGCCCACCATGTGAAGGTCCGCGGCAATGGGGTGAGTGATGGGAGTCGAACCCACGACCTCCAGGGCCACAACCTGGCACTCTAACCAACTGAGCTACACTCACCGTGACGGCCCCGCCTTGTAAGCCCGCGGCGGGGATCGTGCAAGGATCCCCGGGCGGGCCCCTCCACGCGGATCGGTCCCTCCGGGGGGACGAACGGCGTAGCGGGTCCAGGGGTCACGGCTGGGGCAGGCCGGCCGGCCAGGGCAGGCCGGGGACCGGCCGGGGCAGGGCGGCCACGAGGTCGCCGAGGAGCGCGTCGAGCAGGGCCGCCTCCGAGACCGGTCGGCAGGGCCGGATCGCCGCGCGGAGGAAGACCGCGGTGACCGGATCCACCGCGAGGGGCCATCCTGGGGGTGGGTCCGCGAGACCGGCCGGGAGCCAAGGCAGGGGTGCGACGGGATCCTCTGCCTGGAAGGTCGGTGCTTCTGGTTCGATCTCGCCCAGGGCAACCAGGATCGCGAGCGGGGACGCCCAGGGCTGCTCGGGGCTCCAGGCCTCGGGATCCCACGCCACCTGGGCGACGCCGTCCGGCTCCGGCCACAGGAGCGGCACGTCCGGTCGGGGCCAACCCGTGGGGCTCCAGGGCCAGCGCACGGGCGGAGCCCCGGTGGGCTGGCCGGTCACGGGATCCAGGGCGTCCTGGGGACCCACGAGGGGGCCCCCACAGAAGAGCTGAAAGCGGCCGAAGGCGCCGAAGGGACCCGGTACGATCCCGTCCGGCAGGCCGCCGGGCGCGCTCCGTACCCTCGGCTCGCCGATCCGGCCTCCGGGTCCGAGCAGGCCGTCTCCCGAAAGCGACACCCGGCCCTCCGGCCCCGCGATCACGCGCGTTCCGTAGGGTCCGTCGAGGACCACGGCCCGGCGTTTCCCATCGGACAGGACCCGGATCCCGCCAAGTGCCGTGACGACGTCGGTACGACCCTCAGGGCTCCCGACGGACCGGAGGCCGCCCAGCGGGTCCCAGTCGAGGCACCAGGTGCGGTCCGGCTCGCCGGCGGCCTGAAACACCACCTCGAGGAGGCGGCCCAGCGGATCGTGGGTGAGACGGACGGCGCCGGCCTCGCCCTCCACGCCGAGGAGCCCGCCGTCGGGATCGCGCCGCCAGGCCACCTTGGTCCCGGCCAGGCCCCAGGCGGCCACCGGTCCCGGCACGAGCCCGTCCTGGGCAGGACCCCCCGTTGCGAGGGGGAGCTGCGCGCCCGTTGGGGTCTCCAGGAGGCCCGGGAGCAGCGACCAGGCCCCGTCGCCCTCCTCCACGGCCACCACCTCGTCCCGCGGTCCGTAGCGGTACCGACGCTCCTGGGATCCGTCCTGCACCGAGACGAGTCGACCCGACGCGTCGACCTCGAGCCGTACGTCTCCGGTTGCGTGCCCCCGCGCGTCCTCCCAGGCGAGGGCCACGCTCGCGCCCGCCTGCCGGATGCGGAGGAGCTCGCCGTCCGGAAAGCGCACGGTCACCGGTCGGCCAGCCGGATCCCGGTCGAGGCCCAGGACCGCCCCGGACGGACCCGAGATCCGGAGCACCTGGCCGCTCGCGCTGCGTCCGAAGCGAAGCGCGAGACCGCCCGCCTCGAACCGATCCACCCCCCCACACGGACCCCGGTCCAGGCGCCAGGCGAGGTCCGGACCTTCGACGGCCGCGACCAGGCCGCCAGGATCCCGCTCGAGCACCCATCGCTCCGAGCCCTCCACCACGCCCACGAGCCGGGCCGCAGCGTCGTGCTCGAGGCGCCACTCCCGATCGCCCAGGACCACTCGTTCCACCCGTCGGGCGGCATCGCGCCCGAGGCCGAGCCGCCCGGTCTTCCAGGTCATCTCGACCACCGCTCCCCGGGCGTCCCGCCCCACGGCCAGGAGCCTGTCCCCGGCCTCGTGGGCGATCGCGCGGAGGCGGCCCTGTGCGTCCCGTAACAGTGCGAGGCGCACGTCCTCCCAGGCGAGCGACGTCACGTCCCCCCGTGCATCGCGCCCCACGTCCAGGCGGGACCCGTCTCCCCCCAGCCAGGCCACGAGGCGACCCGCCCGGTCCCAGGTCCAGCCGGTCACGCGGCCGAAGGCATCCTCGACCCGCGTGGGACGGCCATCGGCGTCCGTGCTCACCCGCGTCCGTGCACTGCCCCGGTGGACCTCGGCGAGCGCGCCCGATGGGCCGCACCGCCACTCGAGACGCACCCCACCCGGAACCTCCAGGCCAACGGGAAGTCCCAGCGATCCGACGGAGAAAGCCCAGACCTGGCCATCTGGACCGGTCGCGGTGCCCGGCAGGATCGAGCGCCTTCCGGCCAGGATCGTCCGCCCGCCCGACGGATCCTGCACCGCCGCGATCCGGCCGGCCGCATCCCGCTCCACCCGGGTGGCGGGCCCGGCGCCCACGCGCACGTCCACCAACCGGCCCGCCCCGTCCCGGCCCAGCCTCACGCGCTCGTCGCCCTGCAGGATCTCCACGACCGCACCGCCAGCGTCTCTCAGCCAGCGCACGATTCGACCGTCGGGCCCCACCCGGCGCACGACCCGTCCCATGGCATCGCGATCCACCCGCCAGGGCTGCCCGGCCGGATCGGTCGTCTCCACGACGTGCCCGGTCGCGCCGAGCCGGAGCGCCCACCGCTCCGGGCCCGGGGCCTCGATCCCGGTGATCGTCCCGCTCGGATCGCGCAGCACCCGCGTGCGTCCACCCGCTGGATCCACCCATCCCGTCACCCGCGCCTGGTCGTGCTCGAGGCGGGCGGTACGACCCGAGGGGTCCGTGACCGCCACCACGCCCGGCTGGCGGTCGACCTTCCAGGGGGACTCTCGGCCGTCCCAGGCCGTCTCGAGCCCCTCGGGCCCCCACGCGAACCGCCACCGGGCCGGGCCCGGTCCGGACAGGTCCGCGACCCGCCCATCCGGATCCCGAGCCACCAGGCACCGGGCGCCATCCGGCCAGAGGATGGTCTGGATCCGCCCGGCTCGATCGTACAGGTACCGGTGCTGGACCCCTGCGGCGGTCCGCGCCAGGGTGAGCCGTCCGCCCTGCTCCTCGTAGCGGGCCTCGAGACCTGCGGGCCCTCGAGCCCGCCGCACGAGGCCCCCGGCCTCGGGGGCCGGTGCGTCGGTGAACCCCACCCGGCGGCCGTCGGGCAGGGCGAGGGCCACGAGGGCACCCTCCCGCCACTCGGCCCGGAGGAGGGCTTCCGGGCAGCCGTCCCGGGCCAGCATCCGACCGTCCGGATCGAAGGCCTCGGTGCAGCCGCTCCCCCGATCCAGGATCCACCCGTCCGCCGTCCGCTCGAGCGTCCGGTGCCCTTGCCCGGTGAGGCGGGTCCCCACGGGCCAGGCACCGGTGGTGCGGGGTCGGGGCGCCTCCAGGCGCTCCGAGTCCCGGCCGGGCGCCACGAGGCGGGCGCCGGCCGGGTCTTCGAAAACCCGGTCGAGCCCCAGCCACTCCCAGCCGTCGTCGGACCACGCTCGACCGAGCACGAATGGATCCGGTTCCCCCGGGATCACGAGGTCCACCACGCTGACGACAAGGCTTCCGTCCTGAGGATCCACCCCGACGTGTCCTCGGCCGGCGGCGGGATCCACCGCGGGCGGCGGTCCGGTCAGCGGACCGAGCACGAGCGGGCCGTCCGGGCCGAGCAGCGGCGCGGCCAAGGCGGACCCCAGGAGGACGGGAAGGACCCGGATCACGGAACCCCGAGGAGGAGGTACGCGCCCCAGGAGGAGGGATCCTCGATGTCCTCCGCCAGCGCCTCGTCGGAACGGAGCGCACGACGGGCCTCGAGGAGGGCCCCCACCGGCGGCCTGTCCTGGCTCAACGATTCGTACATCGCGGTCAGGTAGCGGAGGCCCAACGGCTCGGGCACCTCCCACAGGGCGACGAGGACGCTCCGGGCGCCCGCGTCGAGAAGCGCGTGGGCCCGGGCCACCTGCTGGAGCGGATCCACCGGGCGCGAGAGCGTGACGAGCCGGGCGTCGAGCGGGGTGCAGCGCAGGTCCGGCAGCGCGAGCCGGCTGGTGGCCCAGGCGAGCCCACCGTCCGGCGCGGCTGTCAGGCCGGCGAGGTGGATGAACCGGGCGCCCCCGGCGTGGGCGCGGTAGTCGCCGGCGCTGGCCTCGGCACCCTCCCTCAGCACCACGTACCCACGCCGGAACGGGCCCGCGACGGAGGGAATCTCGGTCCGAGGCAGCGGCGCGGGCGGGGCCTCTTCGAGGATCGCCGGCTCGATCGCCTCGCCCGAGGCCTGGGCGGGAACGACCGTCTCCTCCTCTCCCGTCCCGTAGAAGTCGATCCGGTAGCCGGCGGGCGGCGGCGCGGGCGGGCCGAGCCGGAGCGTGGTCTCGATGGTCCGGATGTCCACGAGGAACCTCCGACCCTCGGACTGCTCCGGGAGAGTGGACCAGGGGAAGAGGAGGAGGTCCGCGTCCAGGGCGAGGACGTAGTGGGGCAGCCCGGCCAGGATGTCTCCGGCCCGGTCGATGGTGGCCGCCCGGAGCGCATCGCCGGCAACGGGGTCGGTCCGCTGGCCGGTCGCGATCCGACCCTGCTCGAGGGCGGCACGCCAGTCGACGGCGAGGCGGCGGATCCCATCCGCATCCGCCAGCAAGACCAGGCGGCTGGCCGTGGGCGTGAGGACGAGCATCTCGCCCTCGGCCGCCCCCAGGCGAATGGAGATCAGGGCCAAACCCGGAAATCGGGATCGGAGCGCCCCCGCCGAGGGGGGAGTACCCAGGGCGCGGTCGCACCTGCGCCCCGCTGCGAGCGCCTGGGCGGTCCGGCCCCGCTCCTCCCGCGGGAACGGGCCGGTCCCCGCCAGCCACATCAGCGATCGCGCGTGCTCGCGCGTCCAGGCGGCCCGGAAGGCGGTGGCCTTCTCGGGGTCCATGCCTCTCGTGAAGTCGTCGCCCACGGCAGCGCCGATGCGCTGGAGCTGGCGGAAGCGCGACCACTCGTGGAGCGCGAGAATCACGTCCTCCGCACCCTCCCCAACACCGGACGCCGCGGCCTTCGCGTCCGCATCGAAGGCCGGGCCGTCCGCGCCGTCGAGTGCGAGAGGCGGGGTCCAGCGGCCCTGCCGCGCCACCGGAAGCGAGACCATGGCGGCACGGATCCAACGGGCGGCCGCGGCCCAGTCCCGCTGGCCGAGCGCCCGGCGGCCCGCGGCCCAGGCAGCCACGGCCGGAGGCTCTCCGCCGCCGGTCTCCGACGCGCCGAACGCACGCCAGGCCGTGGCCTGGGCGGGCTCGTCCGGGTCGGCCGGCGGGAGGGGGGCCGGGAGGCCGAGGGCCATGCGGCGGGCACAGGCTTCCATCCGCATGGCGGGGGTCGGAGCGATGCGCTCGAGATCGGCCACGACCTCCGCGGCAACACGCGGCTGCCCCGCGATCCGGGCGTGGCGTTCCAAGGCCAGTCGAGCCTCCACCCGGGTGACCGGTCGTCCACCCTCGTCGGCCAGCGTCACCGCCTGCCGGGCGGCCTCGACCGCCTGGGGACGGCCCATCCATGCCAGGGCGCGGGCCAGGGCCACGTCCACGCCGACGGCCGGCGGCAGGCCCGAGGGCTGGAGCACGCTCCGGGCCGTGACGACATCTCCCTCGCAGGCTGCGGCCAGCCCTCGGGCCACCGCGGCTTCGGCCTCGGGCAGGGCCCGGATGGCCTCCTCCACATCCGGGAGGCTGCACAGGCGCCAGGCCGCCCGTGCGAGGCTCCAGGCCGCGTCGCGTCGCGGGCCTTCCCGCATCTCGCCTGCGAGCGCATGGGTGCTGGCGTGGAGCGCCTCCTCGGCCTCGCCGGCCAGAAGCGCGACCTCGGCCAGGCTGGCCTTCATGCGGGCGGTCACCGGATCGTCCCCGAGGGGTCGGGCCGACACCAGCTCGCGTGCGGCCTGGAGTGCACCGTCGGGCATCGATCGGGCCAGATCGGCCGCCACCGCTCGGGCCAGGAACCCGGCGGCCTCCTCGCCCGCACGCCACGCGGCTGCGGCCCTTGCCGCCTCGAGGGCGGCCGCAGCGACCTGGGCCGGGTCGTCCGCCGCCTCCAGCCTGAGCGCCAGGCCTCCCAGGCGAGCGCGGGGATCCGGGTCCGCCAGGGCGATCTCGACCTCGCGCGCCACGCCGGGCCCGTCGCCCGCGGCCCGGGCCAGCTCGCCACGCAGCAGGGCGGCCCTCCAGCCCGGAACGGACCGTGCCGTCTCGAAGGAGGCCCTTCGCGTTCGCTCGTCGCGGGCGCTGGCCGCGATGGCCAGCGCGTCGGCGGGGATCGTGGGGTCCAGGGTGGCACCCTCGAGTGTCGCTCCGGCCTGGGCGGCCCAGGCGCGGAAGGCGGCGGCCGCGCCTGGATCCTCGGTCGCGAGGAGGTCGGCGGCCTCGATCGCCTGGTCGGGCCGCCGGGCCTCGATCGCGAGCGCGGCCCTCAACGCGAAGTGCCGGGCGCGCTGCCCGCCCACGGCCTGGGACGTGGAGAGCCGGTCGAGGAGGTCGCCGGCCGCACCCGCGGCCACGGCCTCCCGCTCGAGGGCGGCCCAGACGAGGGTGTCGTCGGCCCGGGTCGGGAGAAGGACCTCCAGGGCGGCCAGGGCCGCCCGATGCTCCCCGACGTCGGCCCTGGCGAGCGCCTCGTCGAGCGGATCCACGACCGACGCCGGCGGCGGGGCCGGACGCTCGACCGCCTCGAGGGGTGCGGGCGGCTCCTCTCGGCGGCACCCCGGCGCGGCGAGGCCCAGACCCAGGAGCGCCACGGCCAGCCTTGAGGACATGAGGGACTCCCATAGGACGCTGCGCACCGATGCTATCACGACGGGTCCGCGGCTTGCCGGATGCGCCGGGGGCGCAGCCCCGGATAGAGGGGCGCCGCGAACCCTCAAACGGGTGCCGGATTCCCGATGAATGGCAGCGACGAACCCGAGATCCTGGAAGGCGACCCGGAGATCGAGGACCCGATGGGTCCCGCCAACGGCCGCCCCCTGGAGGCCGGCCTCCTCCCGGTCCGCCTGCCCTCCGCCGAGGTCGCCAGCCGCGATCTCCTCGGGCGCTACCTCGCCGAGCTGCGACGCTATCCGCTGCTCTCACCCGAGGAGGAGCGGGAGGCCGCCCTGGCCTACTACGAGCAGGGAGACCGCAAGGCCGGGGAGCGCCTGGTCACCGCCAACCTCCGCCTCGTGGTGAAGCTGGCCTTTCAGTACCATCGCCAGTGGTCCAACGTGCTCGATCTCATCCAGGAGGGCAACGTCGGGCTGGTCCAGGCCCTGTCCCGGTACGACCCCTACCGCGGGATCCGCTTCTCCTCGTACGCACAGTACTGGATCCGGGCGATGATCCTGCGGTTCCTCATGGACAACTACCGCCTGGTGCGCCTGGGCAGCACGCGGGCTGCGCGGCAGCTCTTCTTCCAGCTCCGCAAGGAGCGCGAGCGCCTCCTCAAGGAGGGGCTCACCCCCCATCCGCACCTCATCGGCGAGCGCCTCTCGGTGCCCGAGAGCGAGGTCATCGCCGTGGACCAGCAGATGCGGGCCCCGGCTCTGTCCATCGACTCCCCGGTGGGAAGCGACGGCGAGGGTCGCACCCTGGGCGACGTCATCGCAGACGAGGCGGGCCGGAGCCCCGAGCTGGACGTGGCCCGGAGCCAGATGGGTGGGATCGTCCAGAAGGCACTCGCCACGTTCGCGGCAGGCCTCCAGGACGAGCGGGAGCGCGTGATCTGGGAGGAGCGCTTGGTGGCACAGGACCCCGTGAGCCTCTCCGTGCTGGGCGAGCGCTTCGGCGTCAGCAAGGAACGCATCCGCCAGATCGAGGTGCGTATCCGCTCCCAACTCCTGGCCTTTCTCAAGCAGGAGCTGGGCGAGGACATCGACTTCGAGTTCACGCCGCGGGAAGGATAGCGGTGCGCCTGTCCCGACACCTGCGCTGGGACCTCCTCTTCGCCCTCGCGGGGGCGGTGGTCGTCACGTGGCCGCTCGTGCTGCATCCGCACGCCGTGCTGGGGCACCCGCGCGGCGAGACCGACAACCACGTCTGGATGCTCTGGCGGGCGGTCCAGCCCCTGTTGGGACGATCGGGCCCGTGGGCAAACGTGCCCGTGGGCTCGCCCGTGCCGCTCATGGACCCGGTGAACCTGCCGCTCTTCCTGCCGGGCTTCCTCGTGGACCCGTTCGTCGCCTGGAACCTGATGGTGGCGCTCCAGGTGCTGTTGGGGATGCTGGCCGCAGGCTTCCTCGCACGCCGGTTCGTGGGACCCCAGGCCGCGTGGGTGGCCATGGCGGTGGCGGGATCGAGCCCCTTTCTGGCCGGGGTCATGGAGTTCGGCATCTCCGAGGCCTTTCCCCTGTGGCTCCTGTCGCTGCACCTGGCCTTCCTCGTGCGCCACGCCGAGGAGGGTCGTGTCCGAGACGCCGTCCTGGCGGGGATCTGCCTCGCGGGCTTCGCGTACTCGGGCTGGTACCACGCGTTCTTCGGTGCGGTGGTGGACATCCTCCTGGTGCCGGTGCTGGCGTGGCGCCATCGCCGGTGGCGGGGACTTCTGCTCCAGGGGCTCGCCGCCGCGCTCGCCGTACTCCCCTCCTTCCTCTACTTCCTCTCGATCCGGCACGTCTGGCAGTACCGCTGGTTCGTACCCCCGGGCCTCCCGACGCTCCACCAGGGCCACTGGCGGTGGCTGACCGCCTATGGCACGGACCTCCTGAACCTCCTCCTGCCCGCCCTCTCGCCGGCGCCCATCTCCCACTCGGTCTACCTGGGCGTGGTCGCGCTCGTACTGGGGATCGTGGGCTGCATCGCGGCACCCCGCAAGGCCCTGCCCCTGGCCATCCCCCTTGGGGCCCTGCTCCTCCTGGCCCTCGGGTACTGGGTCCGCGTCGCCAACCAGCCCATCCCGGTCGGGGACCACCCCCTGCCCGGCCCCGCGCTCCTGCTCGTCCGGGCCTGTCCGCCGCTCGGGGGCCTCTCCCACTGGTACCGCGCCGTGGGCCCGGCCACGGTGCTGCTCGCCGTGACCGCAGCCCTCGGAGCCGAGCGCCTGGCGGGCCGGCGCCCCTGGACGGCCCGCCTGCTGGCGGTCGCGATCGTCGTCGAGGGCATCGCGCTCGGGGGCACGCACTGGCCCCGGATCCAGTACGACGCCTCGGCGCCGGCCGTGTACGCCGTGCTCGAGGCTCCGGGCGGCGTCGTCGATCTCCCCTTCGACAACGGCCGCATCCCCTTCACCGAAGAAGAGGCCCGCCAGTACAACCGTTGGCAGGTCTCCCACGGCCGGCCCGTGGCCGAGCACTACGACGGCCGGGACGCGCTCCTCATGCGCAATCGCCTGGTGGCCATGCTGGACACCCTGTGCGGGCTCCCGCCCACGCTGCCGCCCTACGAACTGCCGCCTTCCGAGATGCGCGATCTCTCCCGGATCGAGGACGAGGCGTTGCTCACGGCCAACACGCGTGCTTTGATCGATTCGGGATTCGCCTACGTCGTGCTCCACCGCTCGCGCGCCCGAACCCCCGAAAAGGCCGCTGTGGTGCTCGATCGCCTGTACGGCCCCCCCGAGGTGGACCTCGACGGTGCCGCGGCCTGGCGCATCCGGATGCCCGGGCGCTGATCTACTTCCTGCAGACGACGATCAACGGCTGGTAGATATCGGGCTGCTGGTCGCGTCCGTGGACGAGGGGGACGCGTTGGCGAAGGACGCGAGGAGCAGGCAGCCGAACGCGATGACGAGGAATGCGTTGAGAAGTACCGACGTACTGGGTTTTTCCTCGTTGTTCACGGTCAGCGAGCGAGCCATGGCGAGACTCCGGACAGGCAGCGGCGGCAGGGGGAACGGCGTGGGATCGTGGGATCGGAGGGTGCGGGAACCAGGGGCAGGCAGACCTCCTGCAAGACCTGCGCCAGGGACCCCAGGCCCATCCCTCGACCCGGGCCTGCCTGGAGCCGTACTGCATGCGTGCCGCCGGATCCGAGCGTCCCCGGGGCGCGTCAGGGGAGCGGGATGTCCTTCTCCTCCCGCGTCTTCACGACGTAGCCCTTCTGCTCCCACTCCTTGACGATCTCTGCGACCCAGGCCGTGATGTCGGCCTTGGAGGCGAACGGCTCCGAGGTGGACGCCACGGGCCAGGGCTCGTCCACCTTGCACTTGACGAGCTTGGGCTTGGCGCTGCGCGCGGGCTCCGGGACGTGCGGGAGGATGATCCAGTAGGTGGCGGGGTTGACCACGAAGGAGAAGTGCACGATCGCCTGCTTCTGGTTGCCGCACTGGCCTGCCTCGACCGCGGCCGCGCCGTACCAGAAGGCGCCCTCGATCTCGCGACCCGGGTAGACCGCGCCGAGCAGTCCGCCCGCCCGTGTCTCGGATCCCATGGCGGTGAGGCGATCCGCGACGGATCGCGCCTTCTCGGGGGCCAGATCCCGGGCCATGTCCACCATGATGGACTCGAGGGCGGCCCGATCCTCAGGGGGAAGGGCCTCGCCCCACGCGGGCGCCACGGCGTCCTCCATCAACATGAGGATGGCTTCGAAGGGCCCTCCGTTGCGGGCAGCCTTGGCCGCGGCCTCGGCCAGCAGCGGGAGCGCGTCCCGCTGCTTGCGCTTCACGACGGCGTGGGCCAGGGCCGACCACTTGTCGTCGTAGACCTTGGGCGGTGGGTCGGTCACCTGGCGGACGAGCCACTCGTCGAACGCGGGGGCGTCGCAGGTGAGGAGGGCGTCGTCCCACTGCTGGAAGTCGATCTCCCTCAAGTTGAAGTAGGCGCCCTGCAGGAACCCGATGACCTTGGGATCGGTGGCGCAGGCGGATCCCACACGGAGGGCCACCTCGTCGCGGGCGTCGTAGGACGAGAGCTTGCCGATCATCTCCCAGACGGGATTCCACACGTCCGCATCGATGGCGGTGAGCGAGAGCGCGACCAGGGTGTCGGCGTCCCCGGCCATCCGCATGAACTGGGGAAAGGCCTGCTGCGCCACCTTGGGATCGCAGGCGATCACCTTCTGGTAGGCTGCGATGAGGGGTTCTCCGCTCAGCTGATCGATGCCTTCGAGCAAAGGATCGCACTTATCAGGGGCGGCACCTGCCGCACAGGGCAGGGCCAGGCACCCGAGGATGGCGATGGGGAGGGCCTTCATGAGCGATACCGTGTCGGGGTGGAGGTCCGGTCTTCGGGGGGGGGTTGTGCCGGGGTCGCGGCGGGGGGGGAACGTACCGGCTGGGGTCGCACCCGTCGAACCGGATGAGGTCCGATCGTGCAACCCGGCGACTCCCCTCCTATCTTCCCATGCAAGTCGGCGAGCCGCCCGATTCAGGATTCGTGCCAGTCCTCGAAGAAGTCCACGCGACGGGTGTCCGCGCTGGCGCGCCGGGCCCGCGGACGCGCCCACTCCCGCAGCTCCTTGAGGCGGTCGTCCATGGTCACCGCCAGCGGGACGGTGTCCCGGATCACCTGGACGAGGTCCTCCTCCTCGAGGTCCCGGCTTGCGGCGAAGGCGAGAAAGAGGCCCGAGACCACCACCTGCTCGATCTCGGCTCCCGAGAACCGCTCGGTCTCCTCGGCGAGCGCCGTGAGGTCGAACCGATCCGGGTCCCGGCCGCGGCTCCGGAGGTGGATCTCCAGGATGCGCAGACGCTCGTGCACGTTCGGGAGGTCCACGAAGAAGACCTCGTCGAAGCGTCCCTTGCGGAGCAACTCCGGGGGGAGCATGCGGACGTCGTTGGCGGTGGCCACCACGAACACGGGGAGGGTCTTCTCCTGCATCCAGGTGAGGAAGTCCCCCAGGGCCCGGCCGCCGAGGTCGTCTGCGGTGGCCAGAAACCCCTTTTCGAGTTCGTCGATCCAGAGCACCACCGGAGCCAGGCTCTCGGCCACGCGGATGGTCTCCCTCAAGCCCGACTCCGCCCGCTCGCGAACCTGGAACACCGCACCCACGTCGAGCCTCAAGAGCGGAACCTGCCAGAGGCCCGCCACCGCCTTGGCCATGAGCGACTTGCCGCACCCCTGGACCCCCAGGAGGAACAAGCCCCTGGGAACGGGCAGGCCGAAGGCGCGGGCCTCCTCGGAGAAGGCGGCCGCCCGTTCCTGGAGCCACGCCTTGAGGACGTCCAGGCCTCCGACATCCTCCAGGGTGCGCTGGCGCTCCCAGTACTCCAGGAAGCGGGTCCGGCCGAGCGCCCGGCGCTTCTCCTCCTGGATGGACGCCACGTCGGCCGCGGTGAAGCACCCCCCGGCGTGGCGCGTCCGCCAGAATGCGCGACGAGCCTCCTGGGCCGTCAGGCCGAGCGCCGAGCGAACGAGCAGGTCCCGGGCGTCCGGCTCGACGTCGAGGTCCTCCCGTGCGGCGATCTCGTCGAGCAGCGCGCCCAGGTCCGCTTCGTCGGGAAGCGGGACGTCCAGGACCGCGACGTCCTTCTCCAGCTCGACCGGCAGCACGAGACGCGGCGCAATGAGCACGAGCGCCTGGCGCCGGGCGGCCAGCACGGGCTCGAGATCCCGTACGAGGCGCCGGACGCCGGGATCGCCGAGTTCGTCGTGCATGTCCTCCAGGAGGAACAGGGCGGGTTCCGGCACCCCCAGCACGTGGCGGAGGGCCGCGGCCGGGAGGGTCGTACCGGCCACCGGCTCGCCGCCGGGCCCCACGAGGCCGCTGGTCGAGCGCCACCGCCACACCTCGAGCCCCTCTTCTGCCGCCTGTACCGAGAGGGCCTCCTCCACGCGGGCCTCCTCGTGGGTGAGGAGGTAGAGCACGGCGTACCGGGAGCGGACGAGGAGGCCGACCTGTCGGAGGGGGTGCATCGTGCCGGATCCTAGCCCGGGCGACGGCGGCGGGCCTGCCGCCTTGCTTCGGCTTGCCCCGGCGTGCGGGGCCCGCTACCGAACGACTCGCCCCATGCGACTCGTCATCGCCATCTCCCGCGCCGCCTCCCTCGATGCCACGTACACCACCGTCCACATCGCCATGGCGGCCCTGGAGCGCGGACACCCCGTCCGGTTCGTGGAGCCCTGGGACTTCGAGGTCGATCCCGCGGGCCGGCTCATCGCCCGGGCCCATGCCCTGGATGCCCCACCTGCCGACCGCGAGGTGCTCGTCCGGCTCCTGGCCAGCCGGCGGGCCGCACGGCGCTACGTCGAGTTCACGCAGGGCGACGTCCTTCTCCTGCGCCTCAACCCGATGGATGCCGGGGTGCTCGCCTGCGCCCAGATCGCCCGCCAGCGCGGCGTCGTGGTCCACAACGATCCCGGCACCCTCCTGCTCACCGGGCACAAGGGCTACATCGCGGCGCTCGACGACGTGCCCCGTCCCCGCACGCTGGTCACGCGCAGCCACACGACCGCGCTCCTGTTCGCTCGGGAGCTCAAGGACGGCGTGGTCATCAAGCCCGCGCGGGCCTCGGGCGGGCGGGGGGCGAGCCTGGTCCACAGCCCCCGGCAGCAGCAGCGCATCGAGTCCGGTTTCGAGGAGGCCCGCCGGCACGGCGACGGGTACGTGGTGGTCCAGGCCTACCTGCCGGGCGCCGAGGTCGGGGAGAAGCGGCTGGTGTGGCTCGACGGCGAACTGCTCGGCGGATATCTCCGCAGGCGCGCCCCCGGGGAGTTCCGGCACAACCTGCACCAGGGAGGCACCCCGGCACCCTGCGAGATCCTTGCCGAGGACCGTGCGCTCGTGGACCGGATCACCCCCTTTCTCCTCCGGGACGGCGTCTGGCTCGCCGGCCTGGACGTGATCGACGGCCGCATCGTCGAGGTCAACACCCACAATCCGGGCGGTGTGCACTTCGGCGACATGCTCGGGGGCACGCACATGGCAAGGACCATCGTGCAACGCATGGAGAGCGAAGTCCCTGGGGGTGGGGCGTGAGCCAGAGGCGTCTCAGCTCCGAACCCGACGAGGCAGGCACCGTGTCGCTCACCAAGAAGCAGGTTTCAGACAAGATCCGGCACCGCGAGAGCCTTGCCGAGCACGACATGCGGGGACTCGACCTCTCGGGTCTGTGCTTCGATGGCCTGGATCTCACGCGCGCCAAGCTGGCCCACGCCAACCTGTCCCGCAGCACGTTCCGCAGGGCCAACCTGTCCTGGGCCAGCCTGTGGGGCGCCGACCTTCACGACGTGGACTTCGAGGGCGCCAACCTGGAGGACGCGGACCTCGACCTGGCGCAGCTCGGCGGGGCCTCGTTCCGGGGCGCCCGCGTCCGCCGCACGATCTTCCCGCTGGCCGACGTGACCCTCGGCGAGATCCAGGACTCCGTCCGGACCGGACGGAGGATCGTGGAGCGCGAGGGAGGAGACGACAGGTAGGTGATGCTGCTCTCGATCCTCTCGGTGCTGGGCGGCCCGTCCGACGACAACCTGGTGGCCCGCATCCGTGACGGGGATCTGCACGCCTTCAGCGCGCTGGTCCGGCGCTACCAGGATCGGGTGTACGGGCTCTGCCTGCGCTGGCTCGGGGACGGGGCCGGCGCCGAGGACACCGCCCAGGAGGTGTTCGTGGCCCTCTATCGATCGCTCGATCGGTTCCGCGGCGAGTCGAGCCTCTCCACCTGGATCTTCCGGATCACCGTGAATCACTGCAAGAACCGCAAAATGTCCCGTGAACGGAGGGCCTGGGGTCGCCACGTGCCCCTCGACGGCGCGCAGTGGGACGAGGGGCCCGAGCGCCAGGTGGCAGCCGACGGTCCGTGGGCCGACGCGGGCGCGGAGCAGAGCCACGCGGAGGCCCTCGTCCGGCAGGGCCTCGAGGCGCTCTCCGAGGAGCACCGCCAGGTGATCGTGCTCCGGGACATCCAGGATCTGGATTACGACGAAATCGCCGCGATCCTGGATCTCCCCCGGGGGACCGTCAAGAGTCGCCTCCACCGGGCGCGCGCCGAGCTGGCCCGGGTCTTGAGGAACCGGATCGATCCAGGAGATGTCAAGGTCTGACGATGGATGCCTTCTTCGCCCTGAACCGGCTCTCTGCCTACCTCGACGGCGATCTCTCCGAGGTCGAGGCCGCCGAGGTGGCACGCGCCATCGAGGAGAACGACGAGGTGCGCGCGGCCTGGGAGGAGATGCGTAGAAGCGTGGCCTTCCTGCGCGCGCACGGGCCCCTGGCTGCGCCGGCTCGGTTCCACATGAGGGTGATGTCCGCGGTCGAGGCCCTGCCCTCGCCCGCTTCCTGGCTGACCCGACTGAAGGCCCTCCTGCGCCGGATCCCCGTGCAGGCTGCCGGCGTGGCTGCCATCGCAGCGATCGTTCTGGGGGTGATCTGGCGTCTCCCGGAACCCGAACCGGCGCCCGCCCCGGCCCCCACGCGGCAGGCCGCGGCGCCCGAGCCCGTGGTCGAACCCCCGGAAACCGCGAAGATGCCCGAGGCCCCGGAGCCGCCCCAGGCCCTCGCTTCCGAGCCCCGAGAGGAACCGCCGGCCCGCCCCGCCAAAGAGGCCCCCTCCCGCGCCCCGGCCAAGGCGTCCAGCCCCTACATCCCGGCATGGGAGACGCTGGGCACCGCGGGCGAGGACGCCGTGCCGGCACAGGCCTCGGACGGGGCCGCAGGCGTCCTGGACAGCCCGTTCGTGTACCGCCTCTACCCTACGGATCCCGACGTCCTCCGTCCGCTCGCGCTCCTGGCGGAGCGGTTGGGGGGCACGCTCGTGACCCCTTCGGGCACGACCGTCGAGCCCTGGACCTTGAGCGTGGAGCAGAACCACGCCGCTGTGCTGCTCAAGGTGCCCGCGAACACCCTGGAGCAGGTCGAGCCCGCCCTGCGCCGGCTCGGTGGGCTCCTCGCCGTCCAGGCCGACGAGGAGCGCCTCTTCGGGGGGCCAAGCGTGGACGTGGGCATCGAGGTCATCTACCGCCCCTGACCCTGGGGGGGGGTGTCGGCAGGTGTCGGAAACCGACGGCTTGTGTCCGACACCCCAGCAGGCCGATCCCGGTTCCAGGCGGATGATGGGCAGGCACGACCCTTGCGAAGAGCAGGGGGCGGAGGTGCCGGATGCGACCGCGTGAACGCTACACCCTTGCAGGCCCCGATGGATTCGGGGACGCCGAGCTCGTGGCCCTGATCCTGGGTACCGGCCTGCCCGGGCGATCCGCCCGATCCGTGGCCCAGGCGCTCCTCGACGACGCTGGCGGGCTGGCCGGGCTCGTCGTCCAGCCCGTGGGGGCGCTGTCCCGGGTGGCCGGCGTGGGGCCGGCGCGCGCCGTCCGGATCCACGCGGCGTTGTCCCTGGGCCGACGCGCCCTGGCTGCGGCCGATCCTCCCGCAGACCCGGTTCGCTGCGACGTGGACGCGGTGCGCTGGTTCACGCCCCGCCTGGCGGCGTTGCCCCACGAGGAGTTGCACGGGCTCCTGCTCGATCGCCGCCAGCGCGTGCGGGGCTACCGCGTGCTCACCCGGGGGACCGACGGCCACACCATCGTGGACCCGCGCCAGGTGCTGCGCGAGGCGTTGCTGGCGGGCGCGGCGGGCGTGATCGTGGCCCACAACCATCCGAGCGGCGACCCCACCCCCTCCGCGGCCGACGTGGAAGTCACGATTCGTCTCGAGGAGGCGGCTCGCCTGGTGGGCGTGGATCTCGTGGACCACATCGTCATCGCAGGGGCGAACTGGCGATCGCTCCGCGGCGAAGGGCTCCTGAAGAAGCCCCACGCCCTGCCCGTGCTCACGGCGCGGGCGTGGGCCTGACCGGGCTAGACGGGCACGGGGCGGGGAGGGTCGGGATAGGGGGTCTGGCCATGTGGCCGACCCTGTTCACGATCGGTGATGCCCTCCCGGTCCACACCTGGGGGGTGATGATCACGCTGGCCTTCCTGGCTGCGGCCCTGACGGCCCAGGCCCGGGCGGACCGGGCCGGCGTGGACGGCGACCGCCTGGTGGGCCTGTACCTCGTGACCTTCCTGGCCGGCCTCCTGGGCTCCCGCCTGCTCCACTTCACCATGGCCGAGCCCCAACGGTTCTTCCGTGATCCCTTGATCTACCTCCGCTTCTGGGAGGGTGGGTTCGCCTTCTGGGGGGGGGTGATCCTGGGCGGAGCGGCCGCCGTCTTCTGGGCCCGCTGGCGGGGGTTGCCGGTCTGGGCCGTGACCGACCTCCTGGCCCCCGTGGTCATGCTGGGCCTGGCCATCGGGCGGATCGGCTGTTTCTTCGCGGGCTGCTGCCACGGCCGGGCCTGCGCCGTGCCCGAGGGCGCGGTGAACCTCCTGCCCGAGGACTTCTCGGGCGGCGCGCTGTGGGTGTCGACCTCCCCGCCCTTCCTGGTGGAGATGTTCCACAACGGGGTGGGCCTGCGCGACACGCCCATGCTCCCCACCCACCTGTGGGAGTCGGCGGCGGCGTTCCTGCTCTTCCTCGTGCTGTCGTGGGCCTGGCGCCGGCGCCGCCACGACGGGCAGGTCTTCGGCCTGCTCCTCGTGCTCTACGCGCCCGTGCGGGCCTTCCTCGAGGTCTACCGCGGCGACACGGTGCGCGGCGTGGGGTGGTTCGGCGCCCTGTCCACCAGCCAGCTGGTGGGGATCCCCATGCTCGTCCTCGGGATCCTCGTGATTCTCCTCCGGGCCCGTGCCTCCCTCACGCCCCCCCGGGCAGCTCCCACCGACGAGGATCTCCTGGACGACGAGGGCAGTTGAGCGCTCCAGGCCGGCCTCACCGGGGGGCGTAGGTGTCCAGGAACCCGTGGATGAGCGGGAAGATCTCCTCCTCGGCACGGTCGCCCACGCCGAAGTCGATGTGGCCGTAGTCCTTGGAGAAGCCGTTCTCCAGGCCGGCCACCACGAATCGCCGGTCCGGGCTGCCCAGCGCGTCGTAGAGGGCCTTGACCCGGTCGGGAGGCGCCACCTGGTCCGCGCGTCCCGCCAGCACGAGGGTCGGGACCCGAACCCGGGACATGGCGGCACGGTAGTCCACCTCCCCGCCCGACGACGAGAACGACTCCCT
>JAFGLY010000200.1 GCA_016927815.1 Deltaproteobacteria bacterium | reverse complement strand
TAGTCGCGGATCCATGAGGAGAACGAGATGTGCCACCTGCGCCAGAAGTCGGAGGGGCTCTTCGCCAGGTAGGGGTGGTCGAAGTTGAGCGGCAGTTCGAACCCCATCATCCGTGCCACGCCCCGCGCGATGTCCGTGTAGCCGGAGAAGTCCGCCAGGATCTGGACGCCGAAGCCGAGGGTGGCGGCCGCCACCAGAGCGGCGTTGGGAGCTTGGAGCTGGAAGGCCTTGTCCACGTAGTCGGCCACCACGTCGGCCACGCAGATCTTCTTGAACGCGCCCCACAGGGCCAGCGAGAGCCCGCTCGCGAATCCCTCCCACGTGATCCGACGCGGCCGCTCGACCTGGACGAGAAGGGCGTCCGCCCGGAGGATGGGCCCGGCCACGAGTTGTGGGAAGAAGGCGACGAAGAGGAAGTAGTCGAGGAGGTTGCGACGAGGCTGCGTATCGCCGCGGTAGACATCGATGATGTAGGAGAGGCTCTGGAACGTGTAGAAGGAGATGCCGACGGGCAGGAACACGCCGATGGGGCCGATCGCGCTGGGAATGCCCAGGGCATCCAGCCCTGCCCTCACGTTCTCGAGGAAGAAGTCGGCGTACTTGAAGTACCCGAGCAAGCCGAGGTCGCCGGTGAGGCTGGCGGCCAGGAACCAGCGCTTCCGGGCCGGCCAGCGGGCCATGGCGCGGCCCGAGAGGTAGTCCAGGGTGGCGGTGAAGAGCAGGAGGGCCAGGAACCAGGGATGGACCCAGCCGTAGAAGACCAGGCTCGCGAGCAGCAGGACCACGTTCTGGGCCCTGAACCTGCGGAACAGCACGTAGATCGTGAACACGATCGCCAGGAAGGCGACGAACTCGATCTGGACGAAGGTCACAGGGACCCCGATCGGACCGCACCCGGCCGACCGGCCGGCCTCGAACGGCTGGCCAGGGGGAGGTCCTCGGGAGGACCCTGTTCTTCCGCTCTGAACACTCGCAAGGCGATCGCTGCCGAGCAGCCGTCGGCCATCCGTGCGACCCTACGCAGCAGATGGCTCGGTCGAGGGGGGTGCCGGGGCAGTGTACCACCCGCACGACCGTCGTGCTGGCGGCTCGCTGGGCGACGGGTCACAGGCTCACGCGTCGTCGCGCCCTGCCTTTTCCACTTGCGCGAACCTGCCGAAGCTGTCGGGACCAGGCCCGGCCTGGCGGGAAACGCCTCGCCCGCGGGGATCCGGACCGATCCCGAATCCCGGGTGCTCGGAGCGGACGGCCTCCCCATCCCGGCTCACTGCACGGTGAGGGAGAGGTCCACCTCCACCGACCGCAACGGGTCGGCGAGCAGGTCGTCGGCCGCGGTGCTGGCCGGATCGATCTCGGGCTTGAGGTACGTCAGCACCCAGCCGGTGCCCTCCGGTTCCGGGTCGTGGATCAAGACGGCGGGCGGGAACCGGATGCCGGCCGCCTGGTCGGCCGTGGCCTCGTCGCATGCACCCCCCCGGCAGACCGTGACCCGTGTGGCCGTGCACTCGGACGCCCGGTAGTCGAAGAGCGAACCGCTCCGGTCGCTGGCGGTACAGGATCCGTAGAGCCCGGTCAACGTCCAGTCCGGCTCGATGCGGTACGTGACCGCCAGGGAGGCGGGGACGGCGCCTTCCGGCAGGAAACCCGTGAGCCGTCCGAAGACGGCGGGCAGCCCGACCAGGCCTGTGGTCGTGTCGTGGAACGAGGGCATGGCCGGAGCGTCCAGCAGCTCGAAGGCGGTCAGGTCGAGCGGGTGGGAGAAGGTGAGGGTGAGGCTCCGGGTCGGGGTGCCCGCCTCGGTCTCCGTCACCGTGGTGGCCGGCAGGAACCCGACCGCGTCCAGTTCGGCGAAGGCCGGCCGGGCCAGCGGATCGCCGAGCATCACGTAGGGATTCATGAAGTCGTGGTACCAGGTGCTCCAGACCTCCTGGCGCATCTCCACGAAGGCCCGGCCTGCCGGCTGCTCGTGGTTCCACAGGTTGGTGAACCAGTGGATCTTGTTCTCGTCGTTGCCGTACCCGACGGCGGTGACCACCGAGAGCGCCCCGCGGCGGATCAGCCAGGCGCACAGCAGGTCCTCGGGACCGGGTTCGTAGATCGGGGCGTCCTCGTCCCACCTGCAGGTCAGGCAGGCCGAGAGGAACACCGTCGCCGGGAACAGGTCCTCCACCTCGTCTTGCAAGAGGTCCGTGGTCAGGAACCCGGCCTGGGTCTGGTTCCCGTGCCCGTGGTAGTGGATCGTGGTGACCTGCTCCAGGTCGCTGGGGACGAGGTCGGACTCCTGGTTGAAGGCCAGCGTCCACCCCGACGCGTGGTACAGGTCCGCCAGGCGCCACGCGATGCCGATGTGATCCGTGCCTCCGTCGTCGTCGATGTAGGCCCGGCCCCGCCAGTCGGTGGACATCCGGTCGGAGAACAGGGAGTTCACCACGTGGGCCGACACGTCGGTGACCGTGAGCCCGAGGATCCGGCCGGTGTACAGGTCGGGCAGGGTGTCGTTGCCCCAGAGCCCCTGGCCCTGGGGGACGGCTCCGCGGCTCCACGACCCGTAGACCGTGGTGTCGAGCTGGAACCGGTAGTCCCCGTTCACCTCGACGTCGATGGGGATGGCCTTGGGGCTGCCCATGATCGTCAGGGAGGACGCCTCGGGTGCGAGGCCTGCAAGCAGCGTTTCCAGACCGGCATCGACCGCCTCGCCGGTGGTGCCGCCCACACCGAGCAGCAACGCGCCGCGGGCGGCCGCGAGGTAGGGCGAGACGAGCGACGTGGCCCCATACAGCCCGTCGATCCGGGCTCCCAGGTCGGTGGTCAGCACGGCGTCCACGGGCTGATCCAGATCGTCGGGATGGACCAGGATCACCGCCTCTCCGTCCAGGATGGACGCGGTTTCGGCCCTGAGGGTCTCCAGGTCGTCGATGGTCCTGGGACAGGTCGCGTTCTCCGGACAGTCCACCGCCCCCACGGGGATCACCTCCGCCCCCTCGAGCAACCCGGCGGCTTCCAACTCGCCGCCAGCGATGGCCAGTGCGTACCCCAGGTGTCCGGCATGCGCTGCGGCCGCCAGGGTCAGTTCGTAGTCGTCGGGGGTGTAGAGTACCGGCCGCCGGGGGGACCAGAGGTCGGCCAGATCCACCACCTCGGGCTGGAGCGCGGCCGCCTCGCCGACGGCCTCGACCACACCTTCCGGCAGCGGGTCGACCAGGCGCAGCGCCTCGGGGAAGAACCGCCGCAGTACGGCCAGCGCGGCATCCAGGTCGACGTCGCCGTCGGCATCGACGTGGATCACGAGCAGCGCCTCGAACCCGCCCTCGCCGTCGAAGAGCAGCGGCTGCGCCTCGAGGACGCGGTGCCAGTCGTCGTCGGCGCAGAGGGTGACGCGGCCCGGCTGCACCCCAGGGTCGGAGCCCTCACCCGTGTCGTCGTCCGTCGGGGAGACACACCCGGAGGTCCAGAGCACGGCCGTGAGCCACAGGAGGAACAACACCTCGGAGCGTGGGATTGCGCGACGGTTCATCGGTCTCGACTCCGTGGGACGACCCCGCAGGCGGGGGTCATTGTCCCAGGAAGAGGGCCGCGGCGTCGAGCGCGCTCCGCACGAAGGGTTCGGGGAACACGCCCAGGCCGACGGTGCCGAGTACGCACGCGATCAGGGCCACGCGCGTGGGGCGCGCAACAACGGGCGCGACCGCGCCCTCGGGCGGAGGTTCGATGTACATCGCGCGGGCCACGCGCAGGTAGTAGAACAGCGCCATGACCGCGAGCACGGCGGCCAGGATCACCAGTGCGGCCTGGTGCGCGTGCCAGACCGCGATGAAGACCTGGAGCTTGGCCCAGAATCCGGCCATGAACGGGATGCCGGCGAGGGAGAGCAGGAACAGGAGCATGGCGAGCGCCAGGCCGGGCGCTGTGCGCGCCAGGCCCCGGTAGGCCTGCATGTCGTCGCTGGCGGCGTGTTCGCCCATGACGCTCTGCACCACGAAGGCCCCCATGTTCGTGAACACGTAGGCCGCCAGGTAGAACAGGAGCATCGCCACGCCCTCGGCCGTACCCACGGCGAACGCGAGGAGCATGGTGCCCACCTGAGCGATGCCGGACCCCGCGAGCAGGCGTTTTACGTTGCCCTGCGGGATCGCGATCACGTTGCCCAGGATCATGCTGGCGGCCGAGAGGACCAGGAGGGGGGGGAGCCAGAGGGCGTGGTGGTCGAGGAGCCCCCCGTGCAGGATCCTCAAGAGGGCAGCGTAGCCGGCCGCCTTCGGGGCTACCGACAGGAACGCCACGAACGGCGTGGACGCACCTTCGTACGTGTCGGGGACCCAGAAGTGGAAGGGGACCAGGCCGATCTTGAAGGCCATGCCCGCGAACGTGGCCATCACGCCCACGAACAGCAGAGGCGAGACCGGCGCGGCCCCGAGGGCGGCGATGCGGGTGGTGCCCGCGGCACCGTACAATAGCGAGAGCCCGTAGAGCGCGATTGCCGTGGAAGCGGCCCCCACGAAGTAGTACTTGAGCGCAGCCTCGGTGGACCGGCCGTCGGGAGACTTGGGCAGGGCGGCCAGCAGGTACAGGGGCATGCCGGCCGTCTCGAAGGCCACGACCAGCAGCACCAGGTCGCGCGCCCCGGCCAGCACCAGCATGCCCGCCAGCGAGGCGAGCAGGAGCAGGTAGTACTCGCCCTGGCGGGTGGGGAAGTGCCGGTCGGCGTGGTCGATGGCGGCCAGGATCCCCAGCACGGCGGCTGCCAGGAACACGCGGTCCAGGTACAGCGTGAGTTCGTCCATCACGTAGGAGCCGCCGAACGCCTCCCCGGAAGGGGAGATCGCCAGGGACGCGGCGAGCGTCCCGGCCACGCCCGCGGCGGCCAGGATGCCCACGGCCCGCCGGTCGGTGGCGGGGAGGAGCAGGTCGGCCACGAGGACCAGCAGGATCACACCCAGGACGAGGAGGGGCAAAAGGAGGGGCAGAAGGGCGGTCACGGCGTGCCTCCCGCCACGATCGGCCCCACGATCCGGCCGAGATGGACCAGGGTCGTGCTGTCGATGGCATCCAGGATGAGGCCCGGCCAGAGCCCGAAGAGCGCGATGCAGAGGCCCAGGAGGTACAGGGCCACCCACTCGGGGCCCCGGGCGTCCGAGAGCCCCGGAAACCGATCGACGTCGGGCCCTGGTCCCCAGAAGATGGCCCGCACGGCCCGTAGCACGTAGACCGCGGTGATCCATGCCCCGAGGATACCGGCCACCGCCCACCAGGGGTGGGACCGGAACGCGCCCAGGAACACCAGGAACTCGGCGACGAATCCTGAGGATCCGGGCATGCCCAGCGACGAGAGAGCCGCCAGCGTGAACGCGACCGCGATGCCCGGCATGACCTTCCCGAACCCGCCCATCCGGAAGATCTCACGGTCGTGGGCCTTCTCGTAGACGAGCCCCACGAGCGCGAAGAGGAGGCCCGTCATGATGCCGTGGGCGAACATCTGGAACACCGCACCGTTCCACCCGTCCACCGTGAGCGTGGCCGCCCCCAGCATCACCACGCCCATGTGACTGACCGAGGAGTAGGCGACGATGTACTTCAGGTCGGTCTGCCGCATGGCCGACAGTGCGCCGTAGACCACGTTGATGACGGCCACCACGCCGACCACCCAGGCCCAGGCTTGGGCCCCCTCGGGCAGCAGCACCATGCCCACCCGGATGACGCCGTAGGCGCCGAGCTTCATGAGCACGCCCGCGTGCAGCATGGAGGTGGCGGTGGGGGCCGACGCGTGGCCGTCGGGAGACCAGGTGTGGAAGGGGAAGACGCCCGCCAGCGTGCCGAACCCGAGCCAGAGCGCGGGGAACAGCCAGCGCTGGGTGGAGGTCGAGATGGAGGCCTTGGCGAGATCCTCCATGGAGAACGAGCGACCGTCGCCGGCCCAGTAGAGCGTGAGGATGCCCGCGAGGATGAGGGCCGACCCCAGGAGCAGCATGAGGGTCAGCTTCATGGCCGCGTACTCCTTCCGCCCCACGTGGAGCGAGCGGTAGGCGAACGCGAACGGCCCCTGCTCGGGGATGGCCTTGGACGAACCCCAGATCCCGATGAGGAGGTACATCGGGAGCACGGCCAGCTCGTAGAAGAGGAAGAAGAGGAACAGATCCAGGCTGGAAAAGACGCCGAAGACGCCGGTGACCAGGGCCAGGAGCAGGATGTAGTACTCCTTGGGCCGCTCCTTGAGCGTCCAGGTGGCCCAGGTCCCGGCGAAGATGATGAGGCCGGTGAGCAGGATCAGGCAGACGCCCCATCCGTCTACGCCCAGGTCGTAGGCGATGCCCAGCGACGGCACGAGCGGCTGGTACTCCCGGAACTGGACGCCGCCCAGAGCCCGGTCGTAGGACAGGGCCACCGCGATGGCGCCCGCGAGCGAGGTGCCCGCACCGGTCACCGCCACGAGCCGCACCGCGTTGGAGGCCCGGGCCGGCAGCAGCAGAAGGACGAGGGCCGCCGCGAAGGGGGCCCACACGACCAGGGAGAGCCAGGCGGTCATGGGGTGCTCCCGCAGCCGCTCATGCCCGACACCGCGCCCCAGGCGGCCAGCACCACGAAGGCGACCACCACCGCGAGGACGTAGTCGGGGATCCGGCCGGTCTGGATCCTGCGCGTGCGCTCGCTGCCCTCCAGCACGCTCCAGGCCACGAGGTTCATGACCCCGTCCACCACGTAGCGGTCGAACCAACCCGCGGCGTGAGCGACGACGAGCAGGCCCTGGCGCCAGGCGGTCTCGTAGAATCGATCGAGCAAACCGGACCGGATGAACGCGCCCGCGGGGGCGGCCAGGACCACCAGCCGACGACCACCCTCGTACCCGTAGATCCAGGTGGCCAGGCCCAGGCCGCCCAGCGCGAGCACGGTCGCGGTGAGGCCCTCGGGCGTGACGTGGAAGTGGTACGCACCGCCCAGCCATCCGGCGATCGGACCTCCCAGGAGGCCCCCCACCACCGCCAGCACGGCCAGGACGGTCATGGGCACGGTCATGACCAGGGGCGTGTGGAGGCGTCCACGTTCCTTGGCGGGACGACGGAAGAACGCCACCACCACCACGCGGCCCACGTAGAAACCCGTGAGCGCCACGCCGCCCAGGGCCAGCGCGAAGGGCCCCCACAGGTGCGACTCGGCGAGGGCCTCGAGCGCGAAGTCCTTGGAGAAGAACCCCGAGAACCCGGGCAGGCCGATCAAGGCCGCCGCACCCACCAGGAACAGGAGGGACGCACCCTTGAGCGACCGCCACAGCCCGCCCATCTCCCAGATGGAGTTGGAGTGCACGGCGTGGATGGCCGCTCCGGCCGCGAGGAAGAGGAGGGCCTTGAAGAAGGCGTGGTTGGTGAGGTGGAAGAGCCCCGCCACCGGCGACCCGGCGCCCAGCGCGGCGACCATGTACCCGAGCTGGGAGCAGGTCGAGTACGCCAGTACCTTCTTGATGTCGTCCTGGACCATGGCCGTGAGCCCGGCGACCACGACCGTGATGGCTCCCACCCAGGCGACGACGTGGAGGGCCACGCCCGAGGCCTCGAAGAGGGGCCAGGTGCGGACCACGAGGTACACCCCCGCAGCCACCATGGTGGCCGCGTGCAGGAGGGCGGACACCGGGGTGGGGCCCTCCATGGCGTCCGGGAGCCAGACGTGCAGGGGAAACTGGGCCGACTTGCCCATGGCCCCGAGAAAGACCAGGAGTGCGATGGCCGTGGCCGTCCAGCCCGGCTGCACGGCCTCCCACGCGAAGGAGCCCACCTGCCAGCGCATGAGCACCAGGCCCGTCAGCAGGCCCATGTCCGCGAACTTGGTGACCCAGAAGGCCTTCACGGCGGCCTTCGCGGCGCTGGGCTTCTGGTAGTAGAAGCCGATGAGCAGGTAGGAGCACAGACCCACGAGTTCCCACCCCAGGAACGCCTGCAGGAGGTCCGGGGCGAAGACCAGGGTCTGCATGGAGAACAGGAAGAGGGACTGCCAGGCGAAGTAGCGGCCGATGGACGGGCGGCCCTCGGAGGCCATGTACCCGAGGGAGTAGACCTGGACGGCCGAGGCGATGAGGGCCACCACGGCGCCCATCACGGCGCTCGTGCCGTCCACGCGCACGCCCAGTCGAGCGAACGCCTCGCCCTGGTGGGGAAGCCAGTCGATCTGCGCGATCACCGGTGCGGCGCCGGGCTCGACCCCGACGAGGAGGACGATGGCAGCCACGAGCGTGGCCAGCGCCACTGCCGAGGACACCACCCCGGCCGCGAGTCCGGATCGCCTGAGCACGGGGAGGCCGGCGAGCAGCAGGAAGCCTGCCACGGGGCCGAGGACGACGAAGAGGGCGAGCGGGATCACGCGTCACCCCCGCATGCGATCCGCGAGATCCGCGCGGACGTCGTCGCGGTCGCGGTAGAGGAGAACGACGATGGCGAGCCCGATCACCACCTCCGCCACCGTGAGCGAGATGGCGAAGAGCGTGAAGACCTGCCCCGCGAGGTCGCCCAGGCAGCGGGAGAAGGCCACCAGGTTGATGTTCACCGCGTTGGCCATGATCTCGATGGAGAGGAGGATGGCGATGGCGTTCCTGCGCGTGAGGAGTCCGTACGTCCCCACGGAGAACAGGGCTGCGGACAGCAGGAGGAACCAGGTGAGGGGCGGGGTCACGACGGGTCCCTCCGCCTGGCGAGGACGATGGCGCCGACCATGACCGCGAGGAGCAGGAGCGAGAGGACCTCCATCGGGAGCAGGTAGTCCGTCAGGAAGGCGGCTCCGAGCAACCGGGTCGTGGACTCGGGGTCCAGCGGCTCGTGGGCGACGATCGTGCCCTGCGATGCCAGGATGCCCCAGGCCAGGGTGGCGAACACGCCCACCGCGACGAGGCCGCCGCGGACGCGCCCGGCCGAGCCCACGGCGATGCGGACGCCCGTGATCCGGGCGGTGAGCATGACGCCGAAGAGCATCAGGGTGATGATGCCGCCGGTGTAGAGCAGGATCTGCACCGCGGCGATGAACTCGGCGTGCAACAGCACGAAGAGGACGGCGGTGGACGCGAGCGCCACGGCCAGCCAGAGCACCGACCGGACGAGCTCCCTGCCGGCGACCACCGAGATCGAGGCCGCCAGGAGAACCGCGGCCACCACGACGAACAACGCCACGTTCACGGCTCGCCTCCCTCGCCGTTCTTTCGTTCCGGGTCCTGCATGGCCCTCAGCCTGCCGGGGGTGGCCCAGGAGAGGTGGCCCTCGCGTGCATTCGCCCGGAGCCGCTCGAGCGTGAGCACCTGGTCCTCCCGGCTGGTGCCGGGGATGGTCCACGCGGTGCGCATGCGGATGGCGTCCGAGGGGCAGACCTGGACGCACAGCTCGCAGAAGATGCAGGCGTTCATGTCGAGCACGAAGGAGACGGGGTAGGCGCGTTTCTTTCCGGTGACGGGGCTCTCCCGTCGCTCGCCTTCTACCCGGATGATCCCTGACGGACAGACGTTCTCGCAGGCCTTGCAGGCGATGCAGGCCACCTCGCCGTGCTCGTCGTCGGTCAGCGCGAACCCCGCCCGGTAGCGCTCGGGATGGGCCCGTAGCCGCTTCCAGGGGAGCGGCTCGGTGACGCGGCGCCGCCCCACGTTCCGCAGGGTGGTGGAGAACGCGAACAGCGTGTCGATCCAGGCCCGCATCATGCCAACCCCCCGGCGAGGATCCGCCACAGGCCGGCGGCGAACACCAGCACCAGCGCCGCGGGTACGAAGTAGGTCCAGCACAGGCGGAGGAGCTGGTCGGATCGGTAGCGGACCAGCGTCCACCGGACGTGAATCACCGACGCGGTGAGGATCAAGGCCTTGGCGAGCATCCAGTGCAGCCCATCGGGCCCGGGTCCCTCCCAGCCGCCGAAGAAGAGGAGCGCGGCGAGCGAGGAGGCCACGAACGTGTGGACGTACTCGCCCAGGTAGAACATGCCGAACTTCATGCCGCCGTACTCGGTGGTGGCGCCCGCCACCAGCTCGCTCTCGGCCTCGGGGATGTCGAAGGGGATGCGGTTCGCCTCGGCGAGGGAGGACAGGTAGAACAGCACGAACGCCGCCAGCCCCGGGCCGGGGGGCCAGAACGCGAACCAGTGCCAGTCGGCCTGGGCCCCCACGATCTCGGTGAGCCGGAACGAGCCGGCCAGGATCACCGGCACCAGGGCCGAGAGCACCAGCGGGATCTCGTAGGAGATGCTCTGGGCGACCGCGCGCATGGCGCCCAGCAGCGCCCACTTGTTGTTGCTGGACCATCCCGCGGCCCAGACCGGAAAGACCATGAGGCTCGAGATGGCCAGCGCGAGCAGCACGCCCACCGATGCGTCGGCCGCCGGGCCCTGGGGCACGTAGGGCACCACCGCCAGCGAGGAGAGGACCACGAACACGACGATGGGCGGCACGAAGTCGAACAGCCGCCGGTCCGTGGCCGTGGGCGTGAGGTTCTCCTTCTGGAGGAGCTTGAAGAAGTCGGCGAAGATCTGGAGCCATCCGCCGTAGCCCCGCTCGGTGGGACCCGGGCGGTTCTGCATCCGGCCGGACCACTTGCGCTCGAACCAGATGGTGAAGGCCGCGATGAGCATGACCACGGTGAGCGTGACGAATCCCACCACGAGGCCGCGCAACCAGCCGATCTCCCAGATCATCCGGAGGGCGTCGAGAACGCGGCTCATCGATCCACCTCTCCGAGGATCGGATCGAGGGACCCGAGGATCACCACGATGTCGGACACCGTGGCGCCCACGCACAGGTAGGGGAGCAGCGAGACCGCGTGGAGGCTGGGAGGCCGGATCTTGACCCGGACCGGGATGGGGGAGCCATCGGAGATCAGGTAGGTGCCGAGCTCGCCCCTGGGCGACTCGATGCCCACGTAGACCTCGCCGGGGGGGAGCTTGACGGCGTTCACGTGTCGTGGGGGCTTGAGTGCGCCGATGGGCCCCTCGGGGATGCCCGAGACGAGCAGGCGGACGATGCGGATGGCCTCCCGCATCTCCGCGATCCGGACCAGGAACCGGGCGTAGCAGTCCCCCGCGGTCTCTACGGGAATGCGGACGTCCACCTGGCCATAGGCGGCGTAGGGCGCGTCCCGCCTCAGGTCGTGGTCCACCCCGGAAGCGCGCAGGTTCGCGCCGCCGGCTCCCGCCTCCAGCGCGAGGAGCGGATCGAGCACCCCCACGCCCACGGTCCGCGAGCGGAAGATGTGGTTGTCGACGGTCATGGCCTCGTACTCGGCGAGGCGGTCCTCGACCCGATCCATCGTGGCCAGGACCTTCTCCTCCCAGCCCGGCGGCACGTCGTGGCGGTTCCCGCCCACCATGAGCGCGTTGTAGTGCATCCGCTGCCCGGTCAGCGCCTCGAGGAGGTCGAGGATCAGCTCGCGCTCGCGGAAGTTGTAGAGGAACACGCTCGATCCGCCGCCCAGCGCGCCGCCCATGTCCAGGCAGAACGTGCCCAGCCAGAGGTGGTGGCTCGCGATGCGCTGCAGCTCCATGAGGATCGTGCGCAGCACCTGGGCGCGCGGGGGCGGTTCCACGTCGAGGAGCGCCTCGTAGGCCATGACCAGGGCGAGCTCGCCCGTGAGCGGGGAGACGTAGTCGTTCTTGTCCACGTACGGGACCGACTGGATCGCGGTGCGATTCTCCAGCAGCTTCTCCACGCCCCGGTGCAGGTAGCCCACGTACGGGACGGCCTTGAAGCAGATCTCTCCGTCGAGGAAGAGCTTGAGGCGCAGTACCCCGTGCGTGGACGGGTGCTGCGGGCCCATGTTGAGGGCCATCGCATCGGCCTCGGGCTCATAGTCCTCCACGTTGAGGTAGGGATCCGGCCGGGGGAGATGGGTGATGGCCGCCGGGAGGCTCAGCCCGCTCACCTCCACCAGGGCGGGCGCGACGGGCTCATGGGATGGATGGGCGTCCACCACGTCATCTCCAGGGGAAGTGGTGGGTGTCGATGGCGTAGTCCTTGCGCAGCGGGTGCCCCTCCCAGTCCTCGGGGAGCATGAGCCTGCGCAGATCCGGGTGCCCCTCGAAGTGGATCCCCACCAGGTCGTACTGCTCGCGCTCCTGCCAGTCGGCACCCGCAAAGAGGCCGGAGAGCGTGGGGATGGACCCATCGGCAGGGATCCGGACGCGCAGCCGCGCCGTGGACGACCCGGGGCCGGGTCGGCGCAGGCCGTAGGCGACCGTGAACGCCTCCGGGCGGTTCTCGGTCGCGGGCCAGTGGGTGGCGGCGCAGTAGAGGAAGAGGAGGAAGCCCATCTCCTTCAAGGCGGCCACGATGTCCGGGAGGGTCTCGGGCGGGACGAACGGACCCTCGGGCGGGACCTCCTCGAGCCCGAGACGCGTCCGGAACAGCGCGAGGACGTCGTCGGGCATGGGGGCGTGGCGGGTCACGGCACGTCCCTTTCGTCCTCGGACCGGGGGGTCACCTGGCATCCCGGGTCCATCCGGAAGGCCGCTTCGGCCTGGGCGCGCGAGAGGGCAGGGTCCCGGTCCGGATCGCCGATGCGGGGAATGGAGGGACGGAGCAGGCCTTCGCGGGCCGCCGGGTCCGCGTTGGGCCGGAACGTGCCCTTGCGGACCTGGCGGATCTTCTCCATGAGGACGTGCATGCCCGCGTGGACGTGATCCGGCGCGGGGGGGCAGCCGGGGACGTAGACGTCCACGGGGATGAACGTGTCGACCCCGGGGACCACCGCGTACAGGTTGCGGTAGAAGTCCCCGGAGATCGCGCAGGAACCCATGGCCACGCACCAGCGGGGCTCGGGCATCATGTCCCACAGGCGCTTGACCCGGGGGGCCATCTTGACGGTGATCGTGCCGGCCACCACCATGACGTCGCACTGGCGGGGGGTGGGCCGCGTGAACGTGCCGAACTGGTCCATGTCGAAGCGGCTCGTCATGGTGGCCATGAACTCGATGCCGCAGCACGAGGTGGCCATGGGGAAGACCCACAGCGAGTGTTCCAGGCCCCAGGAGAGCACCGCGTCCGCGGTGGTGAGCCCGACCGAGAGGCCCGGGATCTTCTCGAGCCACCCGTAGAGCGGGTGGACGAACGTGCGGGAGGTCTCGTCTACTGCCACCGGAGGGCTCCCTTCTTGAGGGCGTAGAGCCAGCCGAGGAGCAGGATGCCGAGGAAGAGGCACATCTCGACCAGGGCCACGAGGCCGAAGTCGTCGAGGTTGAGCGCCCACGGCAGGAGAAAGATCGTCTCCACGTCGAACAGCACGAAGATGAGGGCGACGACGTAGTACCGCGGGTGGAAACGGATCCACGCGGAGCCGTCGGGTTCCTCGCCGCATTCGTAGGTGGCGTCGCGCGCGGGGTCCGCCCTGCGGCCGCGGACCCTCAGCAGAGCCCAGGCGAGCATGATGCCCCACGCGAACAACGCCGCGACCGCGAAGAACACCAACGCGGCGATCCAGGTGTCGTGCATCGGGGGGCCCAACGGTCAGAGAGGTGCGGGGTGGGTTCGATCGCCAGCGGAATACCCGGAAGGTCCGGGCTGCAAGACTCGAAGCGCGATCGGCTCAGGGAAGCAGGTACAGGTTCAAGTCGCCCTCGGAGGCGACGAGCCGTGCACCGCTGGCAAAGAGCGCACCGTATATCGATTTCGCACGGGCCGCGCCAACCTCGTCCTCGTGCACCATGATCTGCCGGACCTGCGCTGCGCGCGTACCGGCGATGTCCGGCGTGGGAGGCGCGTTGCCGCCCGCCTGCCTGCCCACGGGGTCGACGTTTCTCCAGGAGGCCAGCCAGGTCGGCTCCTCGGTCGGCGCCATGGCGTTGAAGTCCGGTCGCCAGGGGGAGGCCGCGCCGTGCAGGGTGGCGTACCACAGGAGGTATCGAGCGCGGGGACGGGAAGGATTGCGCACGCCCGGCGGCAGGGCCACGGGGCCCGGCACCTCGAGCAGGACCGTGGGCTCCACCTCTGCGTAGATGGCCGGGACGTCCGCGCTCGAGGCGGGGATCAGCGGGTCCACGGGCGAGAGGAGCCAGGCCTCCAGCGCGATGAGCGGCGCCGCCAGCCCCGCCCACCGGGAACGTCGGGAGACGGCGTCCACCGCCACGCCCACCACCGGAGCCGCGAGGAAGAGGGTGGCGGCCACGAGCCGGTAGGGGAACCGGATCATGGACAGGCCGGGCAGGTCGTACCAGGGTCCCACGCCCAGCGACAGCACCCAGGCGAACCCCGCACCCGCGGCGAGCCAGGGCCGACGCCGGGCACCGAGGAGGAGGAGCCCGCAGCCCAGCCAACCGACGTAGGACGTGAGGGCGAACGGATTCACCCCGGGCAGAACTCCGGGCGTCGGGATGCGGACGGGGGTGCCCATGGCCGCCCGGACCGCGGGGTCGAGGGGCGCTGCGTCGGGGAAGGCGCCCTGGAAGGCGAGGAACAAGGGGAGGGCGAGGAGCGTTCCGCCCGCGGCCGAGATCGCGACGTGGCGCGTCTCCCGGGCGCGCACCGCGGCCACGAGCAGGGCCGCCGCTCCGAGGTACCAGGAGGAGGCGATCACCCCCGCAAAGGCGAAGATGGACGCGACGGGGCGACGGCGGGCCACGCACAGGCCCCACAGCGGCAGGGTCCACGCGTCGACGCCCTCGACGATCCCCTCCACCGCATACCCGTGGAAGATGGCCGCGCATGCGTACAAGGCGGTCCCGGCCAGCGCGCCCCGATCCTCGAGTCCCTCGGCCTTCAGCCAGCCGAAGGCGGTGAGCACGCCGGCCACCCGGGCGGCCAGCACCAGCAGGTCGTACACCCAGGCCAGGTCGACGCCCGCCGCGACCAGGGGCCAGGCGAGCCAGCCGTGGATCGGGCTCGAGTAGTAGAACCCCATGCCTTCGGGCCAGCCGATCTCGGGGGCGTGCAGCGGGAGGCCCGGCTGGTGGGACACGAACCAGTGCAGGCCCCAGGCCGAGGGGTAGAGGTCGGTCCAGGGATGGCCGAGGAGCCCGCCCTCAAAGAGGGCCGGAATCGCCGGCCCGATCCCCCACAGGAGGGCCAGGGCGGCGGCGGCCAGCCACCCCCGGTGCGCGGCGGGTCCGGGCGAGGGATCGGACATGCGTGCGGGCCGTCGGGAGCGTAGCACGGCCGGGGTCAGGTTCCCCCGGCGGGCAGCGTGTGGACCCAGGCCGTGACGGAGAGAATCTCGGACGCCTCCATCTGGTCCTCGAACGCGATCATGGCGGTGCCCGGTACGCCGGATCGGATGGTGTCCTCGAGGCGCGCCGGGGTCCAGGCGTCGGCCCTCGTGGGCTCGGTGAGGTCCGCGGGCGGAGGGTGGAGCGCGGCGGCCGCCGGGCCGTCCCCCTGCCCGTAGAGGCCGTGGCAGACCTGGCAGGTGGCGCGAAAGGCCACCCGGCCGGCACGCAGGGGCCCCGGGGCGACCTCGCGGACCTCCGGGTCGGCCGGCAGGGGGGCCTGGGCGGGTGCCGGCGGCGGCGCGCCCGACGAGCAGGCAGCGAGGAGCGCGAGGGCGGCAGGGCGCATGGGCGCGTCCTGGGGAGCGATGGACTCGCGCCCCCTATCCGGGTTCCGACGGTGCGCACCCGCGCCGGGCGGGGCACGTTGGGGGCCGTGGAACCCACCTCGCCCGTACCGCTCCTCGAGATGCAGGGCCTCACGTGGCGCTTCGCGCTCGCGTCCCGGCTCGCGCTCGGGCCCATCGATCTCGAGCTGGGCGCCGGAGAGGTGGTGCTCCTCACGGGCCCCACCGGGTCGGGGAAGTCCACGCTCCTCCGCCTGGCCGCGGGCATCCTGGGCCGGCACGGACACGGAACCGTGGGGGGGGCGATCCGCGTGGAGGGTCGGGATCCGGCGTCTCTCGCGCCGTCCGAGCGCGTGATGCTCGTCGGGTTCGTAGCCCAGGAGCCCGCGGACCAGGTGGTGACCGGAACGCTCGGGGACGAGGTGGCCTTCGGCCCCGAGTCCGCCGGCTGGCCGCCGGATCGCATCGAGGCGCGCATCCACGAGATGCTGGAGACCTTCGGCCTGCCCCGGGAACCGGAGCGGTCCCCGGCGACCCTCTCCGGAGGCCAGCAGCAGCGGCTCCTCATCGCAGCCTCGCTGTCCGCACGGGCCCGACTGCTCCTGCTCGACGAGCCGCTCGCCCAGCTCGATCCGGGCGGGGCCCGCGAGGTCGTGGCCCACCTCGCGGCGCTGGCGGCGCGTGGCGTGGGCGTGGTGGTGGCGGAGCACCGGCTCGAGGCCTGCTGGTCGGCGTGCGGGCGGGTGGTGGTCCTGGACAACGGCCGGATTGCGTCCGACACCCCGCGCGAGGCCGCGCCCCTGAGCCTCCTTCGCGAACTGGGCCTCGCCCTGCCCGGGATGGTCGACCTCGCGGATCGCCTGGCCGGGCTAGGCCTGGCCCCGGCCGACCTCGCCGTTCACCTCCCGCGATCCCAGGACCCCCCCGCCGAGCCGCGCCCGCCAGGGCCTCCGGTGCTGGCGGCCCGGGACCTGGTGCGGGCGCGGAACGGCCGCACGGTGGCCGGCCTGCCGGCGCTGGACCTGGCCCCGGGCGAACGGGTGGCCCTGCTCGGCGCGAACGGGGCCGGAAAGACCAGCCTGATCGAGTCGCTCGCCGGAGAGGGCGATGGGGGTCGCATCACGACCACGGGGCGCGTGCTCGTGGTCCCCCAGGACCCCGACCTGTCCCTCTTCTGCGAGACCGTGAGGGCCGAGCTCGCCTACGGACCCCGCGAGGCAGGCCTCGAGGAGGAGGCCGTGAACCACCGGGTCGGCGAGGCCGCCCGGGCGCTCTCCCTGGAGGATCTCCTCGAACGCCCGCCCCAGGCGCTCTCCCGGGGCCAACGCCTCAGGGTCGCGGTGGCCGCGGCGCTGGCCTGCCGGCCGGCCGTGCTGCTGCTCGACGAGCCCACCTCGGGGCAGGACCGGGATCGGGTGGATCGCATGATGGAGGCCCTGGCCGAGGCCCTGGTCCACGGAGCGCTGGTGTTCGCCACCCACGACGTGGACCTCGCGCTCCGCCACGCCACGCGCGTGCTGCTCGTGGAGGAGGGGACCGTCGTGCAGGACGGCACGCCCGTAAGGGTGGCCGGCGCGCTCCGCACCCAGGGTCTCCTGCCTCCCCTCGCAGCCCTCTGCCTGGACCTGGGCTTCCGGCCGCAGCCCGCTGCGGACCTCGCGGCCCGGGTGTCCTGATGGACCCTCGCGTCCGGCTCGGCCTTCTAGCCTGCGTGGGCGTGCTGGCCGTGGTGCTCGATCGCCCCCAGTCGCTCGGGCTCCTCGTGCTCCTCTCCGCCGCGCCCTTCGCGGTGATCCACGTGCCGGGAGGCTGGCGATCCCGCGGCCTGATCGCGGCGCTGACCCTCGTCTGGGGCACCGTCCTGTCCCAGGGCTTCTTCTACGCGGACGAGCCCCGCACCGCGCTGGTCAGGATCGGGCCCCTCTCGTTCTGGCGCGAGGGTGCGCTGCACGGACTGGTACAGTCGCTCAGGTTCGTGTCCGTCACGCTTGCGGGCGTCGCGGTGGCGGTCTCCACCCCGGTGGATCGCCTGCTAGCAGCGATGCTATCGCTCAAGATACCCTTCGGAATTGCATTCCTGTCGGTCACGGCGCTGCGCTTCGTCCCGGAGGGCGCCCGCGAGGCGCTCGTGGTCCGGCGAGCCCGGGCCCGGCGGGGTCGACCCATCGCCCACCGCGCGCCGCTGGCCTGGATCCGGGAGGAGCTGGCCCTGGTCCGACCCGTGGTGGCTCGGGCGCTCCGGCGGGCCCGCACGCTCGCCGAGGCGCTCGATGCCCGGGGCTTCGACGCCATGGCCCCCCGGGCCGTCCGGCGCTCGCTCAGGATGCGGACCGGCGAGGGGCTGCTGCTTGCATTCGTGGCCCTGCTTACCGGAGCGGCCGTCGGACTCCGGGCACTCTACGTGCTGTACGGGGCGGAGGTGCTCTACCTCCCGCGCCTGCGCTGGCTCTACGGGTTCGTCCGGACGTGGCTGTAGGCCGGCTCGTCCCCACCCAGGGTGCGATAGAGGGGACGGCGGACCGTGCGAGCACGCTCGGAGCCGAGGCCGCAAGGAGCCGATGGATGAGCCTGAACGCACTCTTCCGTGAAACCCGCCCGCAGTTCCTCGTCCTGTCCCTGATCCTGGCCGCCCTGGGAGCGGCCGTCGCCTGGTACGAAGGCCGGTTCGACCTGGGCGATGCGCTGCTGGCCAGCCTGGGGCTGGTGCTGGCCCACGCCAGCGTCAACGTCCTCAACGACACCTTCGATTATCGGAGCGGCATCGATCTCCGCACCCGGCGGACGCCCTTCAGCGGCGGCAGCGGCCTGCTGCCCACCGGGCAGCTGCGCCCCTCCCAGGCGCTCGCGCTGGGGGTCGGTTGCCTGGTGCTGGCGGGCGCCATCGGCGCCTGGTTCGTCCTGGTGGCCGGCGGGTGGCTCCTGCCGCTCCTGCTCGTGGCCGCCTGCTTGATCGTCTTCTACAGCCCGGTCATCCTCAAGGGGCCCTGGCCCGAGTGGTCGGCGGGCGTGGGCCTGGGCGCGCTGCCGGTGCTGGGCATGTACTTCGTGCAGACGGGCACCTACACGTGGACGGCCCTGATCGCTTCCGTCCCGTCGTTCTTCCTCGTGCACAACCTGCTGCTGCTCAACGAGTTCCCCGACGCCGAAGCCGACGCGTTCGGGAAGCGCAGGACCCTGCCCGTCACCATCGGCAAGGACCGGAGCGCCGTGGTCTACGCCACCGCGGCCCTGGCCGTCTATGCGTGGATCGTCGCCTGGTCGGTCGCCGGGGTCATGCCCGCCTGGACGCTCCTCGCACTTCTCACGTTGCCCCTGGCGATCCGGGCCATCCAGGCCGCCCGGCACCACGGCGATCGGGAGAGACTGGTGCGGGGCATGGCCGTCAACGTGCAACTGACGCTGGCGACCCAGGGGCTTCTCGCTGTCGGCTACCTCGTTGCAGGCCTCCTCCGCTGATCCCATGGTTGCCCGGCCCACGCCCCCTGCCGACCGCCCGCTGCACGACGTCTTCACGGCCGTTCCCCCGCGCTACGACCTGATCAACCGCCTCTTCACGCTCGGGCAGGACCGACGGTGGCGGCGGCTGGCGGCCCGATGCTGCCTCGAAGGGCACCCGTCGCACCTCCTGGACATCGGCTGTGGCACCGGGGATCTGAGCATCGAGTTGGCCCGCCTCGCGAGCGAGGGCACGCGAATCGACGCGCTGGACTTCAGCGCCCCCATGCTGGAGCGGGCCAGGCAGAAGGCCCGGCAGGCCGGCGTGTCGGAGCGGATCACGTTCATCGAGGGGGACGCGACCGCGCTGCCCTTTCCCGACCGTTCCCTCGACGTCGCGTGTATCGCCTTCGCCTTCCGCAACCTCGTCTACCGGAACCCGGGCCGGACCCGCCACCTGGCTGAGGTGTTCCGCGTCCTCGAGCCGGGTGGGCGCTACGTCATCGTGGAGTCCAGCCAGCCCTCGAACCTGGTGGTCCGCGGGATCTGCCACCTCTACGAGTCCGCCTTCGTGGGGCCCGTGGGGGGCGTCCTCTCCGGCCAGCCCGCCGCCTACCGGTACCTCGCCGAGTCGTCGAGGGATTTCCACTCGCCCCGAGAGATCGAGCAGATGCTGAGGGCGGCCGGCTTCGCCCGCGTGCGCTACCGCCCGCTCCTGCTGGGCGCAGCCGGCCTCCACGTCGCGGAAACCTAGCGCTCGGGGGCCCCTCGCTTGACTCAGCCAGCCGGCGCCGGTAGGTGGACCCGTCCTTCCCCGGTTCCGTCGAACCCTGTAGAGGAGTCCCACAATGGCCGATGCCCTGGGCATGATCGAGACAAAGGGATTCGTCGCGATGGTGGAGGCGAGCGACGCCATGGTGAAAGCCGCCCGTGTCGAGCTGGTCGGCTATGAGAAGATCGGCGGCGGGTACGTCACCGCCGTTGTTCGAGGCGACGTCGCCGCGGTCAAGGCGGCCACCGAGGCCGGGGCGCGGCAGGCCCAGCGCGTGGGCGAACTCGTCAGCGTGCACGTGATCCCACGTCCCCACGAGAACATCGACGAGGTCCTCCCTCTCGGCCGGCAGCCGAAACGCAAGGAGTAGGGCGTCCGCTCCCTGCGTCCCCGGAGCCCCCATGAAGCTCGGAAGGATCGTCGGTACGGTCGTATCCACCCGGAAGGACGAGAAGATCGAGGGCCTCAAGCTCTACCTCGTCCGCGACCTCGGGCTCGACATGACCGAGAAGGACACCTTCGTGGTCGCGGCCGACGCGTTGGGCGCCGGGCTCCACGAGGTCATCCTCTACGCCCAGGGATCCTCCGCGCGCCAGACCCGCGTCACCGACGCACGTCCCATCGATGCCGTCGTCATGGCCATCGTGGACGAGCTCGAGGTGGGGGGCAAGGCCCTGTACACCAAGAACCCCACGCAGGGCGAGGGATAGGTCCCCGCGCTGCCGATCCCGGGGGCACCCCATGCAACGTGACCAGGTGTCGGAGATCGTGGAGCGGGTGCTCGCACGCGTGCGCGCGGGCGACGAGCCTCCCGAGAGCCGCGTGGAGGGGCCGCCCGCCCAGCCCCTGGGCGTGTTCCCCCAGGTGGCCGCCGCCAGCGAGGCCGCCCGGACCTCGCAGCAGGTGCTCGTGGCCCTCCCGCTCGAGAAACGGCGCGAGATCATCGCGAACATGCGCCGCTGCCTCCTCGAGGTCGTCCCCGCCCTGTCCCGGATGGCCGTGGAGGAGACAAAGATGGGGCGGGTCGAGGACAAGATCCGGAAAAACGTGCTGGCCGCCCGGCGCACGCCCGGTCCCGAGGTGCTGGAGCCCGTGGCCTGGACCGGGGACGACGGCCTCACGCTGGTGGAGCGGGCGCCCTGGGGGGTCATCGGGTCCATCACGCCTGCCACCAACCCCACCGAGACCATCATCTGCAACGGCATCGG
>JAFGLY010000199.1 GCA_016927815.1 Deltaproteobacteria bacterium | reverse complement strand
TGGTCGGGGCGACTGGATTCGAACCAGCGACCACCTGAACCCCATTCAGGTGCGCTACCAGACTGCGCTACGCCCCGGCGCAAGGTCCGTTCTACCTCGCCACGCGCTGTCGGTCAACCCCAGAGAGGACCCGTGTCGTCCTTGAGTCCTGCGATGCGAGAACGCATCTCGGCGATCCGGTCCATGGCGTCCCGGACCACGTCGGCCGAGATGCCCGGCGCGGGCTGCCCCCCTTCCTTGAGCAGCTTCCGGGCCCCGGCCACGGTGAAACCCTTCTCGTGGAGCAGGTGCCGGATCTTGAGGAACCGCGCGATGTCCTGCTTGCGGTAGAGGCGCTGCCCGCTCATGGACCGCACCGGCCGGATGCCGAACTCGCCCTCCCAGTACCTGAGCACGTGGGGCTCGACGCCGAGCAGCGTGGCGACCTCGCCGATCCGGAAGTACAGCTTGTCCGGAAGGTCGGGGGGAATCGGGATGTCGTCGCTCATGGGCCTTCCTCCTTGCGCAAGAGGGCCCGGAGTCCGCTCGCCGCGCGGAAACGGACCACGCGTCGGGCCGCCAGCGGCACCACCTCGTTCGTGCGGGGGTTGCGAGCTGGCCTCGGGCCTCTGTCCAAGACCTCGAACGTGCCGAATCCCGTGATCTGCACGCGGCCGTCCGCGGGATCCTGCAGCGCGGCCCCCGTGGATTCGAAGATCTCGGCCACCAGGCGGCCGGCCATGGGCTGCGGGAGGCCCAGCGCATCCTGGAGCGCCTCTGCGAGGTCTGCCCGGGTCAGGGTGCTGGGATCCGACGGTGTGGCCATCCAGCCTCCGAGGCGCTACCCGCCCGTGTCGTCCGAGGAACTCGCCTCGTCGGACACATCGTACCAGAGTCGGAAGGTGGCGGTGTCGTCCCGCGTCTCTCCCTCCTCGCCCACGGACACCAGCGTGGTCGTCCAGGTCCCCTCGTCTGCGCTGTCTGCGTCCATGTCGTACTCGTCCGAGCCACGCTCGGGGCTCTGTACGCGGACCGTGGCGCGTCCGACCTTGTGCTCGTAGGCGTCATCGACTTCCACGACGAACCGGTGCTCGGTGCCGATCGGACCCCCTCCGGGCTCGACCCGGGCCGAGCCCACCTCCTTGATCCCACTGGACGAGTAGAGCGTGGTGGACACGGGGTCGAGGACGTCCTCGACGCCGATCCGGATCGTCACCTGGTCGTCGGTGGCGTTGAACTGCTCCCAGACGGGCTCCACGTCCTCGCTGCACGCCACGACGAACACCGCGGCGAGCCCGACGGCAACCCATCGCCATCGGTCCGCGCGCGCGGCAGACGACGGAGGCATGGCCTTAAGTCAGGGCCGCCCGCGCCCGCTCGACCACCACGGCGAACGTAGCGGGATCCGAGAGGGCGAGTTCGGCCAGCTGCTTGCGGTCAAGCCCGATCTCGGCCTTCTTCAAGCCGTTCACGAACTGGCTGTACGACAGGCCGTGTGGCCGTACCGCGGCCGAGAGCCGCTGGATCCAGAGGGCACGGAAGTGGCGTTTGCGCTGCTTGCGGCCTGCGAACGCGTACCGCTCGGAGCGCATCTGCGCCTCGGTGGCCTGGCGCAGCCGGCGGCGTCCCTTCATGTAGCCCTTGACGGACCGGTACAGGTTCTTCTTGCGGGTCTTCCGGTTCTGGGCTCGCTTGACGTGAGCCATGTGCGCCTCCTTGAAAGCCGCTTCCCATCCCTACAGGGCGGTGGCGGCGGGGCGGTGGGGGGATGCTACTTGTAGGGGACGAGCACCCTCAAGTTGCGGCTGTTCGTGGCGTTGAGCACGCCCGGTCTCCGCAAGCGCCGCTTCATCTTGGACGCCTTCTTCGCGAGGATGTGGCGCATCTTGCTGTGCTTGAACTTGATGCGACCGCCTCCGGTCACCTTGAACCGCTTGGCGGCGCTCGCACGGGTCTTCATCTTGGTAGCCATCGGATCATCCTTCCTGAAGGTTCACTTCCTCGGGTGCAGTCGGCTTCTCCCCGACCCCTCCGGGCTTGCGCCGGGTGGGCGTGAGGATCGCAACCATCAGGCGACCCTCCATCTTGGGGGTCTGGCTCACGATCGCCAGGTCCTGGACCGCCTCGAAGAGCTTCTGGCACTGGGCCTCGCCGATGTCCCGGTGGGCGATCTCGCGCCCGCGGAAGCGGACCGTGATCTTGACCTTGTCTCCGTTCTCGAGGAAGCGCCGGACGTGCCGGACCTTGACGTCGAAGTCGTGCTGATCGGTCTTGGGCCGGATCTTGATCTCCTTGAGCTCCTGCACGGCCTGGTTCTTTCGAGCCTGGGCCTCCTTCTTCTTGCGGTCGTACTTGAGGCGTCCGTAGTCGGTGAGGCGGCAGACGGGCGGTCGGGCGGTTGGGGCGACCTCCACCAGGTCGAAGCCCTTCTCCCGGGCGAGGGCGATGGCGTCCGGGGTCAGGAACTCGCCGAGCTTGGCCCCGTTCTCATCGATCACCAGGACGCGGGGAACGCGGATGCGCTCGTTGACGCGGATGTCTTCCTTGGCAGGTGTCGGCTCCTCGGGTTTCTTCGGGGGGCGCCTCAATGGGTCTCCGGGGTGGGGGGCGAGGAAACGCGAGCGACATCGCCTTGGCACAAGGCCGGTTGCGGTGCGCTCTGGGGAAAGAGGGTAGGCACGGGCGGGCTTGAACCGCCGACCCCCGCCGTGTCAGGACGGTGCTCTCCCACTGAGCTACGTGCCTGGAGGGGGCCTCCCGAGGGAGGATACACTGGATAACGCCGGGTCCACGGGGGCGTCAAGCCGACGAGTCCGCCCGTCACGACCGCCGGAACAGGTCATGCTCGCTCTCCGGCTTGCCCTTCTCGGGGGCGGGGGCGTCGCGGAGACGGCCGAGGCGTCGATGCTCCTGGCTGACCCCGGCAGCCTGCTCGGGCGATCCTCGCCGGGACGGCTTGAGGAAGCGTGCCAGGAAGGGCTTCACGTCCTGCATGAGCAGGATGACGGGGCTCGCGATGAAGATCGTGGAGTACGAGCCGGTCACGATGCCGACGAGCATGGCCATGGCGAAGGTCTTGATCGTGCCCGTGCCCCAGAAGAGGAACGGGATCATGGCCAGGAACGTGGACACGGAGGTCGCGATGGTGCGGCCGAGGGTCTCGTTGATGGAGTCGTTGAGCAGGTCGGGCAGGGCCTGGCGCCGGTACTCCCTCTGGTGCTCCCGGATGCGGTCGTAGATGACGATGGTGTCGTTGATGGAGTAGCCGAGGATCGTGAGGAGCACGCCGATGGACCCCACGTCGAACTCCCGCTGGGAGATGACGTAGAACCCGAGGATGATCGAGATGTCGTGGAACAGGGCCAGGATGGCGCCCGGCGCGTAGGCGACGTCGAACCGGAAGCCGATGTAGAGCAGCATGAGGAAGAGGGTGGCGGTCACCGCGATGGCCGACTGCCGACGCAGCTCGCTGCCCACCTTGGGGCCCACGCTGTCCACGGATCGAACCTCGAACGGATGTTCTTCGAGGTACTGTGCGATGCGATCCCGGATCTTCTCGTTCAGGGAGGGAACCTTGACGTAGTAGGTCTTGTCGTCGGGGGCTTTCTCGACCTGGAGGCCTCCCAGGGGATCGAGCGCGGCCTGGATCGTGCCGAGCTCCATGTCGGGCCCCGTGTGGACGAAGGTGAGGCGGACTCCGACCTCGACCTCCTTTCGAATCTCCTGGATCCACCCCTGACCGAAGATCGCCTCGAGGCGACCCTGCACGTCGGGAACGAGATTCTCGGTCCCGAACTCCGGGTCCTGGATCCGGATGCTGTACTCGCCCGAGTCCGGGCCGCTCACCTGCTGGATGGCGCTGCCCGTCAGGCCGATGGGTGCGAGGGCGTTCCGCACGTCGTCGATGGGCACCGGGGCCTCGAACTTCAGGTGCACCTCGGTGCCGCCCGTGAAGTCGATGCCCCAGTTGGGGCCGATGAGGAAGAAGAAGGCGAGGCAGGCGGAGACGAGGACCGCGCTGATGATGGCGGTGATCTTCCGCTTCCCGACGAAGTCGATTCTCAAGCCTTCGGGTTGGAGCTTCATGGCGTCTCCTAGAAGGCCAGCCGCGCGGTGGCCTTGCGGGTCAGGAGGTCCATGAGGACCCGCGTGGTGAAGACGCCCGTGAAGAGCGTGCTCAAGATGCCGACCATGAGCGTGACCGCGAAGCCCCGGATGGGGCCCGTGCCGTAGGAGTAGAGCACGACCCCAGCGATGAACGTGGTGATGTTGGCGTCGAGCACCGCGGAGTAGGCCTTCTCGAATCCGGACTCGGTGGCCGCCCGGATGTTCTTCCCGGCGCGCACCTCGTCGCGGATGCGCTCGTAGATGATGATGTTGCAGTCCACGGCCATGCCCACGGTGAGCGCGATGCCCGCGATGCCCGGCAGGGTGAGCGTGGCCCCCAGGACAGCCATGCCGGCGAGCAGCAGGAGCATGTTGAGCGCGAGCGAACTCACCGCCACGACGCCCACCTTGCGGTAGACCAGGAGGATGAAGGCGCTCACCAGCGCCGCCGCGACCAGGGCGGCGCTCACGCCGGCCCGGATCGTGTCGGCCCCGAGCGTAGCCCCCACGGTCCGCACCTCGCCCACCGTGACCGGCGCAGGCAGCGCCCCGGTGCGCAGCACGAGCGAGAGCACGCTCGCGTCCTTGAGCAGATCCTGGTAGGAACCGGCGCCCATCTCGATGCTGGCCCGGCCTCCCGCGATCCGCTCACGGATGACCGGCGCGGAGCGCATCTTGTCGTCGAGCACGATGGCGAAGCGCTTGCCCACGTTCTCGCCCGTGACGTCCGCGAAGATGCGGCCGCCGCGCGGCTTGAACTCCAGGGCCACGTAGGGCTCGTTGAACTGGTTCATGGCCACGTGGGCGTCGTTGATGTCGTCCCCGGTGAGGACGATCTCGTCCTTGACGGCGAGTGCCCGGGTCCGCACGTCCTTGTTGTCCGGCCCCTTGGAGTACTCCCACAGGAGGCGATCGCTCGGAGGGATCCGACCGCTGTTCACCAGCCAGTCGGAGAGGCGCTGGTCGTCCAGGAAGACGGCCGGTTCGAGGGTCTTCTCGGCCTCGAGGAGGGCCTTCTCGATGGAGCCGTCCTTGACGTCCTCGTCCACCATCATGAACTGCAGGACGGCGGTGGTGCCGATGGCCTCCACGGCCTGATCCAGGTTGTCCATGCCCGGCAACTGGACGTTGATGCCGGTGACGCCCTTCCGGACGATGGACGGTTCCTTGACGCCGGTCTCGTCGATGCGGTCCCGAAGCGTCTCGAGCGCCTGCTCCACCGCGCGCTCCTGGATGTAGTCCTGGCTCTCGGTGGACAGGCGGAACACGTGGTACTCGCCCGCGGCCTCCATGCGAGTGCCCTCGTACTCGTAGGATCGGTACGCCTGGAGCATGAACTGGCGGAGATCCCCGACGGTGATGCCCTCGCCGGGCCGGATGAGCAGGGCGGGCTCTCCGGAGAGGCGGCGGACCTCCTCGAGGCGGATCCCCTCCCGCTCCGCAGCTTCCTGGAGGGGCCCGATGTCGCGCTGGACCGTGGAGAGCACGGCCTCTTCCACGCCGACCTGGAGCGTCAGGTCGATGCCGCCCTGGAGGTCCAGGCCCCGATTGATGTAGGTGTCGGGCAGGAGGCTGGCGTACCAGGGCAGGAACGCGTCTGCCTCGTCGGTCGGGGCCGAGCCATCGACCGTGGCGGCCTGCTCCTCGAGGCGCTGCCACGCGGACCCGCCCAGCATCGTGGGCAGCAGCACGTAGATGCCCAGGAGGAGCGCAATCCCCACCAGGACGGACTTGGCCCACCAGGAACCGGGCATGGAGCTACCTCTTCCGGCCCTTGGCGTCGGTCTCGATCTCGGAGGACTCGCTGTCGGAGGCGGCGGCCACCTTGCGCTTCACCGAGGTCTTCTCCACCTCCACCCGGACGTCCTTGGCCACCTCCAGGAGGACGGTGGTGTCCTTCACCGCCCAGATGCGGCCGAACAGGCCCGAGGAGGTGACCACGCGGTCGTCCTTCTTCAGACCGGCGACCAGGCTGGCGTGCTCCTTGGCCTGCTTCTGCTGCGGGCGGATGAGGAGGAAGTAGAAGATGCCCAGGATGGCGACGAGCAGCAGGATGCTGCTGCCGAATCCTCCGCCGGCCGCTCCGGAAGGAGCGGCCTGACCGAGGGTCTGGATCAGGTCGGTGGGGGGAACCGGGTGCATGGCAGATCTCCCGGGATTAAGGCGGCAGGACGGCGGACCAGCGAACGGCCTCGGCTGCGAGCGCCGCGAGGGCGCCCTCGCCTCCCCCCACCGCCTGCCGAAGCCCGGCCATGAGGGCCTGGTAGAAGGCGACGTTGTGCAGCGTGAGGAGGCGCGGACCGAGGATCTCCCCGGCCGTGCAGAGATGCCGGAGGTAGGCCCGGCTGAAGGAGCGGCACGTATAACACGCGCACGCGGGATCCAGGGGTTCAGGATCCTCGCGGTACCGCGCGTGGGTGAGCGTGAGGCGGCCCTGCGACGTGAATGCCTGCCCGAACCTGGCACTTCGTGTAGGAAGGACGCAGTCGAAGAGGTCCACCCCCCTGGCCACCGCTGCCACCACGTCGGAGGGATACCCCACACCCATGAGGTAGCGAGGGCGGTCCTCGGGCAGGACCCGGGCGGACGCCTCCACCATGGCGCGCATCGCTTCGGTGGGCTCGCCCACCGAGAGGCCGCCGATGGCGAACCCTTCGAGATCCAGAGCGGCGATCTCCTCGGCGTGGGCCTGTCGGAGATCCTCGTGGACGCCCCCCTGCACGATGCCGAACAAGGCCGTCCGTTCGGGCCGCCGACGGGCAGCGACGCAGCGGTGGAGCCAGCGGGTGGTGCGGGCCGTGCTCTCGGCCACCCGGTCGCGGTCCGCGGGCCACTCGATGCACTCGTCGAGCGCCATGGCCACGTCCACGCCCAGCGCCTCCTGGATCTCCACCGCGACCTCGGGCGTGAGGAGGCGCCACTGGCCGTCCGCGTGGTGACGGAAACGGACGCCGTCCTCCCGGACCTTCCGGTGCTCCCGCTGGCTCCAGGCCTGGAACCCCCCCGAGTCGGTCAGGATCGGGCCGTCCCAGCCCATGAACCGGTGGAGCCCGCCCAGCCGCTCCACGACCCCGTGCCCGGGCCGGACCCAGAGGTGGTAGGCGTTGGCCAGCACCATGGAGGTGCCCGTGACGCGGAGATCCTCCGGGGTGAGGGCCTTGACCGTCCCAGTCGTGCCCACCGGCAGGAACGCGGGCGTGGGCACCGCGCCGTGCGGCGTGTGGAGCACGCCGGTCCGCGCCGCGCCGAGGCGGGCCTGGATCTCAAAGGACGAGCATCGCGTCGCCATAGGAGTAGAACCGGTAGCCCGCATCCACCGCGTGGGCATAGGCCCGCCGCGCCCGCTCCTGGCCCGCGAACGCGGCCACGAGGTGGAGCAAACTCGATCGGGGGAGGTGGAAGTTGGTCAGGAGTCCGTCCACGGAGCGGAATCGGTAGCCGCGCCGGATGAAGAGGCGGGTCCGGCCCGAGCCGGGCACGGGATGGGAGGCGCCCTCTGGCGTGGCGGTCTCCAGCGCCCGCGCGGTGGTGGTCCCGACCGCGACGACGCGACGCCCCCGAGCCCGGGCGGAAGCCACGGCCTCGGCCGCGGCTTCGGACACCGTCCAGGCTTCCTCGTGGAGCTCCCCGCGCTCGAGATCGGAAGGACGAAGAGGACGGAACGTGCCGAGGCCCACGTGGAGGGTCACGCGGGTGCACGCGACGCCGCGCGCGGCGAGGGCAGAGAGCAGGCGCTCCGAGAGGTGGAGCCCGGCCGTGGGGGCGGCCGCCGATCCAGGACGATCGGCCCACACGGTCTGGTACCGCACGCGATCCTCGAGCCGATCCGGACGCCGGATATAGGGAGGCAAAGGGACGTGGCCGTGACGATCCATGACCGCGCCCGGCGAGGGGAGGGCCTCCACCCGCCAGGTCCCCTCCCCCAGGTCCTCGATCAGCCGAACGCTTGCGCCCTCGGCCGACAGCACCTGGCCGGGTGCGAGACGGCGGGACGGGCGGACCAGCGCCTCCACCAAACCGGGGCCCGGCTCCAGGAACAGCACCTCCACGCGCCCTCCGGTGGCGCGGTCCAGCCAGCACCGGGCGGGCATGACCCGCGAGTCGTTCAGGACGAGGAGATCGTCCGGGTCCAGCAGATCGGGCAGGTCCGTCACGCGTCGGTCGTCAAGCCCTGCCGAGCCCAGCACGAGCAGCCGGCCGCCATCCCGTTCCGCCGGCGGCTCCTGGGCGATGAGGGACGGGGGCAGGTCGTACTCGACGAAGTCGGTCTCCCGACCGGTTTCCCGCGATGGGTCCTGCAACACCGGCGGCGGTTATCGCAGCCGGCCGGCCGGGTCCAGAGCCCACCCGGGCCCCACGGGCCCCCCTACCCCCCAGGGGCGAGGTGCGCGGTTGTACGGGGGGGACCCACCCGATAGGGGCGCTGTCCCCCCTTCGAGGCCAGGCTCATGCCCCCGCGCCCCCCCCCGCACCGGTTCCCGCTGCCCGACCCGGAGGACGGAGGGGAGCCCATCGCCCCGACGGCCGCCGCGCCCGAGACGTCGGCCTCCGAGATGCCGGCTCCCGAGTCCGAACCCCCCTCCCCCTCCCTCGAGGCGCTGGCGGCCATGGACGGCGACGCGTTTACCGCGCTCATGGACAAGGTCTCCGCGCGTGCCCGCGATCACGAGGTCGGCGACGACGTGGAGGGCGTGGTGGTACGCCTGGACGGCGACCTCGCGTGGGTGGACCTGGGCGGCAAGGCCGAGGCCTCGATCGCCGTTGCCGACCTCCAGCCCGAGGAGGCCGTGCCGGGCGCCACCATCCGGGCCCGGCTGCTCGCCGAGCGGGAGGACGGCCTGGTCCTGGCCCGCCTCGTGCGCCCCTCGGGCGATCGCGCCCTGCTCGCGGCCGCCTGTGAGGCCCGCCTGCCGGTGCTGGGCCACGTCGAGTCGCGCAATGCCGGTGGCTACGTCGTGTCCCTGGGTGGCATCCACGGATTCTGCCCCGTCTCCCAGATCGATCGGTTCCCGGGGCGAGACCTCGACCGGTTCGTCGGCCAGTCGTTTCCCTTCCTGGTCACGGATCCGGGCGACCGCGAGGTCCTTCTGTCCCGCCGGGCGCTGCAGGACGCCGAGGTGCAGAGGAACCGGGAGCGATTCTGGTCCGGCGTCCGTCCCGGAGACCTGCTGGAGGGCGTGGTCACCTCGGTCCGGGAGTACGGAGCGTTCGTGGATCTGGGCGGTGTCGAGGGTCTCGTCCACCGCAGCGAGATGTCCTGGGAGGCGGTGGAGGACCCCGCCCGGATCCTCTCCCGCTGGGACACCGTTCGCGTGAAGGTGCTCGAGATGGACCGCAAGCGCCGGCGGGTGGCGCTCTCCTTGAGGCTGCCCGAGACGGGCCCCTGGAGCCGCGTGGGCACCGACTTCGTGGAGGACGGCGTCTACGAGGGTCGCGTGACGCGGCTGGCCGACTTCGGCGCCTTCGTGGAGATCGCGCCGGGGCTCACAGGGCTCGTCCGCACCCCCAACCTGTCCTGGGACCGCGTCGAGACGCCCGCAGACGCCGTGCAGCCGGGCCAGCAGGTGACGGTCCGGGTGCTCGAGGTGGACCAGAAGCGCCAACGCCTCGACCTCGGGATCCGCCAGGCCACCGAGGATCCGCTCCAGGCCATGGTCGAGCGGTACCCGGTGGGCGGCGAGGTGACCGGCGTGGTCCAGCAGGTCGCCGCGGCCGGCGTGGTGCTGCTCGTGGACGAAGCCGTGCCCGCATGGCTGCCCGGACGCGAGGTCTCGCTCCCCCCCGGCGTCCTCCTGCAGCAGCGCGTCCGCAAGGGCGCCCGCATCACGGCCCGCGTGGTGGAGATGGACCGGCGCAACCGCCGCCTGCGCCTCTCCCAGACCGCCTCCTCGGAAGCCGACGACGAGCAGACCCGCAAGGACCTGGCCCGCCGCACCGGCGGAGGCACCTTCGGCACGTTCGCCGATCTGCTAGGCAAGGTCAAGATCGACTGACGCGCCTCTCATCTCCCGCCCGCGAGGCGGGCCTTCAAGACTTTCAGATCCTGGAAGGTCAGCATCTTGTCGGCCGGGTTCCTCAGGAGGTAGGCCGGGTGGAAGGTGGGCATCACGGGGATGCCGTGCCATGCCCCCCACGTCCCCCGGAGCGTCTTGATGCCCTGCTCGCTCTGGAGCAGGAAGCGCGAGGCGTGGCGACCCAGGGCCAGGAGGCACCGTGGCCGCACGATGGCCAGTTGCTCCTCCAGGTACCCGCGACAGGTTTCCAGCTCGGCGGGCGTGGGGTCCCGGTTGCCCGGCGGCCGGCACTTGACGACGTTCGCGATGTAGACCTGCTCCCGTTTCATCTCCAGGACCCGCGTGAGCATCCGGTCGAGCATCTGCCCCGCCTCGCCCACGAACGGCCGGCCGGTGGCGTCCTCCTCCGCTCCAGGGCCTTCGCCCACCACCGCGAGGATCGCCCCTGGCTGCCCCTCCCCGAAGACCACGTGACGACGCGTCGAGGCCAGGGGGCACCGCGTGCAGGCCTCGACCCGCTGCCTCAGGGCCTCCAGGCGAGCGGCCGGGTCGCCCGTGCCCCCAAACCGGCTCCATGCGCCCTCCGCGTCCTCGTCGGAGGCCAGAGGCGCCGGCCGTGGGCCCGGGGGGTGCGAAGATCCGCGGCGCGGCGCCGGAGCCGATCCGGCGGAGGGCCATGCAGGATCCCCCGTACCTTTCTCCACCTCCCGGTGGCCGGATCGGGCCAGCGCCTCCACCAGGGATCGGACCTCGTCCGTGAGGTCGGCCAGCTCGTCGAGGAGGGCGTCACCGGGCGTCATGGTACGTCCACTAGCCCGCCGCAGGATCGAGCCGCCACCCCAGCCTCCTCAGCGCCGTCAGGAGGCGCGGCACCGGCAGGCCCACCACGTTGGTCCAATCCCCTTCCAGGCGCTCGAAGAGCTGCAGGCCCACGCCGTCCACGCGGTACCCGCCTCCGCAGCTCGAGGCCTCGCCCAAAGCGACGTAGGCGTCGATCTCCGCGTCCGTGAGGTCCGTCCGCATGACGAGGCGGCTCGTCTCCTCGAATGCCTCCCGCACCGCGGCTCCGCCCTGGGGCTGTCCGGCCGACAGGCAGACGGCCGTCACGAGATCGTGGCTCCGGCCCCGCATCGCGTGCAGCATGGCCCGGTGATCCTGGGGATTTCTGGGCTTCGAGAACGCCCGTCCCTCGAGGTGCACGACCTGGTCCGCGCCAACGACGAGGGGGCCCGGCCCGAGACGGGCCGCAACCGCCAGGGCCTTGGCAGCCGCGCGCCGCCGGGCGGTCTCCACGGGTCCCCATCCCTGGAATCGCGACTCGTCCACCCCCGGATCTTCTACCCGACAGCGGATCCCCGCCGTCTCGAGAAGCCGTTTCCTCCACGGGCTCGCGCTGGCCAGGACCAGTTCCATCCGATCCTCCGTCCCGGGATGGCGGAACGCGATCTGGCCCGCGGCCCCGGACCCGCTATAGTAGCCCCTCTGCTGCCGAGCGAGCGCCCGCCGGGGCAACCGGACGGGCCACACGGAACCGGGAAGACTCCATGAGCGCACAGGCCGTCGGCATTGACCTCGGGACCACGTTCTCCGTCGTCGCGCACGTCAACCCCCATGGCGTGCCCGAGGTCCTCCCCAACGCCGAGGGCGACCGACTGACGCCCTCGGTCATCCTCTTCGAGAAGGACGAGGTCATCGTCGGCAACTACGCGCGCCAGTCGATCATGGTCTACCCGGACCAGGTCGTCGAGTTCGTCAAGCGCCACATGGGCGACAGCGACTACTTCTTCGAGTACCGCGGCGAACGCTACAGCCCGGAACGGCTCTCCTCGTTCATCCTGGCCCGCCTCAAGCACGACGCGGAGCTCCGGCTCGAACGGCCGGTCGATAGCGCGGTCATCACGGTTCCCGCGTACTTCGGCGACAAGCAGCGCCGCGCCACGATGATGGCGGGCGAGATGGCGGGCCTGAAGGTGCTGAAGCTCGTGAACGAGCCCACCAGCGCGGCCTTCGCCTACGGCCTGGCCAACCCCGACCAGAACCGCCGGGTGCTGGTCTTCGACCTCGGGGGGGGCACGTTCGACGTCACCATCGTGGACATCGTGGGGCACGACCTCAACGTGCTGGCCACGAACGGAGACCACCAGCTCGGGGGAAAGGAGTGGGACGACGCCCTCATCGAGTGGGTCGCCCACCAGTTCAAGCAACGCTACGGGATCGATCCGCTCGACGACCCCACCGCGTACCAGGATCTCCGCCAGAAGTGCGTTTCGGCGAAGATCAGCCTCTCGCGCCGACCCCGCGTGAACATCTTTTTCGACTTTCTGGGGCACATCCTGCGCACCGAGGTGACCCGGGAACAGTTCGAGGAGCTCACCGCGGGGCTGGTCAAGCGTTGCGAGATGCTCACGCGGGACGTGCTGGACGACGCCTCGCTCGATCCCTCCCAGCTCGAGACGGTCCTGCTGGCCGGCGGCTCCACGCGGATGCCCATGGTCCGCCGCATGGTGGAGGATCTCTTCCACCGGTCCCCGGCCACGGACATCAACCCGGACGAGTGCGTGGGCCTGGGCGCCGCGTTGAGCGCGGCCATCGAGGCCGCCCGGCTGTCGGGCGAGGCCCCGCCGGTGGACTTGAGAACCCACGACGTCACCAGCCACTCCCTCGGCATGGTGGCCCTGCGCGACGGCCACCTCCACAACAGCCGGGTCATCCTGCGCAACAGCCGCATCCCGGCCGAGCGTACCCGAGACGACTACGTCACCACGCACGAGGGCCAGACCACGATGGACCTGTGGCTGGTGCAGGGCGAGAACCCGGACCCCTTGGAGTGCAGCGTCCTGGGCCACTTCGAGTTCTACGGCATCCCTCCCCGGGGCGCGGGCCAGTCTCGCCTCGGCGTCACGTTCCGCTACAACGTGAACGGGATCGTCGAGGTGGAGGCCATGGACCTGACCTCGGGCCAGACTCTGCCCCACCGGCTCTCCACCGGCACGCTCACGCTGGAGGACCTGGTCCACGGGCGCGTGCCCCAGCACATCGTGCTGCTGGTGGACTGCTCGGGCTCCATGTACGGTCCCAAGATCGAGGCGGCACGCCGGGCCGCGGCCTCCTTCATGGAGCGCACGCTCCGACCGGGTCGTCAGATCGCGATCATCGGGTTTCCAGGCGGAATTCTATCTCCACTCACCGCGGATGGGAAGCTGCTGGGCCAGGCGCTGGACAACCTCACGCCCATCGGCTCCACGCCCCTGTCCGCAGCATTGAAGGCCGCCCGGAACCTCGTCCGGCCCAAGGTCGGGGTACAGCGGATCTTCGTGGTGCTCACCGACGGCCACCCCGACGAGCCCGACGAGACCACCGCCGAGGCCGAGCGGGTGAAGGCCAGCGGCGGGCGCCTCATCACCGTCGGTGTGGGTCGGGAGGTCCGACAGGACTTCCTGCGCAGTCTCGCGTCCACCGCGACCGACTTCCACTTCGTGGAGGACGGGGTCTCGCTGGAGGACACCTTCATCAACCTCGCCACCGAGCTCCAGGCCGGGGGAGGTGCGAGTTGAGCGACAAGGCCGACAGCGGTCTCTCCCTTCGCGATGTCGCGGACACCCTGTCCCGGATCCAGGCCGCCCTGGACAAGCGCAACACCGAGGCCGAGGTGCAGAAGGAGGCCTTCGACCGCCTGCACCAGGAGCTCACGCAGTACAAGGAGGACTTCGTCTTCCAGACGACCAAGCCCTTCCTCCTCGACCTGTTGATGTTCTACGACAGCCTCACCTGGTTCCACCGCTCCCTGGTGAAGCCGGACGTCACGCCCGAGGTGATCGCGGAGTCCTTCCAGTACCTCGTGGACGAGTTCCTGGAGGTCCTGTACCGGCAGGACATCGTTCCGGTCGAAAGCAGCCGGACCTTCGACGCCCGCATCCACAAGGCCGTGAAGGTGGTCCCCGCGCCGGACGTGTCCCGGAACAACGGGGTGGACCAGGTCCTCAAGCGGGGCTTCTGCCGCGGAGGTCGCGTGCTCAGGCCCGAGGAGGTGGTCGTGTACCGCCACGGTCTGAAGGACAAGGAGGACTGAGGCGTGGCCAGCCCGACCTCCCGTCCTGTCCCCCTGCCCTCCGGCCGCGGCCGGATGGCCACGCGCCCCGGAGACGACCTCATCCTGGGCATCGACCTCGGAACCACGTTCTCGGCCATGGCCACCGTGGATCTCCACGGCCACGCACGGGTCATCCCCAACGCCGACGGCCACAACACCACGCCCTCGGTCGTCTACTTCTACGACGCCGACGACTACGCCATCGGAGAGGAAGCCGCACGGATGGTGCTGGCGGATCCGTCCGCGGTGGCCCGGTTCGTGAAGCGATCGATGGGAGAGCCCGATTTCACGATGGAGTTCTTCGGCCGATCGTTCACGCCCCAGGAGATGTCGGCCATCATCTTGAGGAGGCTCAAGCAGGACGCCGAGGAGGCCCTGGGCCGGGAGATCCACTCGGCGGTCATCAGCGTGCCGGCCTACTTCAACGCCCCCCGCCGGGGCGCCACGGCCGAGGCGGGTGCCATCGCCGGATTCGACGTCCTCTCCCTTGTGAACGAGCCCACCGCCGCGGCCATTGCCTACGGCCTCGACCGCGTGGGCGACGACCGGCTGTTCATGGTGTTCGACCTGGGAGGCGGCACCCTGGACGTCACGGTCATGTCCATCGAGGGCAACCAGCTCCGCACCGTCGCGATCGACGGCAATGCCGAGCTGGGCGGAAAGGACTGGGACGACCGGCTCGTCAACCACGTGGCCGAGATCTTCCTGCGCGAGCACGGCGTCGACCCGAGGGACGAGCCCATTCCCTACCAGGAGCTGTACGAGCGCTGCCTGCTGGCCAAGATCTCCCTGTCCACCAAGCCCCGCGCGATGATTCCCGTGAACTTCCGGGGCCACCGCATGGCGGTGACCGTGACGGAGGAGGAGTTCACGGCTCTGACCCAGGATCTCGTGGGTCAGTGTGCCCAGACCTGCGGCCTGGTCATGGAGAAGGCGTCCCTCTCCTGGAACAAGCTCCACGATGTCGTGCTGGTGGGTGGATCGACCCGGATGCCGATGATCCGGCGGATGCTGACCAACCTGACCGGAAGGCTGCCGAACACCTCGCTCAACCCGGACGAGTGCGTGGCCCAGGGTGCGGCCGTGGCGGCCGTGTACCGGCACCAGCCCGACCATCCGGCGCACCGGACCTTCCAGGTCACCCCGTCCCAGGCGGCCGAGAAGACCCCCGTACCGGGCACCGGCGGGCTCCCCGCCATCCACATCGTGGACACGTCCTCTCACCCTCTCGGGGTCATCGTCCTGGACAGCGCCGGGAAGGAGCGGGTGGCGAGCCTCCTGCCCGAGGGAACCCCGCTTCCCGCCGAGCGCCGGGGCCGCTTCGCCTACGCCTACGACGGCATGACCACCGTTCGCGTGGACGTCACGGAGGGCAAGGGCAGCACCCGCGACGAGGTGACCGTCGTCGGAACCGTGGTTCTCGACCGGCTCCCCCCCCGGCCCCGCGGAACGCCCATCGATGTCGTCTACCGCTACACCGGCGACCAGGTCCTCCAGGTGGACGTCCAGGACGTGGAGACCGGCGCCAGCCGGGCGGTGCGCATCCTGCTCCGGGGCGCATTGGGGCCCGAGCGGGTGGAGCAGGCACGGGTCAGCCTCGACGCCGCCCGCGTCCGGTAGCCAGCCCGTTCCGACCCCTGCGGCTCCCTTTGCCCACGGGTGCCCGGGGAGGTAAAGAGACGCGGACGCTCGGCAGGGCTCATGGAACTCCAGGAAATCGCTCTCATCGAAGGTTTCCTTGGCGAAACCAGTGCCACGAACCTCCTGGACTACCACGGGGTCGCGCCGGACGCTTCGGACGCCGAGGTCGAGGCGCGGATCAAGGAAAAGCGGGCCTGGGCGCAGACTCAGCAGGCCAATCCCAAGTACCGCAGCGCCGCGATGTGGATCATCAAGAACCAGGCGCTCATCCGCCGCGCCCTCCTGGAGGAACGCGAGGCGTACCTGGCGAGCGTCGCCGCGGGGGAACTCCAGAGCAAGATCGACATGCTCGACCTGCTCGTCGAGGGCAGCTCCCTGCACGGCCAGGTGAGCGTCAAGGCCCGGGAGGCCATCCGGCGCCGGGCCCTGGACATGGGCCTGAGCGAGGAGGAAACCGACCGGTACCTCCGGGACCGGCTCACCTCCGTACTCGCCCAGGACGAGGAGGGCCCCTCCTCCGATTGGGATCCGTACGAGGTGCTCGGCATCCGGCGGGACGCAGACATCGAGGTCATCGAGCAGGCCTACCGATCGCGCTACCGCTGGGCCCGATCGCTGCGCGATCTCGACCGCGCCAAGACCGTCTACCAGGAGCTCGACCGGGCCTGGCGCGACCTGTCCACCCCGGAGCGCCGCGCCGCCATTGATGCCGGCCTCGATCCGGATGGTTCGGTGATCCGCGTGCACCGCTCGAGTGCGCGTACGACCCTGCCCCCGGTCGACCCCAATCCGTCGCCGGTCCGAGCCTCCCACCCGGTCGGAGCCGACACGGGGGAGGCCAGAGCCCAGAACTTCCGCTTCAGTACCCCCGTCACCGACACCCACCCGCCTTTCTCCGAGTCCCAATCGTCCTCCGTCGGCGCCCGTTTTCCTCTCAGGGAGGCTTCCACGCCGCTGACCCGTGAGCGTGCATCTCCCGCGCGACCGTCGCTGCTCCCCCCCACGCCCCCGCCCGCGGGCGGGCCCGACGACGAGGACGTGCTCACGGCGAGACTCAACGTGGACGCCCAGCCCACGATCGAGATGGTCACCTGGTTCCGGCCGGGGCGTACCACGTTCCACGTGAGCAACGAGGGCGGCGGCCCGATGCCCGGCACCCTGACATCCAGCCAGCCGTGGTTGACCGTCCAGCCCCGCACCCTGGATCCCTACGCGCGCGAGACCGAGGTGGAGGTCACGTTCTGGCCGCGCCGGGTCCCCGCCCGTGTCGGCACCGCCCGCCTCTCGGTCACCACCGCTCACGGCCAGCGCAGGGTGATCACCGTGAAGGTCCGCAAGCGGCCGCTGATCCTCCCAATCCTCGGCATCGCGGGTGCCCTGCTCGTCCTCGTCCTCCTCGTCCGTTCCGGAGCCCTGCCCTTCCTGTCCGGCTCCGACACGGGGCCGATCCGCACGCGCCTCGTGCTCACGGTCACGCCCACGGCCGACGGGATCTTCCTCGACGACGCCCGGGTGGGAGCCGGACGCCAGCTCGAGCTCTCGAACCCCGCACCCCCTGGACGCCGGGTCCAACTGCGGATCGAGCGGCGAGGCTGCCTGGCCCACGAGGAGGCCCTGGTCTTCGGCGACGGCCAGCGCCTCGACGTCTCGGTGACGCTCCAACCCGATCCGGATGTCCCCGGGGGCTGCTCCTGATGCCGGAAGACACCGGCCAGCCGGGTGAGGTCACCCGTCTGCTCGACCTCGCGTGGGAGGAACTGGAGGCCGAGGACCTCGATGCGGCCCTGCTGTACTGCGAGCAGGCGTTGGCCCTCGACCCGCACGACGCCGATGCCTGGTACTGCATGGGCGAGTGCCGCATGGAGGGACGGGAGCCCGGCCGGGCGCTCGATGCCTTCCGGCGAGCCGTCCTCTCGGATCCCACCCACTCGGACGCCTGGGTCTCGCTCGGCAACCTCCACCTGATGTTCCGGCAGCACGAGGAGAGCCGGCGCGCGTTCAATCGGGCCTTGCGGGAGGACCCCGACAACCCCGAGGCGTGGTTCGGCCGGGCCATGCTCCGCGAGCGACGGGGCGACTGGGACGGCGCGGATCGCGACCTCGCCCGCGCGGCCCGCATCGACTCGGAGAGCTGGCCGTTTCCTCTGCCACTCACCGACGAGGACCTGGAGGGGGCCGTCGAGGAGGCCGTCCGGAGCCTGCATCCCTCGCTACGCGAGTACATCGCCAACGTGGCCATCCTCGTGGACGAGGTTCCGTCCGACGAGATCCTGTCCCAGTACGACCCCCCCATCTGGCCTGGGGAGCTGCTCGGCACGTTCACCGGCTACTCCCTCATGGAGCGATCCACCGAGGATCCCTGGTCGCAGCTTCCCTCCTCCATCGTCCTCTTCCGGCGCAATCTCCAGCGCTTCGCCCGGAACCGCGAGACCCTCGTCGAGGAGCTCCGGATCACCATCTACCACGAGGTCGGCCACTTTCTCGGTCTCGACGAGGACGACCTGAAGGAGCGCGGGCTGGACTAGACGGCCTCGCGGGGCTTCGCAGTCAAGCGGGGAATCGAGCGTCGAGGTTCGACGTGAGGCATCAGCGACACCGGGGACCGGCCGCGGCCCTCCGGTCGCGGTGCCTCGAT
>JAFGLY010000198.1 GCA_016927815.1 Deltaproteobacteria bacterium | reverse complement strand
TCCGGGGCCAGGCCGGTCACCTCGAACGGGCCCCGGCCGTCCACCACCCGCACGGGCCCGGCCACCACCCTCCGGCCCGTCGCGTCGGTCACCACGACCGGTACGTCCAGGATCCCGAAGGGCACGTCCGAGACCACGCAGCCACGGAGCGTGACGCCGTCCGGATCCGGCTCGGTGCGCACCTCGATCCCGAGGCGCGGGATGCGGCCGCCGTGCACCCAGGTGTCGAAGAAGTCGTCGAGATCCTGCCCGGAAGCGGCCTCCATGGCTGCTTGCAGGTCCTCGGTGGTGATCCGGGTGCCGGCACGCCGCTGGGCAAACCAGTCGAGCCCCCGGAAGAACGGCTCGTCCCCGAGACGGTGCCTCAGCATCCAGGACAGCACGAACAGGCCGTACTCGTTGCGGCGCTTGACCGAGACGTCGCTGGAGGCCGTGGCGCCGGTGAGCGAGAGCGGCCGGTCGCCCACCTCCAGCGCGTCCCGCCCTCGCAGGCGATCCGCCGGATCCTCGAGGTTCTTGCGCACACCCTCCATGCGCGCGTCGAAGTCCTTCCGGCCCACGGCCGCCCGGACGTAGAAGGCGGCATAGGCCTCGGGGAGCGCCCGACCCAACCACGCGTCACGCGCCGAGGCGGGCTTCAGCGACTGGCCGAACACCTGGTAGGCGACGCCCCGAGCCACCTGGGTCCGGCCGAGGTTGGGGTCCTCGGCCTCCACCGCGGACGTCTCCCCGGCCTCCGAGGCCTTGATGCTGCGCACGGCCACGATTCCGGGCGCCGCGTCGCCCAGCGTGCCGACCAGGGCCTGCTGCACGAACGTGGAGGGCAACTGCAGGGCTTCCACCTCCTGCAGCGGGAAGTCCGGGAGGAAGCGGTCGAGGAACGACACCACGCGGCGGACCTCGGGGGGGAAGGCGCGCAGGGCGCTCATGGTGGCCGGAAACAGGTGCACGCGGACCGCCGGCATACCCACAGCCGCCTGCTCGTTCCACTCCCGCCACATGCCTACGGCCACCGAGGGATGGACCGCCCCGCGTGCCTCGGTCTCCACCCAGCGCCAGCCGGTGCCGTCGTAGTCGTTCCACTCCTTCACGGTGTCGCCCGAGGCGGCGAGCGAGAGCGTCCGCAGGCCGGGGGGCGGCACCCCGGCCTTCATGTGAAAATCCCACGCCGTGCCGCCCGGATCCGGGAGGACGTCCGGAAGCACGCGTTGGAGGCCGGTGGTGGGTCCCAGCGGACGCCCCTCGCTGGACCAGTTGGCGTACTGCCACTCGGCGTCCCAGTCGAACCGGATCCGCACCTCGGCGCGATCCGGCACGGGCTCCGGCAGCAGGGCGAGGATCTCGTGGCGCATCGGCGTGGAACGAAACAGCTCGCCCTCGACGCTGCGGTCCTCGGCCGTACCGCCCAGGGCCTGGGTGGCGGCTTCGGAGGGCGAAGCGATCGCGGAAGGCCCGCCCAGGCCCCCCTCCGAAGCGGAGGATCCACCCCCTGCCGCCGCGTCGCTCCCCTCGGCCGTCTCGCCCGTCACCAGCCCCACCACGTCGGATCCGCCCACGGCGGTCCGCGCGGTCTCGGCCTGCAGGGACACCCAGGGCAGCGCCCGGCCATCCTCGGTGGTGAGGGTGCGGATTCGGAAGGTACCAGGCAGCACCGTCTCCGCGGGCAGCCTGAGCAGCAGGTGCCGTACGGGCCCGCCCTCGGCCCGAAGCGTGAGGGTGGACGCCACCCGGGCCACGATCCGGTTGCCGAAGAGGTTGGCGGGCCTGGGGATCACCTCGAGATCGGCCCGTACCGCCTCGAGGCGGCCGCTGGACGGGGCGTCCTGCAAGGTCCCCGAGAACCGCTGGAAGTGGTGGTCGCTGTGGTGGTCGCGGCCGTGGCTGAAGGCCATGGAGCCGAACCCGGTGTCTGCCTGCCCGTCGCCGTCGCGGAAGCAGGTGAGCCAGCGATCCCAGGCCATGGGCCCCACCACCCGCCCCTCCTTTGCGGCCACGCCGAACCGGGTCCCGGTCTGGAAGTCCGCCACCAGGCGGAGATCCTTGCCGGGCACGCCGAGTCCTTCGTGCAGCAGGCGGTCCTCGCGCAGCATGGCGACAGGGTCCAGGCCCGAGTCCACCAGCGTCCGACGGCGGTCGGGCAGGATGTTGGTGGCGGCGAGCCGGGCCCGGATCCTGCCCCGGCTCTCGGTGACGACGTACTCGGCGTCCACGCCGGCCTCGGGCTTCTCGCGGTAGACCACCCCGCCCCCCAGCGGATCGAGATCGTACAGGAGACGCAGGATGGCCGGATCCGCGGAGAGGATCATGCCCTGCTGGATGGGCGTCTCGAAGGGGGCCTCGCCGTGGGCCACGGGGGCGAGGTCCGCCGGGTCGGCGCCGGCCGTGAGGACCATGTGGTTGGCGAACGCCCAGGCGTCGGCACGATCCGGGAACGAGAGCCGGGCCGTCCCCTTGCCCACGAACACCACGCCCACCAGCCGCTCGGAAACGGGCGCTCGGCCGGACATCACCGGGACGAACACGCCCTCGTCGAAGGTGAAGGAGCACACGCCGTCCTCGAACGTGTCGCCGCTCACGCGGTAGGCGGTGTCCCCCAGGCGCAGGCGCAGAGCCGAGGTCCACCAGGCGGACAGCGCCGCCTGCCCCTCGGGAGGCGTACCCAGAGCGTCCAGCACCGGGAGAGGTGCGGCCACGTCCTCCACGCCGGATCCTGGCATCGCCGTCGTGGGAGCCCCGGGGGGATCCGCGGCCAACAGGGCGGCGAGCGCGAGGAGGGGCGTTCTCATCTCGTCTCCCGGGGGATGGGGCGCAGGGGGAGAGGCGGCGTCCTGGGGCGCCATCCTAGCCCGCTCACCGGGCCCACGTCGCGAGCGAACGCCCCCGTGGCGGGATCGGAGGGACGACCCGCTGGCGAACGGGCGAGATCCCGGTCCAGGCGCCCTCAGTCGGTGACGAGGTCTCCGCACTCGGCGAGGAGGGCCACCGGCGTGGTCTCGTCCCGTACGGCGACCACGCCGTCCGTGTGGCCGCTGCACTCGGTGGCGACGTAGAGGTCGGCGGTGTCGTCCATCTCGCCGCCCTTCTCGGGGTCGACCCAGGCGAACGTGGCCCAGACGTCCCAGGTGCCGCTCGGGACGTCCAGCCCGAGTGCGTCCCCCACCTGCATCTGGCCGTCGGCCACGTGGTCGCCGAGCCCCTGGGCCACCCAGACGTCGAAGTCGGCGCCGCCGTCGTCGGGCAGGTAGGAGGCATCGTCCACAAAGAGCGTGACCCGGAGGCGGGTGCCGGCCTCGGACGTGTCGTCCGCGCCGGACGGGCAGCCCAGGAGGAAAAGGAGCAGGAGGATCTGCATGGGGACTCCGGTGCCGTGCCCGACGAAAGCATCCTAGCCGGCGCTCCACGCCGCTGGCCACTGCGATGATCCGTCGTTTGACTCGGGACCTCGGAACGACCTTTTCCCGGTTCCCGTAGACGGCCTGCATGGGGGCTGGTAGGACTGGCACGATCCGCCGGCGGGGTGCCGTCGGAGCCCGGTTGCCATCGCCCGATGACCCGAGGAGGAACCGCATGAGACGCCTGCCCCTGCTCACCGCCCTCGCGCTGCTCTCCCTGCCCGCCCTGGCCGGCAAGCCCGTCGACCTGCGGGAGGCGGAACCCACGGACCAGGTCGGCGTGGCGATGCTGATCGCCAACGTGAACATGAAGTCCTGGGCCGGGGAATCGATCCGCGACTACTGCATCCAGCGGGCCTACGTCACCGCGGCGGACGGCACCGTGTACGATCCCTACGCGGTGCGCTGCTACAAGGATGTCGGCGGGATCACCTGGTTCAACGGCCTGCCACCGGGGACCTACACGCTCACCCAGTTCTTCCTGGAGAGCGACAAGAAGTACCCCATGGACGAGCCGGGCAGCGTGACCTTCGAGGTCAAGCCCGGCGCCTACACGTTCGTGGGGGACTTCCTCGTCACCCTCGAGATCAAGGCCATGGGGTCCTACAAGGCGCACACCACGGAGCGGCTGGACCCGTCGGCCGACGCCGAGAAGGCCTCCCTCGCCCACGAGGTCTTCGTCCGCGAGTTCGATCCCAAGGGCAAGAAGAACAAGCC
>JAFGLY010000053.1 GCA_016927815.1 Deltaproteobacteria bacterium | reverse complement strand
GGGCGGGTCGGGCGGGGCGCTGGCGGATCCAGGAGGGACCGCGGAGGGCTCGGAAAGGGATCGAACGGACCTTCATGACGTCATGAAGGCATCGGCTTTCTTCCTACCTAACTCGCCTTTGTACCGAGAACTTGTACCGGGATCGACTCCTCCGATCCCGGCGCCGCCTCCACGCAGGACACGAGCGATCCCAACCCCGTGGCGGCGGCGGCCTCCTCCAGATCCTCGGCGCCCACGGAGGCGTAGATCCGCAGCATGATCACCTCGCAATGGCCGAGGTAGGTCGCAGCCACCTTCGGGTGGACGTTCCGGCACCGAACGAAGCGATCCACGACCATCCGGCGCAGGCCGTGGCACCCGAAGCGCGGCACGCCCGCGGCGTCGCATGCGTGCGTGAGCGCGTGGTACAAATACTGGCGGGGGTAGCCGCCGGGCAGGTCGAAGACGGGCGCATCGCCCCGATCTGCCGGGTCGAGGATCAGGTCGGCGAGGGCGGGCGGCCGGGGGATGGTGCGGGTGCGCTTCTTCCCCGTAAGGGAGACCCGGCGGTGCTGGGGGTCGAGGTCACGACTGCGAAGGTCGGCCACCTCCCCCACGCGGGCACCGGTTGTCGCCATGAGCAGGATGGCAAGTCGGGTGTCGCCCGTGACGTGCTCAAGCACCTTCTCCACCTCGTCCCGCGAAGGGGTGCGATGGTTCAGGCGGTAGCCGTCGACCTTGACCGTCACGTGCGGTAGCGCCCGGGCGGGGACGTGACCGAGGTCCAGGCCCCACTTCCAGGCGAGGGAGAGGACCTTCAGGTCCGCGACGACCGTGCGGGGAGCCGCGCCATCGCGAAGGCAGGCATCGCGGTAGCGCTCGATGGTCTCCCGGTCCAGACGGGAGAGGAGGATGTCCCGGCCCCACGTGATCATGTGCCGCGCGGCGACCGTGTAGCCCTGGAGGGTGTGGTGGGAGAGGTCAGGCCGTTCCCCCTGGCGCGCGATCCAGTGGTCGAGCAGGTCACCCAGCGTCGCGATGACGCCGGACGATGGGTGCGAGGCGGGGAGGCCGTGGGTCACGAGGCGGGCGAGGGCGTGCGTGACCTCCGCGGGCGTCGCCCACCCCCTCCAAACCGTTTCCCAGGTGTCCGTCCGGCGCCCCTGCCAGTACGACCGACCGTCCGGGCGGACGTACCCCCTGGTGCCGTCCGACATCTTCCTGGGCATCGCCCTCGCCTGGAGCGGAGGCGTGCCGGGCTGCACGATGGTCTTCGGACGCTCCACCTTCTTCTTCCTGGGCATTGAGCACCTCCAGGTCCAGGATGACGAGCCAGTCGCGGAACGGGGCACGCCACGTGCGTCCGACCCGCCGGGCCGACGCAGGACGAGCCGCGCGCACTTCGGCATCGCGTAGGCCAATGGCAAAGGCGACGTCGGTCGCGGTGACGAGCGTCTCGGGCGCCGCGTACAGCGCAGCGCGGGCCTGCACCCGACCTGCCTCGCGGTCCGTCGTCCCCTCGGACGGTCCGCGCCGCTGTCGTCGGGCTTCCCGAGCCGCGACCGCCTCCACGTTCTTCCAGGATGCCGCCGACACGGGCTGCGTGCCGCTCACGGGGAACGGGCAGGTCGCGAGCACGTCGTTGAGACGGGAGGCACACGCCTCGTCGTCCGGGTCGTAATGGTAGAGGAGCGTGTCCCCGAAGAGCGCCCAGCGGTCACCGTGGGCCCGGAGGAGGCCGAACGCGAGAGGCGACGGCACCCGCGTCACCGTCGGGAGCGCGATCCGGGGGCGAGTGGGAGAGGGGCTGGTCACGACCGATCCGGCCCGGCCCGGATGGGGGCGAGGCCATCATCGGCCCCGGCCCCCGAGCGCGGGGGGCGACCCCACGCGGGTCGGACTTCGATACACTACTCGATCTTCAATCGCGTGTCATGAATAAAGGTGCTTAGAACCTCCGTATACTTGACATCGGTAGTGAGCCGGGTTACGCGCCCAGCGCGGAACGGGACGCCGGATTGACCGGATCCGGGCCGGCGGACGCGATGTCCGGAGACCTGCTTGAGATGGTTGACGCTCCTTGTTTCCCGATCCGACGGACCTGCCCGAGGGAGGACGGGATCTGGACCTGCAGAGGGGATGTGGCGACGGATGACGTGGGGGTGATCCCTCCGACCCCCCGCCGGCACTGCCCCGGTGACGATGCCCGAGGAGGTTCCATGCGCCCGTACGCCTCCCTCCTCCTCGCCCCGCTCCTGATAGGCTGCGGTCCCTCCGAGCAGCACTGCCGGGACGTCGAGGACGCCGCGGCTGGGCACGTGCTCGACGCCATCGAGGTGGACCAGCCCTGCACGTCAGCCGATAACTGCGAGGTGGTGCAGGTGAACGGCTCCTGCTTCGACGTCTGCGAGCGGGTGATCGCCGTGGCGAACCACGAGGTCTACGAGCAGGCGGTGGCCGAGGCGGAGGCCGAGGACTGCGTGGACTACGACGGCTGCACGCTGATCGCCCCGCCCTGCGTCCCCGTTCATGACGTGGCGTGCGGCGCCGACGGGCAGTGCACGGCGGGGTAGGCATGTCGAGCGGGGTAGACGGCCATTCCCCACGCGCCGCGATCCGGTTCCTCCATCGCTTCTCGCCCGTGGTACGCTTCCGTCCTGAAGGGAACCGTCTCATGCCCTTCGCTCCGACCAGTGCCGTGCTCCTCGCCCTGCTCCTCACAGGGTGCGAGGACGTAGGTTCCGTGGCCTCCGACACCGGTCCGATAGACGTCGATAGAGACGGGTGGACCATCGCCGACGGGGACTGTGACGACGAGGATCCGACGGTCCACCCCGATGCAGATGACGAGTGCGGTGACGGCGTGGACCAGGACTGCGACGGCCGAGACCCGACCTGCCGGCTCACCGGAGACGTGGATCTCGGAGACGCCCGTATCGTGGAGTTGACCGGTGAGTTCGACTGGGGCAATGCCGGCGCTTCCGTTGCCGGGGCTGGCGACGTGAACGCTGATGGTTACGCAGACATCCTGGTCGGGGCACCCCCACCTCCCTGGGAATACCACATTCCGGGCACCGTGTACGTACTGTACGGGCCCGTCACGGAAGACCGCGACCTGGCCCTCGCGGACGCCCGGCTCATCGGCCAGGGCGAGTGGGACATGGTGGGGCGCTCCATAGACGGGCCCGGCGACGTCAATGGGGACGGCTTCGCGGACATCCTTGTGGGTGCTTCCTTTATCGTCTCTGACGAGTCGGGAATAGCGTACACCGTCGCCTACATCGTCTACGGGCCCGTTGAGGGCGACTTCGACCTCAACGACGCTGACGCCCGGCTCGTGAGCGAGTCCTTCACCGGGACCCACTTTGCGGCAGTCGCGGGTGCCGGAGACGTGGACGCCGATGGCTTCGACGACCTTCTGGCCGGTGCGTCCGTCACTGGAAGCCCCGTCTACATCGTTCACGGGCCCGTCGCGGGCGACGTCGACCTCTCCTGTGCGGACGCCACACTCCGGGGTGCAGGGGGCGTGTCTGCGGCGCTTTCGTCCGCTGGCGACGTGGACGGCGATGGCCTCGACGACATCCTCCTGGGAAACGGGTATGCCAACGAGACAGCCGAGGATTCTGGAGCCGTGTACCTCGTCTACAGCCCGGTCCGTGGGATGCAGGATCTGTGCGATGCGGACGCGACCTTCTTCGGGGAGCACGCGGGAGACGGCGCCGGGTTCGCCGTCTCCGAGGCCGGTGACGTGGACGGGGACGGACACGCGGACCTGCTCGTCGGCGCAAACGGTGTCGATGCCGCTGGCAGCGATGCCGGTGCCGCGTACCTCCTCTACGGACCCGTCTGGGGCGACGACTCCATCTCTGCAGCGGACGCGAGACTGCTGGGCGAGGACGAGGGCGACCGTGCAGGATGGAGCGTCTCCGGCGCCGGAGACCTGGACGACGACGGCTTCGCGGACATCCTGATCGGAGCCCCGGGGCATTACCTGACTGCCGAGCACCGCGGCCACGCCTACCTCCTGTACGGACCCGTCGCCGCGTCCCGCGACCTCGCTTTCGCGGACGCTACCTTCGTCGCTGGCCGTTTGAACGACCGCACCGGGTACGCAGTCTCCCATGCGGGCGATGTGGACGCGGACGGGTTCGGCGACGTACTGATCGGGGCGCCCGACAGCAATGCCGCCAACTACGTGTCAGGAGCCGCGTACCTCGTACTGTCCAGCCTCGTGTGGTAGCGCCTCGGGCACGGCTCCGGCGAGGACGCGTAGACCGCTGCCGGGCCGAAGGCCCCGTGCCCGTGTAGGACTTCCGTCGGCCCCTGCGGCCCGCCTTCCGTGGTGTAGTCCCAGCTGCTCCCGAGGATCAGGTCCTCCTGTTCACGCTCGAAGCCCTGGGCGATCCCGGCATCCTTCTCGGCTCGGTGGACGTCCTCGTGGTCGTGCCGGCCGTGTCTCCGTAGCCCCGAAGTCGTCCGGACGCTCGGGCCCTCCCGGGTACGTGGGCCGGGGTGCTGGGCGGGCGATCAGGTGTGCCTATGGATCTCTACTCTGGCACATCTGATCCACTGACCACCACGGGCTCCACCTTCGGGGCATGGCGTCGGATCGTCCACGCCCCCCCCCTCGTGCTCCGCGCCCGCCCCGTTCAACGTGTGCGACGGTGCCGGCGAGGTGTCGTAGGCGTCAGCATGGGGTCCAACACCCCGGTGTCCTCGGCCCCGAGGCCCGACCCGCGGTAGGCTATCAAGCGGAGCCACTGAGAGAGCGTGAGGCCGTCCCGGGCTGCCATGAAGGCGAACAACTCCCTCTCGGACGGCGTGACGGCGATCCGGATCGACACCGACCTGCCGTAGGACCCGGCGTACCCACGGTGAGGCCGTCCACGGCGCATCGGAAGCGGCGGGGAGAAGGGCGGACGGGGCGTGGTGGGAACGACCCGCGGGGGCTCGGGCGGTTCAGGCTCGGGCGGCTGGCCCAGGGGGACGTGGGGACGGAAGAACTGTACTTTCCGGGCGTCCAAGGCGAACTCCTAACGGGGCGGAAAAGAGGCCATCGACACGGTACGCCACGATCACGAGCCCCACAAGGGGCCCCCACCATGCCGGCGCCTCTCCCGTCCAGACGCCTCCATCCGTCTTCCACAACCGTCTCGGGCATGTGGTACGCTCCGGCCAGAAGGGGCCCGTCCCATGCCCTCCCTCCTCACCGCCACCGCCCTCCTCGCCCTTCTCCTCTCGTGCTGCGATTCCCAGGAGGAGGACGACACCGCTCCAGAGGCCGACGCCGACAGCGATGGCTGGACGGTAGCCGACGGCGATTGCGACGATGCGGATCCCGCGGTGCACCCGGGGGCGGACGAGAGGATCGCCGACGGCATCGACCAGGACTGCGACGGGGGAGACACCTGCTGGCAGGACACCGACGTCGACGGCGATGGCTGGTCTTGGACGGAGACCGTCTCCTCCAAGGACCTCGACTGTACAGACCCGGGTGAGTCTGCCTTCGGCGGCGACTGCGACGACGCCGATCCGGCCGTGCATCCGGATGCCAACGACGTCATCAACGGCATCGACGACGACTGCGACGGCTTCATAGACGAGGGCCCCGATGCCGACAGCGATGGCTGGACGGTAGCCGACGGCGATTGCGACGATAGGGACCGGTCCGTGCACCCTGGTGCGAGCGAGAGGGTCGCCGACGGCATCGATCAGGACTGCGACGGGGGAGACACCTGCTGGCAGGACACCGACGTCGACGGCGATGGCTGGGCCGGGACGGAGACCGTCTCCTCCGAGGATCTCGACTGCACGGACCCTTGCGAGTCTGCCTTCGGCGGCGACTGCGACGACGTGGATCTCGCGGTGCATCCGGACGCTGAGGAGGTCTGCGAGGACGGGGTGGACAACAACTGCGACGGCAGGGATTCCCGTTGCGACCTCTCGGGTGAGATCAGCCTCCTCACCGCCGACGCCAAGCTCCTGGGTGAGCAGGACTTGGACTTCGTTGGCATTCCTATCACGACAGGAGATGTGGATGGCGACGGGAAGGACGATGTCCTCATTGGCACATCATGGGAGGACACGGGTGGTACCGGTGCTGGTGCGGTGTACCTGGTACTCGGCCCTGCTTCGGGCACATCGAGCCTCTCCGAAGCCGAGGCGAAGTTCGTGGGAGAAGACGAACATGATTGTGCCGGTTCCCTCGCCTCGGGGGACATGAACGGCGATGGGTTCGATGATGTCCTCATAGGAGCCGATGGAGAGGATACAGGCGGCTATGATGCTGGTGCGGCCTACCTGGTTCTTGGTCCTGCTTCTGGTGTCATGGATCTATCGCTGTCGGACGCCAAGCTCTTCGGGGAGGATGATGTGGACAATGCGGGCGAAATGGTCTCCATGGGTGATCTGGACGGCGACGGGTTTGATGACGCCCTCATCGGGGCTTCTAACGAGAGCACAGGAGCTAGGGGCGCGGGCGCAGTATACCTCGTGCGGGGACCTGTGACTGGGGTGCTCCCTCTTTCTTCGGCCGATGCGAAGCTTCTGGGCGAGCATAGCCTTGATTCTATAGGCGGATCGGCACTCGCCACTGGGGATGTGGACGGTGATGGGTTCGATGACGCTCTCATCGGTTCCTACCTCGCAGACACTTCTGCTCGTCATGCCGGCGTGCTGTACCTTGTCCAAGGTCCGGTTTCTGGCATTGTCTCTCTTGCGGAGGCAGATGCGAGGTTCGCAGGAGAATACGCAGGTGACTGCCTTGGTGCTTCTGCTGCTGCTGGAGACGTGAATGGCGATGGGTTCGAGGACATTCTCGTAGGTGCTTTTGGACATGATGTTGATGACTTCGACGTTGGGGCGGCATACCTTCTTCTTGGGGATTCCTCTCCCATGGATCGAAACCTGTCGGAGGCGGATGCAAAGTACTACGGAGAGAGTC
>JAFGLY010000052.1 GCA_016927815.1 Deltaproteobacteria bacterium | reverse complement strand
GGAGGTGCCAACCCGTGTCCTCGCTGCACCTCCCCCAGCACCACCACCGTCCGATCCACCTGTCCACGAGATCGGATCAGGGTCAGGACCCTATCCTTCCCGCACGAGGGGGCCGGCCACCTCATCTCATCTTGACCCTCGCAACAGACCGGAGCTACAGTCCCTCCAGAAGTCGTTCATCGGGCCTATGCCCCCCCGCGGAGCCCACCATGACACCCGCCATCCGTCCAGCTTCCCTGGGCCTGTTCCTGTTCCTCCTCGGCTGTGCCGGGAGCGGAGACGAGGACGTGGACGACACCACCGACACCGATGGCGACGGGCTCACCGATGTCCGAGAGAGCGAGCTGGACACCGATCCCAACAGCGTTGACACCGACGAGGACCGGCTAGAGGATGGGGAGGAGGTCGAACTGGGGACCGATCCCCTGAGCGACGACACCGATGGGGACACCTACGCCGACGGCGACGAGATCACCGAGGGCACCGACCCGCTGGACTTCGAGAGCCGGATCTACGTCGGCTTCTGGCCCTACTGCTGGGACAAGGACACCATCGAGGAGGGTTCTTTCGCCGCCAACTCGGCCGACACGGGCACCGTGGCCCCGCGCTACATGGGCATCGATCAATTCGGTCAGGAGGTGGACCTCTACGACTTTGCCCACCAGGGCAAGCCAATCGTCATCGACCAGTCCTCGTTCACCTGCGTGCCCTGCCGGAGCTTGGCCGGCTGGCTCGCGGGACAGGAGGACGTTTACGTCAGTGAGGAGTGGGAGCCCGTGCGCGACATGGTCATGGACGGAGAGCTCTTGTGGATCACCATGCTCTACTACGCCGCCGACAGCGAGAGCGAGGCGGGTCTGGAGGACGTCCAGGCGTGGGACGAGGAGTTCCCAAACGAGCACGTCGCGGTGATGACCGATCCCGAGCGCCGCTTCTTCCTGGCCATGGGCATCGGCGCCTGGCCCGATCTGAACCTGCTGAACGAGGACCTGGAGTGGGTCGTGGTGGACGGCGACATGGACAACACGGAGTTCCTCGAGGCGGTGCTGAGCATGTAGGTGTTCCTGCCTTCCTTTCCCTGGCCGACGTCCCGATCTCCAGCCCGCAGTTCGGTGTGAGGGAGACCGCGAGTTCGAGCGTGGGACAGGGACGATGCAAGCCACATCCTGGCAGGAACTCCACCCCTACGCCGTCGTGGCCCACCCGCTTCACCACCGCGGCCACGGGACAGGGCGCGCCCGAGCCGGGCACGCGCACCTCCACCAGCAGGCGCTGGTTGAGGGCGAGGCGGCGTCCGGGTCCGCGCACACGACAGGGCCGGTCTCGAACGCCTGTGCCGCACCATCGCCAGGCCTCCCCTTGCCCGCGCCAGGCTCGAAGCGCAGCACGACAGCTCTGTCCTCCTCCACCCCCTCGCCCTCTCCCTACTGGCCCTGCTGGGCGGCCCTCCTCTGGCGTTCAGGTCGACCCTTTCGCCTGTCCGAACTGCGGCAGCCTGATGCACCTGCGCACCGTCGTCCTCCCCCCTGCCACCCTCGACGTCCTCGCCGGTCTCGAGGCCGCTGCTGCCCGGGACCCTCCTGTGCCGCTCCCCCGTTCCGACCTGACCCGGGTCTCCTGACCGCCTCCTCTCCCGACCACGCTCTCCTCCTGGCCTCACCTCCTGGCCACGGGAGCGCCTCCTGCTCCCATCCCCGGGCGCCCGGCACTCCCAGGACCGCCCGTCCGGGATCCCCGGGAGGGTAACCGGCGGCCTCAGGGGACGGTGGTGGACAGGGGCGGGGGAACCCGTCATCCTGTGCCCGGCCGTCGTCCATCGACGTCCAGCGAGGGCGATCCCCATGTCCGTGTCTTGCACCCTGGCCGGTGTGCTCCTGCTCCAGGGAGGGTTCACCGAGAACCGGGGCCAGTGGCCCCCGGAGATCCGCTTCGTCGGCCGATCGCCGTCCGGGATGGTGATCGTCGGCGACCACGCGGTGTCCCTCGTCCGTCCCGATGGCGCGCGACACGTGCTGCTCGACGGCCTCGCGGATCCGCCACTCGGGGTGGGGGATCGCGGCTACCCCACGCACTTCCTGCTCGGTGCCGATCCCGGATCGTGGGTCCGGGACGCCCGGACCTGGAAGACCGTGGTCCTACCCGACGCGGACGGGGGGGCTCCGCTCCGACTGGCGTTCGAGGACGGCCGGCTGGTGGGCCGGGCCGTGCACACCGGTCGGGCCCTCCTGCTCGACGACGGCTGGACGGCGGGCGGGACGGGGTGCCTCGGGGGGACGTACACCGACACCGCGGAGGACGTGGTGGTCCGCCCCGACGGCACCGTCGTGGTCGCCGGCACCACCTCCTCGACCGACTTCCCGGTCACGGCCGGTGCCTGGGACCTGGGCAACGCGGGCTTGGACGTGTTCGTGACGGCGCTCGAGCCCCATGGGGAGGGGATCGCGTTCTCGACCTTCGTGGGTGGCACCGGCATCGACCTGGTCACCGCGGTCGCCGCCACCGGCGACGGGGACGTCGTCGTGCACGGCAGTACGTGGTCCTCGGACTTCCCCGTCACGGCCGGCGCCTTCCGTACGCTCCTCAACGGCGACGGGACCACCTACCAGCCCGACCTGTTCGTGCTCCGGCTGGAGGCGAGCGGGTCGGACCTGGTCTTTGGCACGTACCTGGGTGGCACCGGGCCCGAGACGGCCGGAGACGTCGCCGTGGACGCAGACGGGCGCGTGGTCGTGGTGGGCCGGACCGACTCCCACGACTTCCCTACGGTGGGCGGCCCGGTCCCGGCCGAGCACGGGGTCGCACTCCTGGCCGAGCTCGCCTCCGACGGCACCGCCCTGACCGACGCGGCCTTCTGGGGAGGGTCGGGCGCCGAGGAGGCGCTCTCCGTCGCGATCGATCCGGACGGCGACCGGATCGTGGGGGGCTGGACCACGTCCGTGGAGTTCCCCACCACGCCGGGGGCGTACCAGGTCACCCGCCCCGGCCAGACCACGGGCTTCGTGCTCCGGTACCGCCCGTCCACGCGCGAGCTCCGCTTCTCCACGTTCCTGGGCGGCGCGTTCTTCGATGCCGTCCACAGCGTGGCGGTCGACGGCGACGGCAGCGTCCTGGCCACGGGACTGGCCTTCGATCCCGGGGAGGGGTCGACCTTCCCCACGACCGACGGCGCCCTCGACACGACGCTCGACGGGCGGACGGACGTGTTCGTGGCGCGGCTCGATCCGGAGGGCACGCGGCTGACAGCCTCGACCTTCGTGGGGGGAGACGGCGACGAGACCCCCGGGACCCTGGCCATCCGCGACGACGGGTACGTCGCCGTCTCGGGCACCACCACCTCCGAGGCCGGCTTCCCGGTGGGTGGTGGGGCCTGGTCCCAGGCCCACGCCGGGCTGGGCGACGCCTTCCTGGTGGTGCTGGATCCGGACCTCTCGGCGGCGGCGTTCGGCAGCTACCTGGGTGGTTCGGACCTCGACGAGGGGACGGCCCTCGCACCTGCTCACGATGGTGATCTCGTGCTGGTGGGGACCACCGCGTCGGCCGACTTCCCCGCGACCAGCGTCGCCCCCGCGGGCGACACCGACGCGTTCGTCGCCTTCCTCGACGGTCCTGCCATTCCCGGCGACACCTCGGGCGACACCGGTCCGGAGGCGGCGCCCGGAGGGGACGGATGCGGGTGCACGTCGGGTGGTACCGCCGCGTCCGGCGCGGGCTGGCTCATCCCGCTGCTCGCGCTCCTCCGGCGGCGGGGCCGACCGCGCCGAGGGGGCGACCGCCGTTCCGCCCTGCCGACGGGGAACCCCGATCGCGGCCAGAACTCGGAGGGATGGGGTCATCTCCGGGAGATATGGCCGCGTGACGGCCGTACCGGGGCCGTGCCCGCGCGCCCCGGCAGGCCCGTTGCGGCGCCGTCACCATCCTCCAGAGGTTCGGCAGCGCGCTGAACCTGAACGTCCACTTCCACATCCTCGTCCCGGACGGTGCCTGGGTCCTCGGCCCAGGGGCCACCCCCCGAGGACCGGATCCCGCCTTCCGCTCCGTCCGGGGGCCCACCACCCACGACGTCGAGGACCTCGTCGTCCAACTCGCGGACGCCTGCGAACGCTTCCTCGACCACATGGGCTTCGGCGAGGGCGAAGGAGGTGACGACCCCAACGACGCCCAGGTCCTCCTCGAGCAGGCCAGCCTCGCCGGGGTCGCGGCCTTGGGACGCCGTGCGGGCCGGCAGGCCCCCGCACGCGGACCGGCCGCCTGCAAGTCCACGCGGGCCGCACGTTCCTGCTCCCTCCGCGCTGCGCCGCCTGCGACGGCTACAACACGGAGTCGCGGACGACCTCCACGCAGGCGTCCGGGTGGCACCCTTCGACCGCCAGGGCCTCGAACGCCTGTGCCGCTACGACTCCAGGCCTCCCCTTGCCCGCGCCGTCCACGCGATCGCCGAGGCTTCGGGTCTTGTCGCGTTTCGAGGCTCGGACACCCACATCCACCTGGTCCTGCTCTGCGACCGCGCCCGTGCGGGCCGGACCGCCCAGGCACTGTCCGTCCAGGCCCCGCTTCCTCTCTCCTCGCTCCTCCTGCTCCCTGACCCTCGCACCAGACCGGAGCGACAGTCCCTCCAGGAGTCGTTCATCGGGCCTATGCCCCTCGCTCGACGAGGAGCGCGGGCAGGCGGATTCAGTCCCAGATCGCCTCGGTCCCGAACCAGTAGTCGGCGTAGGCCGCGCCCGGGTCGAAGTCCACCGGAAGCGTGCGCTCCACGCAGGCGGTTTCCGGAGGGGCCGTGGGGTCGGCGAGGAACCCCTGCACCATTTGGAACCCGCAGGGCTCGTCGCCGCCGTCCACCGGAGAGTCGAAGCTGCTGCCGTGGGCCGAGTGGGGGAAGGTCACGAAGTGCTGGTGCGCGCCGTCCAGGTGCTCGGGGACGGCCAGGGCCAGGGCGTGGGGCGTGACGGGGTCCAGTTCCCCCTGCAGCATGAGCATGGGCGTGTCCGTCTCGGGCCAGCGATCGTCCCAGTCGGGGTCCGCGTAGCGGGGCCACTGCTCGTAGATCTCGACCTTGGTGTGGCCGTAGCCCTTCACCACCAGGGCCTCCGCGTACAGATCGTCGTACCAGGCATCCAGGTCGACCCCCTCGAAGTCGGGGTGGTCCCAGATCTCCGAGAAGCCGACGTGGTGCTGCAGGAGGATGGAGTAGGCCTCGATGTCCCAGGCCCCCCCGTCGCCGAAGAGGGCGTAGTACAGGTGCACGATGGCGTCCTCGTCGGCCTCCTCGCACCGGTCGAGCCGCCACGTGGCGGCCGGGATCACCGACATCCCGGCGCGGGAGTACATCAGGTAGGCGAACAGGGCGCGGACGAGGCTGGCGGACAGCCCGGACGACGTGCAGTGCCCCGCCTCCATTCGCGCGAGCACATCCGCCAGCCGGCCCCAGGGATCCTCGCCCAGCCGCGCAGCACAAGTCGCGTCCTCGGCGCAGCGGCCGAAGAGAACCATGGCGGCCAGGTCGGTGTAGGGCTCCGACAGGATCAAGGTGCCGTCGATGGGGATGATCCCCTCGACGATCGCGCCGTCGGCCTGCTCGGGGGCCACCGCCAGGTAGCGCTGGGCCCAGTAGGAGCCGTAGGAGCCACCCCAGACGAACACCGGGACGCCCGCCTCGCGCGTGGCCTCGACGTAGGCCGCGAGGTCGTGGCTGGACTGGGTGCTCGTGTAGGCCTCGAGCCGATCGCCGAGGTCCTCCTGGATCTGCGCGATGCAGTCCGGATACTCGCCGCTCGCGATCGACGTCCCGGAGCTGGAGCCTGGGGCCTCCGCGTCGCAGCCCAGCCGCTCGGAGTACCCGGTGCCCCGGTGGTCGAGCGTGTAGAGGGTGGCGTTGGGGTCACGCGCCTGGACGTACGCCATGCGCGCGCCGAAGTCCCACAGGCCCGAGGCCCCCGGACCGCCGTCGAGCAGCCAGATCTGCCGATCGGTGCCCTCGGGCGCGGGCAGCCGCTTGGCCCAGATCTCGATGGTGCGGTCGTCGTCAGGGTCGTCCCAGCGCAGCGGCATGGTCGTGGCCGAGCACTCCGCCAGCCCGTCGTCCTCCCCCTCGTACAGCGAGCAGGGGAACCACTCGGCCTCCCAGCCCGCCCAGGGGGGCTGGTCCGCAGCTGCGGTGTCGTCGCGATCCCCGTCGGGCCCGCAGCCCAGGACCGGCAGGAGCAGGAGGGGCGTGACGCTGCACATGGAAGACTCCGCCCGGAACGGTCGATCTGCAAGTGGCGCCGGGGGGAACGGCTGTTGACTTGGACCCGGATCAGGCGAGGTCCGCCAGGTCCGGACGGGCGAGCAGGGTCGCGTGGTGGCTCTCTGGGATCCGGCCGAGGACGGCGTCGTGCCAGGCGCGGACGGCCGGGGCCGCGCCCCGATCCAGGCTCGCGAGGAGCGCGGCGGCCTCCAGTCCCAGACCCGCGTAGAGGGTCGGTTCGAGGCGTGCCAGCGCCGCGGCGAGGTGGCGGTGGGCGGTCGGTCCCGTCGGCGAGGGCCCCGGGTGCGCCTCCTGCTTCCGTCCCCAGCCCCTCGTCCCTTCCAGGACCGCCCGTCCAGGCCTCGGTCCCTCTCTCCTCGCTCCTCCGGCTCCTCGCCCCTCGTACCAGACCGGAGCTACAGTCCCTTCATGGTGCGTCCTGACGACGACGTCCAGCTCCTGCTGCCCTTCGGGGGCGAGGCGTGGTCTGGCTGCACATCTCCAGCGGGTGGGAGTCCCGCCCCGGTAGGCGTCGGAGCGCCGGGTAGCAGGCCCCAGGCATCGGGGGAGACCCCGGTGGCCCGAGCGGGGCGTCAAGAGCCTCTTCGGAGGGAGCGAGCACGCGGGCCGCAACATGAAGTGAACGCTGCAGCCTCGACAGATGAACAACGGGGAAGCCGAGCCGCTCATGTCACGGCGAAGGCCATGTCCGGCGAGCATGTTCCGGAGCGCTCGACGGATTCCCCCGGGGTAGTGGCGGCGGCACGTGTGCAAGGAGAGGTGCGGAACAGGAGAGGCCCGTCTGCACAGCCCGAGTCGGGGCGAGGCGCGACGTATAGGCCGATGGCGAAGTCGTCCGCCGTGCAGCGGGAGTCCGAGGGGGTCGTAGTACCGTCGATGCCGGTGCGGCAGAACGCCGGCGGAGGGAAGGGCCCCTACGGTGAGGATGTCGGAAGCGGAGCTACGCGCGAGGGCATGGCCGGGCATCAGAGCCGGTCCAATTCCCCCGTTGTCCCCTCGGACGACGCCAAAGTGCGCCATCTCCAACGCCGGCTGTGGGTCGCGGCCAAGCGGTCGCCGGGGCGCCGTTTCCATGCCTTGTATGACCGCATCCACCGGGGTGACATCCTGTGGACGGCGTGGGAACGGGTGAAGTCCGCTACCCGGGAGCTGCGTAATGCCTCGACCCGAGACCTCACCCGTGAGCCGTGTGCGGGAAATCCGCACGCACGGTTCGAAAGGGGGCCTCCTACCCACCCCGAGTGCCTCGGCACGAAGGGCCAGGCAGGAGGTCTACCAATGCAGCGTTCATCCGTCCCATGCTCCCTCTCGCGCGCGGCCGGATGCCTTCCACTACCGCGTGCACGGGGGCCACGAAGTGGACCTTCTCCTGGAAGCACCGCGCGGGCCGCCTCGTCGGGATCGAGGTCAAGGCGTCCGCAACCCTCGGCGCCCGCGATGTCGCGGGGCTCGCCGCCCTCCGGGACGCCTTCCCCGATCGGTTCCAGGACTTTACGGCCTCTTGAGGCAGCGAGCAAGCCGCATCCGGAGGCGGTGAGGTCCAGGAGGCGGACGAGGGACGGCGCGTGGAGAGGTTCCGGGCCGGCGGGGTGGCCGGCGGGCCCCGGGGGGGTGTACCTGGGGCGTTCCGACGGGTGGGGGTCGGGGGGATCGTTCCCCGTGCCCGCCTCCTGGGCTGCGGGCACAGCCCGATCACGCTGAGGATCCCCATGGGTTGCCCACTCCCGCTCGGTTACGGACCCTCCTCCCCTCTCGGGTACCGGTTCGTTGTCCTCCTTCGTCGCCCTGCTCCTGTTCCTCCTCGCGGTCATGGGTGCCGTGGCGGCTTGGACACGGTACCACCGCTCGGCGGCCGAGCCGCCCCCGTCGCGCCCGTCGCCTCCCGAGACGGATCCGACTCCTGACGTGGACCCGATCGTGGCTGGCGGCCGGGCGGTCAAGGACCCGTACGAGGAGGCCCCGAGCCCTGCGTCCCTCGAGCGGGACCCGGCATTCCAGGAGGTCGCCCGCACGCTCGCCGACGCTCCGACGAGCGCGTCGGATCTCCTCGGCGCCGCCCACGGCGACGAGTTGCTGCCTGCACTGGCCGCGCTGGGCGCGTTGACCCTGCGCCCGCCCGACCCGGAGGTGCGCGAGCGCCTGCTCGACGCGATCAACCGCTTCCATCCGTGGAACCGGTACTTTCGTCTGCGTGTGCTGCACGCCTGGACCCCGGCGCCCGCGCCGCTCTTGCCGGAGCTGCTCGCCCGCCTGGACGGGCACTGGGCCGAGGAGCCGTGGCACGCGATCTTCGGGGACTTCGTACGACTGCGTCTCGACGCCGGCGAGCCCGTGCCCGACGCTGAGGCGCTGGAGGCGTGTCCCTACGCCGCCTTGTGCATCGCGGAGAAGGTCGCGGCCGTGCTCGACAGCCGAGAGGCCGCCCTCCTCCGCCCCGTCCTGCAGGCGGCCCTCCGGCGCTCGATCGACCTGGCCACGCTCAAGGAGGTGGGCCAGGTCTGGCAGCAGAGCAGTCCGTACCCCGAGGTCATCCGGCACCCCGCGCTCGAGCGTGCGGCACAGGCCGTCCTCGACGCGGTCCTGTCCACGCCGCGCCGTTCGGTCGTGGTGGTCGGCGAGCCCGGCGTCGGCAAGACGTCGCTCGTGCGCGAGGCGTGTCGTCGCCTCGCGGCTAGCGGTTGGGTCGTCTTCGAGGCCGGTGCGGCCGAGTTGATGGCCGGACGCATCTACGTCGGGAGCTTCGAGGAGCGCTTGAGGACCCTGGAACAGGCGCTGTCGAATCGCCGCGTGCTGTGGGTCGTCGGCGACGTCCACGTCCTGTCCTGGGCCGGCCTGCACGAGCACAGCCGTCACGGCGTGCTCGACTTCCTGCTGCCCCGGGTCCGTAGCGGCGCCCTCGTGGTGCTCGGCGAGTGCGAGGCGGGCGCGTGGTCGCGCCTGGCGCTCGAGAAACCCGGCCTACGCACCGCCGTCGAGGTCCTGCGGGTGCAACCCCTCGATCGGGCGGACACCCTGGCGCTGGCCGTGGCCTGGGGCGAGGCAGGCAGCGTCGTCGACGCGACGGTCGCCCAGGAGGCGTGGCAGCTCGCCTCGCAGTTCCTCACGCGCGACCTGCCGCCCGGCAACGTCCTCTCCCTGCTCCAGGCGGCGGGGACACGGGTCGAGACCGTGGAGGGCGCGCCCCGTCGGCTGGGTCGCCCCGACCTGCTCGCCAGTCTGTCCAGCCTCACGGGCCTGCCGCCGTCGATCCTCGACGAGAGCGAGCGGCTGGATCTCGCGGCGGTGAGGGCGTTCCTGGACGCACGCGTGATGGGACAGGACGAGGCGGTGGGCTGCATCGTCGACCGCGTCGCCATGGTCAAGGCCGGCGTGACCGACCCCCACCGGCCGCTGGGCGTCTTCCTGTTCGCCGGTCCCACGGGCACCGGCAAGACCCAGCTCGCCAAGGCGCTGGCCGAGCTGCTGTTCGGGTCTGAGGAGCGGCTCGTCCGCCTCGACATGAGCGAGCAGCAGACGCCCGATGGGCTCCATGCCATCATCGGCAGCAGCAACGACGTCCCCGACGGCGCGCTGGTGCAGTGGATCCGCCGTCAGCCGTTCAGCGTGGTCCTGCTCGACGAGTTCGAGAAGGCCCACCCCCGCGTGTGGGACCTCTTCCTCCAGGTGTTCGACGACGGGAGGCTCACCGACGCCCAGGGCCGGGTGGCCGACTTCCGGAACGCCATCGTGGTGCTCACCACCAACCTCGGCTCGAAGGTGCAGGTGGATCACGGGGTCGGGTTCGGTGCCTCGACCCCGGCCTTCGGCCCGCGTGCGACGCACAAGGCCATCGAGGACGCCTTCCGCCCCGAGTTCCTCAACCGGCTGGACCGGGTGGTGGTCTTCCGTCCGCTGCCCCGGGCCACCATGCGACGCATCCTCGACAAGGAGCTCCACGACGCGTTCGAACGTCGCGGCCTCAGGCACCGGGGGTGGGCGGTGGAGTGGGACGCGGCCGCCCTCGACCTCCTGCTGGAGAAGGGCTTCACCCCCCACCTGGGCGCCCGGCCGCTCAAGCGCGCCATCGAGAGCCTCCTCCTGGCCCCGCTGGCCCGCACCCTGGTGGAGCACCGGGTGCCCTCGGGCGAGCAGTTCCTGTTCGTGCGGGCCGACGGCGAAGCGCTCAGGGTGGACTTCGTCGACCCCGACGCCAAGGGCGTTCAGGCCGACGCCGACGAGGCCTCCGAGCTCGATCGGCACGGGAGCGATCCCCGGGCCGTGGCCTGGCGCCCGCGAGCCGGAGCCGAGGCGGCGGCGGTACTGGCCGACCACGTCGCCCTGCTGCAGGGCGTCGTCGAGGACGAGGACTGGCGACGGGCCCGGGACGCGGGCCTCGCAGCCACCCAGCAGCCGGGATTCTGGGACGATCCCGGGCGCTATGCCCAGCTCGCCGAGTTCGAGTACCGCGACCGCGTGCAGGTGGGCCTGAGCACGGCGAGCGGCCTGCTCGAGCGTTTGCGCCGCGGACGCTCGCAGGGCCGGGCGCACCAGGACCTGGTTGCCCGGCTGGCGGTGCAGATCCTGCTGCTCGAGGCGGCGGTGGACGACCTGGCCACCCGGAGCCCCGCCGACGCCTTCATCGCGGTCGACCGCGACGGCCAGTCCCTCGCCGAGTTCGCCGGGGCCTTGGTCGGCATGTACACGGGCTGGGCCGCCGCGCGCCGGATGAACCTGACCGTGCTATGCGACGACCCGACGCGGTGGGTCGCGGCGGTCTCGGGGTTCGGGGCGCGGCGCCTGCTCGCCAGCGAGCACGGCCTGCACGTGCACGAGTGCGGGGAGGGGCGGACGGTCCGGAAGACGTCCGTGCGGGTGACCGTCGCGCCCCGGCCGGCCGGGCCGGACGGAGACCGGGCACGGGTACTCGCCCAGGCGGACGCCGCGCTGGCCGAAGCGAGGCGTGGCGAGCCCGTCATCGTCCGGCGCTACCGGGAGGAGCCGGCCCCCCTCGTGCGCGACCTCGTGCGCGGCTGGCGCACGGGTCGCCTCGACCGGGTGCTATCTGGGGACTTCGACCTCGTGCCCGGGACCGGCTGATCCTCCTTCCGCCATCCACCACCGTCAGGCCCCGGATGTCCCTCGTCGTGTCGTTCCGTTCGAGCCGCGCCTCGCGGGCAGCAGTCGGTCCACCACCCCCGCCGCACACCCGAGCACCACGGCGAAGCTGACCGGCAGCCACTGCAGGGTCCGAGCACGGTGCCCGACGAAGATGCCCCCCTGCCAGGCCGCCACGGCCAGCAGGAGCAGTGCGGCGCCCGCCAGCCAGGGGCGCCTCGCCGACGGCGACCACCCCACGATCCAGCCCACCGCCGGCAGGAGCAGGATCGCGTAGTGGGGGGCCTGGCTCGCAATGATGGTGGCGCTGATCCAGGCCAGCCAGAGCGCCGCCAGGGGCGCGAGCGCCTTGGGTTCGCGCCTCAGCGTCCCCCACGCGGTGAGCCCGACCGCCAGCCCACCCGGCACCCACAGGCGGGCATGCCACAGGGCGCGGACCAGGGGGGAGACGTCCGGGCTCCACTGGGGGCGCAGGGGTTGAACCAGCCACGAGAGCGCATCGGAGCCCATCGGCGAGCCCGCCCACGGGCCGGCGTAGAGCGGGAGCGACGACAGGAACACCAGGATCGGCAGGGTCAGGGCGATGGCGACCAGCCTCCAGCGTCGCCCCAGGATCGCCGGGACCAGGAGCACGACCGGGAACAGCTTGAGCGCGATGCCGAGCCCGATGGCGAGGCCCCCCACGACGGGCCGATCGCGGGCCAGCGCCCAGATGCCCAACCCGGTCAGCAGCACCATGATCGCGTTGCACTGCCCCATGTTGACCACGACCCATGCGATCGGGAGCGAGGCCGCGATGCCGGCTGCCACGGCCATCGCGGCCACGAGGCGCATGCCCCGGTTCGTGGACGCGGCCGCCAGGGCAGGCCCGGCGAGCAGCGCGATCCCGAGCGCCGCCTGGAGCCCCCGCCCCAACACCCGGAAATCGAGCAGGCTCAAGGGGATGCAGAGCATTGCCGCGCTCTGCGGGTAGTAGGTCAGGAACGCGCCCGGCGGCCTGCTCGGGCGGGTGGCGTCGAACAGGGCGGCCAGCACCGCCGGGTCCGTCGGATCCCGGCCGTCCAACAACGCGCGTCCACCCAGCCAGAGGGGCAGGAAATCCCGATACCCGGGTGGGCGGGAGGCCAGGTCGCCCACCAGACCCAGGATCGCCCAGGCGGCCCAGGCGACCGCCAGGAGGGTCAGCGTCCAGGCGAGTGCATGCTTGAGGCCTCGCAGGCGATCGCGAGGCACGGGGGATGGGAGCGGACCCGTCACGGACCTCCGATGTCATCGGTCCTGCTACGTAACGTCCTTGCGGCTCCAGCCGGCGGACGTGAAACGCGCCTCATGCAACGGGCTCGCTCTCGAACGTGCGCCGCGCCAGCGTTCGACCACTGGGGCAGGGCTCACCAGTCCGGGCACCCGAGGATGGCCGTGCCCTCCCCGATCCACCACACGAACTCACCGTCGTAGGCGCAAGCGACCGGGGAGGCCAGCGGGAGGTCGAACGAACCCACGGGCGTCGTGCCCGACCGGAAGTTGAAGACGTGCACCTCGTCGGGGGCCACCGCCCAAAGTTCGCCCGAAACCCACTCCAGGTCCGAGTACAACGCTTCGACCTCGAGGTACTCCTGCTCCGTGCCGGTGGTGGTGATCTTGTGAATCCCGTAGGAGGACGCGTCGGTGCTCCCGTTCACCACGAAGAGCCCGGTCTCGTCGCTGGCCATGCCCTGGCGGTACTCACCCAGGTTCCCGATGATCCCCACGCAAGTGCCGCTCGTGTCGAAGTGGTAGATGCTCCCGCTGGGGTACGTCACGAGCCAGAGTCCGTCCCACATGCAGGTGATGCCGTGAATGTACTCGCTTTCTGGCGTGTAGAACGTCGTACCGGGCTTCAACGATGCGTCGAAGGAGAGGACGGCCATCTGGTCCCGGCTGCTGACCCAGAGCCTTCCCCCGCACCACGTGGCACCCATCGGCTCCGTCACCGTGGGCAACGCACGCCTGCAGGCCGAGTCGTCCGGATCGATGAGGCCGTTGCAGTCGTTGTCGATGCCATCGCAGCAGTCCTCCACCTCACCCGGATGGGAGGCCGGCTGGGCGTCGTCGCAGTCGGTGGCGTCGGCGACGTAGCCGTCCGGAGGATTGCAGGCGATCACCGACACGCTGGCATTCCCGTACAGGTCGCCGTCCGAATCGGCGTACCAGCTCGTGGTATCCACGGCGTCGTCCTCGTCGGTCTCGCCGTCGCAATCGTCGTCGTACCCGTTGCAGTACTCGTCGACGCCTGGGTGGACGTCCGCCTTCTGGTCGTCGCAGTCGGCCCCGTTGGCCACGTAGCCGCTCGGCATGTCACAGGCGGTCGTGGTGGACGTGGGGTCCCCATACCCGTCCTCGTCCGCGTCCCGGTAGTACGTCGAGGCGTTGATCGTGCCCTCCTCGTCCACCAGGCCGTCACAGTCGTTGTCGAGGTCGTCGCAGATCTCGACCGCTCCCGGGAAGACGGCGGCATTGCCGTCGTCGCAGTCTTCCTCGCTTCCCGACCTGCATCGGTAGTCTCCTGGACTCCCGTACCCGTCCCCATCCTGGTCGTGGCAGGGGATGTCGTCGGTCTCGCCGTTGGCCTCGGAGTCGCCGGTTTCATCGGTCGCGTCGCACGCCGTGAAGAACAGCGAGAGGCCTGCCAGGACCGCGAGTAGAGGGGTTCTGTCCATGAGCGTCTCCGTGGTTGAGAGATCGGGGGTGGGTGAGACCCACGCCTCGACGGTACAGGAGGCCCTCACCCGGTACAAGACATCGCCGAAGGCTGTCGTATAAATGACCTAAGAACGCTTTCTTTTTCAGGACAGAGCCGCCGGTCCACGGGCCAGGATCGAGCGCCGGGTGGAGCATGGGGGGGGGCCAGGGTGCGACGCGCGCGCTGGGGTCTCTCCCCACCCTCTCCCCGCGTGCGGGGGCAGGACAGCCGGGAGATTGCTGGACCGTTCCTCCCGATGTACCATGGCCGCCATGGACGAATTCAGGATCAGGGACATCGAGCACCTGAAGTCACTCTGGCGCGACATCTACGCCCCGAGCGGCGGCATCGACTGGAGTTCCATGCTGCCGTACTACGCCGAGGACATCCGGTTCCGGGACGCCGTCCAGGAGATCCGCGGCCAGGAGCGCTTCGCCGCGATGACCAGGCGGCTGGCGAAACGCTCTCGCAAGCTCAGGTTCCTCATCCACAACGCCGTCATGGAGGGGGACGTCGCCTTCCTCGAGTGGGAGATGGTCATCTCCTACTGGAAGTTCCCGGAATCCTCGGTCTACGGGACGAGCAGGCTCGTCCTCCGGGACGGCAAGGTGGCGGAGCAGCGCGACTACTTCGACCTGTGGGGCGACATCTGGGACAACATCCCCTTCCTGGCCAGGGTGTATCGCTTCTTCATGCGGAGGGCCTTCGGCTGATGGGCTTCCTCAGGTACGTCCCCAAGTACAGTGTGCGGGACATGGCCGATTTCCTCCGCAACGAGAAGCGCTCCCCCGCCTCCTGCGAAGCCGACCTGGCGGGCAAGACGACGGTCATCACCGGGGCCACCTCGGGCATCGGCCTGGAGACCGCACGGCTCTTCGCCTCGCGGGGGGCCTCCCTTGTCTGCTGCAACCGGAACGCCGACAAGTCCAGGGCCTTGGAAGAAGAGCTCCGAGACCGCCACGGCACGGAGGTCAGGACCCTCCTCACCGACTTCTCCTCCCTCGCCCGGACCCGGGAATGCGCCGAGGCCTTGCTCGCCCTGAAGGAACCCATCGACATCCTCATCCACAATGCCGGGGTCTACCACACCCGACGTACCTTCACCCCCGACGGCATCGAGGCCGTCTTCCAGGTGATCCACCTGGCCTCCTTCTACTTGAACCGGATCCTCCTGGACAGGCTCAAGAAGGAGGACCGCGCCCGGATTGTCTACGTGAACTCCGAGGGCCACCGCTTCGCCCTGGGCGGCGTCCACCTCGACGACCTCGGCTGGAAGCGGCACGTCTACACGGGCCTCGCGTCCTACGGGGCGGCCAAGACGGCCCAGCTCCTCACCATGGCCCGCTTCGTGGAACTCCTGGGTGGCTCTCGGGTGACCATCAATGCGATGCACCCGGGCAACGTGAAATCCCACCTCGGGGAGAACAACGGGCGACTCTACCGGTGGATGAAGAAGACCTTCATCCTCTCCTCCGCACGGGATCCCTCCATCTCGGCCCAGGCCCTCCTCCACCTCGCTGCGGCAGAAGAACTGGATGGCGTCACCGGGCAGTTCTTCAACCTCACCACGCCGGAGAAGCCCGCCCCCCACGCCCTCGACCCGACCCTGATCGAACCGGTGTGGCTCAAGAGCCTGGAGCTCTGCGACCTGGCATGAGGGAAGGACGGCCGATCATCGTCGGGGCGGGGCTCTCTGGCCTCGTCGCCGGGGCCTACCTGGCCCGCGCCGGCCGCGAACCCCTCCTGCTCGAGAGGAGCGAACAGTGCGGCGGCCTCGTGCAGTCCTTCCAGCGCGGAGGGTTCAGCTTCGATGCCGGCCCCCGGGCCCTCGGGGACGCCGGCATCCTCCGCCCCATGCTCGAGGACCTGGGCATCGAGCTTCCCCTGGTGAAGAGTCTCGTTTCCACCGGAATCCGCGACGAGGTCGTCCACTTCGACCACGAGGGTGCCACCGGCGAGTGGCTCTCCTCCCTGGGGCGGCTCTTCCCCGGACAAGCCACTGCAGCTGCCGACCTGGAACCCTTGGTTCACACAGCCTGCCGCATGGCCCGCGTCCTCAGGCGCCTCCCCAATCCGGTGTTCAGGAATCCTACGACCGATCCAGGCTACCTCCTCGGCCGCTTCCTCCCCTGGCTTCCCTCCTTCCTGGGCGTGGCCCTCCGGACGGGCAGGGACCGGCGCTCCATCGAGAGCATCCTGGACTCCCTCTCGGCCGATCCGTCCTTCAAGGACATGGTGTGCCAGCATTTCTTCAAGGGCACGCCCTGGCACTTCGCCCTTGGCTACTTCGAGAACTTCCAGGACTACTTCTACCCGGTCGGCGGCACCGGCCGCCTGCCGGCCGCCCTGGCGGACTTCATCCGGAAGGCGGGCGGCACCATCCAGACCGGTCGAGAGGTCGTGGAAGTCCATCCAGCCTTGCGGACCTTGGTCGATTCGAGCAACAACACCCATCCCTATGGCGACCTCATCTGGGCCGCGGACCTGCGCTCCCTGTACGCACGCTTGGACCGGAGCGGTCTGCCCACAGGCGTCCTCCGGCGGATCCAGAGCGAGCAGCAGGCCTTTGCCTCCGCACGTGCGGGAGAGTCGGTCTTGAGCCTCTTCCTCGCCGTCGATGAACCCCCTGAGTCCTTCAGGCGCATCTCCCATGGCCACTTCATCCACACCCCCCAGACGGAGGGCCTGGGCGACATCCACCGCGGGAGGCTCGAACGCATCAAGGCGGGCTTCGACGAAGTGCCCATCGGCGACCTCATCGGATGGATCGAGGACCTGTGCGCGCGTTCCTCCTACGAGATTTCGATTCCGGTCCTGAAGGATCCCTCCCTGGCCCCAGCGGGAAAGACGGGCCTTGTCGTGAGCATCCTCTGCGACGGCGAGTTCTGGGAGCTGGCCGCGCGCCGGGGAATCGAAGGCGAACTGCGCGACGTCGCCGCCCAGGCCATGCTGGAGACCTTGCACGGCTCCCCCTACCCCGGGCTCCTGTCGAAGCTCCTCTTCATGGTGCCCGCGACGCCCCAGAGCCTTCTGAAGCGCTTCAATACCGCTGCCGGGGCCATCACCGGTTGGAGCCTCGAGGACAAACCGCCCGTCGCCTCGAGCCTGACCGCGGTCGTGTCTGCCGTCCGCACCGGAATCCCCCGCGTCCTCAAGGCAGGCCAGTGGAGCTACAGCCCCTCCGGGGTCCCCGTGGCCATCCTGACGGGCCGCCTCGCCGCAGGCGCCATCCTGAGGCGGACGGGCTCTGTCAGAAGAACAGGATCTTGACGAGGAGGGTCGCGATGATGGCCGCGTTGAGGACGGAGGAAGCCACCATGCCGCAAAAGAGCGGCCTGGTGATGTCCTGGCCCCTCATGGTCTTGAAGCCCTTCCTCCCCATGAAGGTGCCCACCTGGGCCAGGAGATCCTCCGAAGTGGCGATGACCTGATCTCCGAGGTCCTGCCGGATGACGAAGTGCTGGGCGTAGGGGAAGCAGGCCGCGCAGGAAGGATGGGCGCCGTCTATGATGCCCTTCATGAGCGTGTTCTCGACAATCTTCACTCCATCCAGGGGGATCTCCAGGGCCTCCTTCATGAGGACGGGGTCAAAGAGGAGGCTGAAGGGAGCCGAGGAGGGGTCCTTGAGCCTCCCGCCGTAGTCCACGGCCATGTTCCCCTCCACCCAGAGAGCCTGGTCGAGCTCCCTCATCCGGCCGCCGGTAAGGTCCGCCCGCACCGAGTAGCGGTTCTGGGTCTTCTCGTTGACCGCCTCCGCCGAGATCTCACCGTAGGGCGTCGTGGTGAAGAAGGCTGGATCGCAGGAATAGCCGCAGAAGCCGTTCTTTGGATCGTTGCTGAGCGTGTTGGTCTCGTAGTCGGTGATGATCCAGGCCACGCGGCCCGTCGCCCGGTTCCGCGCGATGAGGTAGCACTCCAGCCGCATCCCCGTGAAGACGGAGGTGCGGACGGAGAAGGCGCTGATGATGACCGTGGGCTGCTTCGCCTCGTCCTCGAAGATCGAGGTGTCTGCCAGCTCGTAGCCCTCGGGGAGCATCGCCTGGGCGACTGTCCTGTCGGTGACGGGATAGGAGAGGAAGAAACAGTACGGGTCCACGATGAAGCCCATGTAGGGGATGCTTCGGCTCCCCTTCTCCATGATGCTCCGCTGTGTCTTGATGGGGAGGAACTTGTTGAAGGCCCCGAGGAAGCTGATGGCCGTCGAGTCCACCGGCTTCACCAGGGATTCCGTCTTCCTCACGAAAGCGTCGTATTCATCCTTGGTCAAGGCGACTCCGGTTCGTCTTCATGAAAGGCTGGCTCAAGAGACCAGGACCGCGATGAGGGCGGCCAGGACACCGAGGCTCAGGAGAGCGAAAAGGAGGAAGCCCGCCAGGAAGAGCCTCTTGACGCCCCTCGTGGAAAAGGTCTCCATCTGCGTGCGCTCTGCAATCGCGTGGACCTTGGCGACCATGTCCTCCTCGTCCTTGACGAAGGTCCTGCACCCCGGGCTGTCCGCGATGTAGTGCTGGGCGAAGGGGAAGCACAGGACCTTGCAGAGCTCCGGCTCGGCCAGGCCCGGCATGAGGCCGTTCTCCTCGAGCTTCACGTCCTCCACGGGGATCTCCAGGGCCGTGGCGACCTCCGCCGGGTCGAAGATCACCGCGAAGGGCGTCTCGTCGCCCCCGGAGAGCTTCTCCGTGTAGGCGATGGACGTGTTCCCCCCGATCCACAAAGGCTTGTCCGGGACCTTCCTCTGGCCTCTGGACAGCGTGCCCCTGAGCTTGAGGCGCCGCCCCGTCCCGTCCTCCGCGATGTTCACGAAGAAATCGCCCTTGGAGCTGGTGGTGTAGACCGCCCCGTGGCTGTTCGGGTCGGCCACCCCCGCCTTGGGCAGGGCGATGAGGGTATTGCTGAAGATGTCGATGAAGATCCAGGAAACCAGCCCGGTCTCCTTGTCTCGAGCGATGAGGTAGGATTCGAGGCGTGTGCCCCAGAAGGTGCTGCCCCTCGTGTTGAAGATGCCCATCCCGTGGTAATGGTCCGGTTCGTCCCCCTCCACGATTCGCGACTTCACGAGCTCGTAGCGCGCCGGGAGGAGGGATTTCGCCCTATCCAGGTCCTTCAGGCGGAAGAAGAGGAAGAGGCTGTAGGGTTCGATGACGAAGCCGATCTGGGGGTATCTTCGTGAGGTCTCGTAGAGCAGCCTCTTGAAGAGCACGTTCGGCATGAGCTTCTTGAAACGCTGGATGAAGAAGAGGTCGCAGACCTCCCCCGGTTCGATGAGGCTCTCGACACGCTGGATGAATGGCTCGTCGTTCTGGACAGGCATCGGTGCTCCAGGTCGATCCTATCGCCTGCCCGGCGTGCGGACCGTCCCAGCGATGCCTGTCCCCGCACGAGGCGTGCGGGCTATGAAGGTCGAGGAGCCCTGGGTATGCGCCTCGTCCCGCTGACTGCCGTCCTGGTCGCCGCCTCCGGCCTGCCGGCCAGGCCCTCGCCCCTGGTGGAGACGGTGGCACCGGTGGTCCTCCAGGTGCCCGAGGCGGACGGCCCCGGAAACCTGACCTGCGAGGAGGCGAGAGCGCGTACCGCAGTCCAACGCCCGGAGAGCAGACCTCGCCGATCCGGGATCGTCAAGGTCGTACCACCGGATCCAACCGCCATGCCCCAAGTCCTGATCCGCGATCGGCAGGTGGACGCGGCGGCCCTGCCCGGGGCTCGACCCGAGGCCCTCCCCCTGCAGCCCCTCGAGGGCCAAAGCGAGGTGCTGGCCCGCATCTCCCACGTGATCCGACGGGGCGACGGGGGCCAACGCGTACGCCTGACGTTCTACGGGGCGTCCCACACCGAGGGCGACCACTGGACCGGCCGCATCCGGCGCGTGCTCCAGGATCGCTGGGGCGACCTGGGTCACGGGTTCGTGCTGCCGGCCGCACCCTTCGCCGGATACCGCGGACAGGACGTGAACCTCTGCCGCAGCGAGGGTTGGTTCGGGGACTGGGCCAGCCGGTCGTCAGGGCGCGGAGACGGCCTCCTGGGGCTCGCGGGCGTCAGCGTGTCGAGCTCGGATCCCCAGGATTTCGGCTGGGTGGAGACCACGCACACCAACGCGCAGGGGCGTCGCGTGTCCCGCTTCGAGGTGTTCGCCCTCGGCCAGCCCGGGGGGGGCACGCTGCGGATCCAGGTGGACCAGGCCCCGGAGCGTGCGGTGTCCACGGTGGCCCCTTGCCCGACCCTTCAACGGATCCGGGTGGAGGTTCCGGACGGCCCCCATCGGCTCGTGCTCGCGCCCTCGGGCGACGGCGAGGTGCGGATCTTCGGCGTGTCCATGGAGCGGGAGGGGGGAGGCGCGATCGTGGACGCGCTGGGCGTCCGGGGCGAGACCGCGAGTTCCTGGCTCACGTGGGAGCCGAGCATGGCGGCCCAGGGCCTGGCGGCCCTCGATCCGGACCTCGTGGTCCTGGCCTACGGGACCAACGAGGCCAACGACTCCCGCTGGGAGGAGGCGGCCTACCGGAGGGAGCTCGAAGCCGTGCTGGCCCGGCTGCGGGCGGTGCTCTCCCCGGAGATCCCATGCATCCTCGTCGGCCCCTCGGACCGAGGCGTGAAGCTCTCCCAGGACCGGTACGCGGTGTGGGATCGGACCGAACGGGTGGCCACGGTCCAGCGCGAGGTGGCACCCCTTTGGGGGTGCGCCTTCTGGGACTGGCAGGCGGCCACGGGCGGGCCGGGCTCGATGGTGGCCTGGCGCCTCCACGATCCGCCGCTGGCCGCGTCCGATCTCATCCACTTCACGCCGACCGGGTACGCGCTGGTGGCGGATCGGTTCCTGGCCGCCCTCCTGGCCATGCGTTCCTGACGAGGGCCGCGCGCTACGGCAAGGGATCCGGAGCCACCTGCTCCTGCTTCCAGGTGTCGTAGGCGTCGAGCAGCGCGTCCGCGAGGGAGTCGCCCACCAGATCCAGGCCCGCGCTCGTGAGGTGGATGAGGTCGGTCCAGGCCACCCGCGGCTCGTGCTCGAGCCAACGGGCGAAGGCCCCTTCCCCGCCCATGGCGTGACGAGCGTCCCAGAACGCGCACCCCGCCTCCCGGGCCGCTTCCTGCTGGACCCGGATCATGATCTCCAGGTTGGGCTTGCTCACGACCTTGCCCCGTTCCCGCCGGGCCTGGTCCAGGGGACCGATCACGAGGCAGGACGCCTCGGGCACGCCGGCCTCGAGGTTCGAGAGCACCTGGAGGTAGGGCGTGCGGAAGGCGGCGCCCCCGTCCACCTTCAGCCCGGGGTACTCCAGCTCGTTGCCTCCGGTCTGGTAGACGATGAGGTCCGGGCTCCGGCGCTGGATCTGCGCACGGAGGTGCCACGAGGCCTGCCGGGCCAGCATGGACCCCACGGACGCCCCGGCCACTCCGAAGGTCTCCCAGGTGACGCCCGGGCCTGCCGTCTCGAGGGCCACCCCGTACACGGTCACCGGGCCGTCGCCCACGGCCTTGAGGAACAGAAACGAGGACCCTGCCTCGGAGCGAAGCTCCCGGAACGCGTCCCTCACCCGGTCCGAAGCCGTCGAGATCCGAGCGCCTGGGGCGCCCTTGGGGGACAGGGACAGCGTGCCTCCGCCCGGCTGACGCTGGTAGAAGACGTCGAAGCGGTGCAGGGGCTGGCGGATGCCGTCCACCTCGATGCCCCCCAGCGTGGCCGTGCCCTCGCCGGTGGCGGTGCTCACGACGCCGGCGAGCCCGTACCGGCGCTCCTCGGCGCCCCCGAAGGTGATCTCCAGGGCGCTCCAGTCCCCCTTCACCCAGCGGGCGACACCCGGCCGCGACTGCCACCGTGGATCCACCTTCAGGGCGAGGAACCCGGGGCCGCCGTCCCCGAAGCGGGCCTGCAGGCGGCTGCGGACGCGGCTGGTGATCCCGTCCGCCGCAATGGTGGAGTCCCCCCAGTGGCACGTCCGGACCACCCGGCCCGGCTCGCCAGCTTCGGCGTGAGACAGGGCCTCGAACCAGTGGTCCAGTGCGCCGGGCGGGACGTCGAGGGGCGTCGGGACGGCCGGGGGGCGCACGGGCAGGCGCGAAACGGGGGCCGGGGCCTCCAGCGAGACGGACGGTGCCGGGGGAGCCTCGTGGACCGTGCGGATCTCTCCCCAGGCGTCCTCCTCGACGGTCTCGCGGTCCGGAACCAGGAGGTGGAGGAGCGGGATGGGCTCGCCGGGCACCCAGGGCCGCATCGGACCCAGGACCGGGTGGATCCAGGTGGCCAGGGCCATCGTGGCGAGGAGGGCGAGGAAGATCGCGAAGCGCCCGAGTTCCCGGCGGCGGATCGGGACGTCGGGGCCGGCGTCAGAACTGGTAGTAGATGAAGGCAAGCTGCTCTCCCGTGCCCAGGAGGGCGCAGGCTGTAGCCACGACCGCGAACACCAGCGCCCAGCGAACGGGCCCGGCGCTCCGGAACCAGTCCTCGACCTCGGACTGCCACCGGATGGGCGTGAAGTGGATGGCGTACCCCACGGCGAGGGCGGCCCACGCCAGCGGGGCGAACCTGGGGAACACCGCCGAGGGGTGCAGGAGCCCCTCCGCGAACGCCCAGGCGGTCCCGAGGTCCGGCGCTCGAAAGAGGATCCGGGCCAGGACCACGAACTGGAAGGTCAGGACGAAGCGCCAGGTCCATCCCCACCAGCCGCCGGGCGACGGGTCCTCGGGGTCGCGTCCGTGCCGCTTGCGGAACCAGCGGTGGACGCACATCGCGCTTCCGTGGACGAGGCCGTAGATCACGAAGTTCCACGAGGCTCCGTGCCAGACGCCGAGGACCAGGAACGTGACGAGGAGGTTCAAGTACACCCGAGCCTGGAAGCGGACTCGAGCCCCTCCGAGCGGGAAGTAGATGTAATGCCGGACCCAGAGCGAGAGCGTACGGTGCCAGCGTCGCCAGTACGCCGTGATGTTCGTGACGTTGTAGGGTCGCCGGAAGTTCTCGGGCAGCTCGATGCCGAACAGGCGGGCCGAGCCGATGGCCATGTCCGTGTAGCCTGAAAAGTCGTAGTAGATCTGCAGCGTGAACGCATAGAGCCCCACGAGCAGTTCGAGCCCGGTGAACCTTCCCGGATCGTCGAACATGGGGTCCACCATGCCGACCCTCACCACGTCGGCGATGAGCAGCTTCTTCACGAGGCCCCGTGCGATGCGCCAGAGACCGGCGCCCACCTGGCCACGGCACAGGTCGGGGAGGGCGCGGAGGGTCGGGATGAGCTCGTCGCGCCGCACGATGGGACCCGCCACGAGCTGGGGGAAGAAGCTGACGAACGTCCCCAAACGCCAGGGATTCGCCTCCGCCTTCCCGTCGCGCCCAGCGTCGAACACGTAGGCGAGGGCCTGGAACGTGAAAAAAGAAATGCCGATGGGCAAAGGCAGCGTGGTCTGGGGCAGATCGAAGGGGATCCCCAGGGAGCGGACGAACGCCTCGGCATCGCTGGACAGCCAGTTCCAGTACTTGAAGACGAGGAGCGGGACAACCAGGCCCACGGCCACCACAGCGCGGGGCACCGTGCGGGGACGGCCCTCTTGCGCCAGGCGCGCCACCCAGAGCGCACCGGCCCAGGCCACGAGAATCACGCCCAGGACCACGGGCAGGTATGCGAGCTTCCACGAGGCGTAGAACGCCAGGGATGCAGTACCCATCACCCCCAGGCGCCAGCGGCGCGGAGAGAGCCAGTAGGCCAGCACCGCGAGCGGCAGGAACAGGAGGTAGTCGAGCGAGACGAACAGCATGGACGCCAGCCCCTATCCGACCGGCTGGGCCTCCGAAGGACCTCCGTCGCCCCGCCGGCTACTCCCCCTCCAGGTCGAACGGCGCGCGGGCGAGAGGGCGGCCCGCCTCTCTCAGCACCCATGCGGCCAGCGGCAGCGCCGTCCAACGCGTGAGATCACCCAGCAGCGCCGGCACGGGAAGGATCCGGCCGGCCAGGCGCCTCAAGGTGGAGGGGCGACCGGGCGCGAGATCCCACCGGGGTTCGGGCCGTCGGCCCGAGGGCAGGCCAGCGGCCTCGCAGAGGTCCGCGAAGGCCTCGGGAAATCCCCCCAGTCGATCGACCAGCCCCCGCTCGATCGCCTGTCGGCCGGTCCAGACACGGCCCTGGGCCACGGCCTCCACGTCGGCAAGGGCCAGGTGACGCGCCTGGGCCACCCGCTCGACGAAGGTCGTGTAGAAGCGCTGGACCATGGCCTCCAGCCGGGCCCGCTCCGGATCGGTGAGCGGGCGGGCGGGATCGTCGAGGTCCGCGTGGGGAGCGCCCCTCCAGGTGGTGGCGTGGATGCCGAGACGCCGGAGCGCACCGGCCACGAGTGGGCGCACCAGCAGGACGCCGATGGATCCGGTGAGCGTGCCCGGCGCGGCCACCGTCCGCGCAGGGAGCGACAGCGCATAGGCGCCGCTCGCCGCGGTCCCTCTGAGCAGGGCCACCACCGGCCGTCTCTCCCTCAGGCGGGTCACGGCGCGGTGGAGTGCCTCGGAGGGCCCAACGCCTCCCCCCCCGGAGTCCACCACGAGCAGGACTCCCCGTACGCGGCGATCCTGTGCGAGACGGTCGAGCAAGGGGATCACACGGTCGGCGGCGATGCACGGGCGGGCGTTTACGGAGGGAGCGCGGTACACCACGGGGCCGCCGAGCCGCACCACCGCGATCGGCCGTACGTCCCCGAGGGCGCGTCGCCACGCGCGGTCGAGAATCCAGCGACGGTTCCAGGCGGGGAAGTCGATGGGCCTCGGACGAAACCCGAGGCGTTCCGGCCACCGCTCGGCGTCCTGATCCGGCCAGGTCACCTCGTCCACGAGCCCCGCCTCCAGGGCTTCCTGGGGGCTGAGCGGCGCCCGATCGAGCGCAACGCGGATCCGGTCCTCGGGCAACCCACGTCCTTGCGCCACGCTCGAGGTCCACTGGGCCTGCAGGTCGGCCACCAGGCCCTCCATGGCCTCGCGATGGGCAGGGCTCGGGGTTGCCCGGGCGAGCGGGTCGGCGGCGCTCTTGAACGCGCCCGCGGCCAGGACCTCCACGCGGACGCCCAGCCGAGCCAACGCGTCGGCGAGGTACACACCCCGGATCGCAACCCCCCGGCCATCCACCGTGCCCGCGGGGGAGCAGGTGATCCGGTCCGCCTGGGCAGCCAGGAGGAGGTCCCCGTCCTCCGCCTCGTCCAGCGCCGCCAGCACCCGTCGCCCGGAGGCCTTGAGCCGGACCAGGGCCGCCGCGACCTCCTGGAGGAGCGCAGGGCTGCCCTGCGTGTGGCGGAGGCGCAGCCAGACGCCACGGACGTGACGATCCGAACCCATCGCGTCGAGGGCGCGTGCGAGGTGGTCGAGGGCCTCGTTCGATCCCAGGGCCTCCTGGAGGGCGGGCAGGTCCACCCGGACCAGTCCGCGACGCCCGAGCCGAACGCCGGACGCCCACGACAGGAACCGGAAGGGCGCGAGGAGGAGGAGCGAGAAGGCTCTGGCCAGCGTGTCGAGGACGGCACACCTCCCGGCAGGGCTCGGGCGCAGCCTATGCCTCCCTCCCCGGGGTGTCACCCGCCAGCCGGCTTGACAGGCGGTCCGCGCCACCCATAGACGGGACTCCGGCCCCAGCGACGGCCGGAGCGGAGGCATCCCGTGGAGACCAAGATCTGCCCTTCTTGCGGCGCAGAAGCTCCGATCGTCGCCACCCGCTGCAAGGTCTGCTTCCACGAGTTCACGGACGGGAGGAAGCGAAACACCGGTTTCGTCGTCCTGGTCGTGTCGCTCGCCGTCATGGCGATCGTCGGTGCGGGCGTGATGTACTACGTCGCGTTCCACCAGTCCGTGAAGCAGAACGTCGTCGTGGACGAGGAGACCCAGTCCGTGGTCTGGACGACCGTGCGTGCGGACGGGACCGACGCCGACCGGGTCTCCTTCGATCGCATCGAGCGGGTGGACTTCACGATCGGGGGCAGCAGCGCGATGTGGGAGGTGGCGGTCATCCTCGAGGGGGGCGAGCGGCGCCTTCTTAGCGCCTCCGACGAGGAGAACCTCGCCGGGTACGCCATCCAGGTCGCCCGCATCATCGGGAAACCGCTGGAGGAGAACCGGAAGGTCAGGGGGTTCAGCAAGGAGTGGGAGAAGGCCGCCATCGAATCGCAGACCCGGTAGCGGACCGGAGCATCTCGTGGGTCTCTTCCTCGGCTTCCTCTCGCACGATCTCGCCATCGATCTCGGCTCTGCCAACACCGTGGTGGCGATTCCCGGCCGGGGCGTGGTGCTCGACGAGCCCTCCGTGGTGGCGGTCCGCCAGCGCGGTACGCACCGCGAGGTCGTGGCCGTGGGGGCCACGGCCAAGGAGATGCTGGGCCGCACCCCCGAGTCCATCACCGCCGTCCGGCCGGTTCGTGGCGGCGTCATCGTGGACTACGAGGTCGCGGAGGCCATGCTCCGCTTCTTCATCGCACGCGTGGCCGGCCGGCGCAGCCTGGTTCGACCCCGGATCCTGGTCTGCGTCCCCTTCGGCGTGACCGAGGAGCAGCAGCGGGCCGCGCGGGAGTGCGCCCGCGCCGCGGGCGGGCGGGAGGTCCGCCTCGTCTACGGCCCGGTGGCCGCGGCCCTCGGAGCAGCGCTCCCGGTGGAGGATCCGTCCGGGACGTTCCTGTGCGTGGTGGGGGCGGGCACCACCGAAGCCGCCGTGCTCTCCATGGGCGCCGTCGTAGCCAGCCGCACCACGGGCGCCGCCGGGGACGCCATGGACCAGGCGCTGGTGGCGTGGCTCCAGCGCACGCACAACGTCCTGGTCGGCGATCTCTCCGCCGAGGCCATCAAGCTCGAGGTGGGGTGCGCCCTCGAGCCCGACTCCCCGCGTGCCTTCGTTGTTCGAGGCCGCGACCTGGCCGCCGGCATCCCCCGGCAGATCACGGTCACGAGCGACGACGCCCGCGACGCGTTGGGGCCCGTCCTCGGGCAGCTGGCGGAGGCGGTGCGCCAGACCCTGGCCGAGACCCCGCCCGAACTCGCGGCGGACATCGTGGACGCCGGCCTCGTCGTGGCCGGGGGCGGCTCCCTCCTGTGGGGGCTCGACGCCTGGCTGCGCCAGACCACGGGGCTCGCGGTCGTGCGCGCCCCCGAGCCGCTCCACGCGGTGGCCCTCGGTGCGGCCTCGGCGATCGAGGAGCCGTCGGTCCTCGGTCGCGTGGCCTTCTAAACCTACTCCCGCACGAGGTGTGGGACGCCGTCCTCCAACACGAGGTGGCTGTCCGCGTGCCGGAAGGTTCCCGGGTTGGCGAGCGTGCCCCCACCGAGCGCCTCCACGCACGGCCGGTGGAGGTGGCCCATCACCACGAGGTCGGCACCCTCGCGGATCCGGGCCTCGGCAAAGGATCGCTGTGCAGCGAGAAGCGATGGCGGGGGCGCACGATCCCTGCCCGCCGGACCCGCCAGGGCGCCCAGCAGGCGCCAGGCCGCGGCGGGCCCCGCCCCCTGGAGCAGGCGGTCGAACGTGGCGCTCCGGATCACCCGACCGAGCCATCGCACCCCGGCCCCGGGATCCACGGCGTCGCCGTGGGCGAGGTAGACCCGCCGGCCGTCGAGGTCGACCGTGACGGGGCCGGTCCTCCACAGTCCGGGCAGGGCCTCCAGCTTCGGTGCCGCCGCGAAGTCGTGGTTGCCCATGACCACGTGCACGGCCACCCCCCGCGCGACCACGACTGCCAACGCAGCGATCACGGGCTCGTACGCGGGGAACGGCCGGCCACGGATCTCCCACCAGCGGTGGAAGACATCGCCGAGCAGCACGAGCCGATCCGCCCGGACGTCCTCCAGGAAGGCCACCAGCCGGGCCTGGACCGGGTCGGCCGGGCCGTCCACGTGAGCGTCGGATAGCAGCACCACCCGCATCGGGCGGAACCTACCGCGTCCCCCGCCCGCCCGCCGGTTCCCCGTGCCCGACCTCCGCCCGCCCCTGGCCGACCGAATGCGCCCCGTCTCCCTCGACGAGGTCGTCGGTCAGGCCCACCTGGCCGGACCCGACGGCCTGCTGCGTCGCCTCGCCACGCATCCCCTGCCCTCCTTCCTCCTCCACGGACCGCCCGGATCGGGCAAGACGACCCTCGCCCGCCTGTTCGCGGAGTCGACCGGAGCCCGGTTCGTCCCGTTCTCCGCTGTGCTCTCGGGCGTGCCCGACCTGCGCCGGGCCGTGGAGGCGGCCGAGCTGGCGCGCCGGTACGACGGCCGCCCCACGATCCTGTTCGTGGACGAGATCCACCGGTGGAACAAGGCCCAGCAGGACGCGCTGCTCCCCCACGTGGAGTCCGGCCTGCTGGCCCTCGTGGGGGCCACCACCGAGAACGTCGGGTTCCAGGTCATCCCCCCCTTGCGATCGCGCTGCCGGGTGTTCCGCCTGGAGCGCCTGGGGGAGGACGACCTCGTGATCCTCCTCGCGCGCGCGCTCCAGGACGTGGAACGGGGGCTGGGAGATCGCAGGCTTCGGGCCGATTCGGACGTGCTGACCCGCCTCGCCCGGGCCGCCGACGGGGATGCCCGACGGGCGCTTGGCCTGCTCGAAGACGTAGCCCGTGGCCTGCCCGACGGGGGGACGGTGGATCGGGCTGCCCTCGAGGCCGCCTCGGAGCGGGGCGAACTGGTCCACGACCGCGACGGCGATGCCCACTACGACGTCCTCTCAGCGTTCATCAAGTCCATGCGCGGATCCGATCCCGACGCCGCCCTCTACTGGCTGGCCCGGCTCCTGGCGGCCGGGGAGCCACCGGAGGGCATCGCCCGGCGGGTCGTGATCTTCGCGGCCGAGGACGTCGGGAACGCGGATCCCCGCTCACTGGAGGTGGCGGTGGCCGCCGCTCGGGGGGTGGAGATGGTGGGCCTGCCGGAGGCCCGGATCCTGCTCGCCCAGGCGGTCACCTGGTGCACCAGCGCCCCGAAGAGCAAGGCCTCCTACCTGGGTCTCGCCGCGGCGCTCGCCCGGGTGCAGGAGACCGGCTCGCTCCCGGTGCCCCTTCACCTGCGCAACGCCCCCACCGCGCTCACCCGCGCCGAGGGGCACGGCGAGGGGTACCTCGACCCCCACGCCTTTCCGGGCCACGTGGTGCGCCAGGCCTACCGGCCTCCCGAGGTGGCCTCGGATCGCTACTACGAACCCACCGACCTCGGCGCCGAGAAAGTCCTCGCCGAACGCCTCGCGTACTGGCGACAGCTCCTCTCGAGCCGCGAGGGCGGCAACGGATCGTGAGGACGGCGACCCGCCAAGCGGAACGTCCTACGTCCCCGGCCGCCCGTCCGGTCGGGAGACACTTCCTGCGTGGCGGTTGCGCCCGACCCGTTCGGGATCGCACGGCACGGCGTCGCCCCACGGGGCGAACACCGCGGTGCGCACGTCCTCGAACACCGGCTCGCCGAGCAGCGGTAGGAGCGCCTTTCGGACCTGGCGCTGGCGGGTCCGGGCCACCTCCGCGTGGAACGAGCCCGAACCGTCCGTGGCTGTGAAGGCGTCTTTTTGAAGGATCACGTACCGAAAGCCGAGATCGCGAATCGCCTCGCGGTCCGCCTCGCTCCACGCCGTGACCTCGTGGGTCGTTCCGGTGATCCGGAGCAACTCCGCCAGCCAGCCGTTGTCCCTGAGGAGCGCCGAGGTCTCCGGAGGCGTGAACGAGGGGTTGTTCTCGATCATGCCGCCCAGGATCGGCCGGCCGTGGAGGGTCTGGTAGTAGACGTGGGCGTCGGACGCGGCGTAGGGCAGCTCGATCAGCGCGCCCGGCGGCCCCTCGGCGAGGCAGCGGTACCCTGAGGGCACTCTTGCGTCCCAGGTGGGGAAGGGCACGATGCGCTCCTGGTGGAGGTGCCCGGCCCAGGCCGCCACCACGGCCAGCGACAGGGCCGCCCCCAGGCGCGGCCGACGCCTTGCCAGGGCGAGGCCCTGCACGGCCGCCAGGCCGAGCAGCACCGCGACGAACGCGTAGCAGCGGCCCGGCCACCACAGGCGCTGCAGGGGAGAGAAGACCTTGGCCAACGCGATGTACGGAGGGTTGGGCAGGGCGTGGGCGCCCACCCACACCCGGGGCCCCATGGCCACCAGCGTGCACAGGGCCAGGAGCAGGAGCAGCGGGCCGCGCGGCAGGCGGCCCGGCCGCACCAGGGCCGCGGCCGTGAGGGGCACCAGCACCCACGGGGTCCAGTGCATCTCGCGGACGAACCGATCCTCCCCGGTCGCGCGGAGGTGCGACCAGGTGCCCGCGGCGAACTGGAAGGGCTGCCAGAGGAGGAGGCCCACCCAGCGCTCCTCGACCGTCACCGGCGGTGTGTGGGCCCACGTCCAGCGATCCACGTCCAGGAGCCCCGGCACGTCCGTCCCCGCCTGGGCCGCGGCCACGAGCAGGGGGCCGGCACCCGGCGCAGCGAGCGCCACCGCCACGCCACCCACGAGCAGGGTGCGCCCCGCCAGGGCCCACCGTCCGCCCGATCCCGGCGGCGGCCGCACCAGGTACCACGCACCCAACCCGAGCCCGAGGAGCGCCCCGAAGACGGCGTAGTACCAGTACTGGTAGCCGACGAGCGCGAGCAGGACCCCCGCCAGGATCGGTGCGTTCACCCCCCGCCGAAGCCCCGTGCGCCACAGGTAGCGGACGTAGAGCACCGGCAGGGCCAGGATCGCCTGCGTGGGCCTGCCCTCGGCCAGCTCCAGGAGCGCGTAGGGCGCGAAGGCGAAGAGGACGGCCCCGACGGCCGCTGCGAGCCGATCCTCTGTGAAGTCCCGCGCCAGGGCGTAGAAGGCGCAACCGGAGGCCAGAAGCCCGCTCACCACGAAGACGTTGTACCCGAGCACGGGGCCGAGGAGCCGGCGGAACGGCACGGCCACCAGCGCGTCGAGCACGTTGCTGCCGGTGTGGAGGTAGACGTCCTTCCCGTGGGGGAAGAAGAACAGGTCGGTGTGGGCGAACGAGGCGTGGCGCCCCACCTGCCGGTCCACGAACCAGTAGAACCACTGCGAGCCGTAGGCATCGACGTGGGTCCGGCCCAGGAAGGCGCCGGCGAGGTCGTCGAGGCGCGAAGCCCACAACAGGGCCGCGAGCGCGAGGGCGGACGCAGCGGCCAGGAGAAGGGCCAGGCGACGGGACACGAGGGACCCCGGTCGGGGAAGCGTCATCCTAAACCGCTCGGGATAGCGAGTGCCCGTGCGGTCCCGCCTCCTCCCCGCCCTGCTCGCCCTCCTGCTCGGTGTCCCGCTCCTCGGTCCCGCCCTGGTGCAAGCACGGAGCGCCTACATGGGGGTGGAGTCCGTGGACGCCTACGGCACCCTCTGGTTCTACTGGCTGGTCGAGCGCGAGTTCCCGCACGTCGGCCGGATCCTCCACACGGATCTGTTCTTCTTTCCCTTCGGCAAGGACGTGTTCGCCGACACCGGGGCCAACGTGCTGGACGCCGTGGCGGCCCTGCCCTTCCGAGCGCTCCTCGGACCGGTGGCGGGGTACGACGCGTTCCTGTGCGCCTGCCTCCTCGCCGCGATGGGGTCCTTCGCGCTCCTCGCACGGGAGTTCACCGACGATCCCGTCGCGGTGGGCGTGGGGGCCCTCACCTTCGCGGCCTCTCCATGGGCGCTCTACGAGATCGCCGAAGGCCGCCCCACGCAGGGCATCCTGCTGCTGCTCCCGCTGCTCCTCCGCCATGCCTGGCGCACGGGCCTCCGGCGTGGGGTGCGCGATCCGATCGCCGCGGGCGTGCTGCTCGCGCTCGTCGGCTACCAATACTGGTTCTACGCGATTTTCTCGTCCATCGCCCTGTTCGCGCTCGGCCTCGCGCTCGCCGTCCGGCCCGCGCCGGAGGCCGGCCGGTCGCTGGACGTGCTCGGCCGGTTCGCCCTCCTGGCCGGCCTGGCGCTCGCGCTCGCTTCCCCCGTCGCGGTGCCGATGCTGTCGGCCATGGCCCGGGGCGAGGTTCCCGGCTTTCTCGACATGGAGCGTTGGAGCTTCCTCTCCACGCCGCTCCGCACCACGGCCGGGGATCCGGTGTCCCTGACCACGTGGCAGCCGCTGCTGGGCGCGGCCGGGACCTGGGTGCGGGAGGACGAGGGCGCTTCCTGGTTCCAGACCACCCAGCACCTCACCTCGTGGGTGGCCGTCGGCCTGGCTCTGCTGGGCGTGGCACGGCCCGGACGCATGGGCCGGGGTCCGCTCCTGGCCATGGCCATCGCCGCGGGCCTGGTGGCGGTCGGGCCGCTCGTCGTCGTGGGGGACCGGTACCTGCCCAACCCGGTCTACGTAGCCCTCGTCAAGAGCATTCCACCCCTGCAACGCCTGTGGTGGCCGGTCCGTGCCTACGCCTGGCTGGCGCTTCTGGGCTCGCTCGCCGCGAGCGCGGGGCTCGCCTGGCTATACGGTACGGCGGCTTCGACACCTTCCGGGATCCGACGGTTCGTCCGCCGGGGACCCGAAGCGCAGGGGGTCGTGGCGGTGGCGGCGGTGATCCTGTGGGGCGCCCACCTGAGGGCGCAAGGCCTGCTGCCCTTCCCCTGCTGGTCCGCTACGGCCCCGGCGGCGTACCGGTGCCTCGCGAGTGGACCGCCCGGCGCGCTCATCGAACTGCCCCACGGGTTCACCCAGGCCCACCTCCTCTACCAGACCCTCCACGGCCGCCCCATCCTCGGCGGCATGGCCGAGGCCACGCCCATCCTCGAGCCCGCCTCCATGCGGGCGCTCCGCGACGGGAACACCTGGCTGGAGGCGCTGTTGGACGCCAGCCGGTCGGACCTCCCCCCCAAGGCCTGGAGCGAGGCGGACCGCCTCGCGATCCGCGACCTCGGCTATCGCTACGTCCTCCTCCAGAAGGACGCCTTCGTGCACGCGACGGGCTCCGATGGCCGGGACCAGGGCGAGGTGACCCACGCCGTGCGGCTGCGTCGGCTCGGGTCGGTCCTGCCCGAACTGGCCGGCCCCGTGGTGTACGAGGATGCCCGCGCGGCCCTCTACGCACCCTGGGGCGACCCTGCACCCTGCGGCCCGGACGAGGTACGCCCGGACACCGAACTCCGGGATCCTCCACGGTCCTTGAAGGATCTGCGGCCTCCCGGGTCTTTCCAGTAGAGACGAACTGCGGACGCCCTCCTGGCACACCGGAAGCATGTGGTAGACTCGTCCCACACGATTCGGAGGTCCCATGCGCACCCTGCCTTTCGCCCTGCTGCTCGCCCTCGGCGCCTGTGACGACTCGCAGGAGAACGACACGGGTGAGGGCGACAGCGTCCCCGGCGAGCACCAGGACCGGGACGAAGACGGGTACGACGACCGGACCGACTGCGACGACCAGGATCCCGCGGTCCACCCCGGCGCCACGGAGTACTGCAACGGTCACGACGACGACTGCGACGGCCAGACCGACGAGGGCGACGCAGCCGATGCCACCACGTGGTACGCCGACGCCGACGGCGATCGCTACGGCGATCCCGCGAACCCCCTGCCCGCCTGCGATCCGCCCGAGGGGTACGTGGCCAACGGCACGGACTGCGACGACAGCGATCCCGACAGCCACCCTCTCGGCAACGAGGTCTGCGACGGCGCCGACAACGACTGCGACGGAAGCGTGGACGAGGACGCCGTGGATGCCCCCACCTGGTACCCGGACGCCGATGGCGACGGGTACGGCGTCCCCGGCACCACGCTCACGGGCTGCACGCAGCCCCCCGGGTACGCGGCCAGCGCGGACGACTGCGACGATGCGGACGCCGACACCCACCCGGGCGCGGACGAGGTGTGCGATGGCGTGGACAACGACTGCGACGCGCGGACGGACGACGATCCGATCGACGGGGCCTGGTACTACGCGGACGAGGACGGCGACACCTTCGGCAACACCCTGGCGCTCGAGTGGGCCTGCTCGGGATCGGCCAACGACTGGGACTGCGACGACGCGGACGCCAGCGAGCCCCAGGTGGTGGACGTCTCGGCTGCCGCCACCCGGTCCGACGGGACGGCTGCGTACCCCTGGACCACCATCCAGGAAGGCATCGACGGCGCCGACCAGTGCGTGGTGGTCTACCCCGGCACCTACCACGAGAACATCGACTTCGGGGGCAAGGGCATCCGCGTCACGGGTGTGGAGGGCAGGGACGTCACCGTCATCTCGGGCGAGTCGGTGGACGCGGCCGTCGTCACCTTCGCCAGCGGCGAGGGCGCAGACGCCGAACTCACGGGCTTCACGCTGACCAACGGGGGAGGGCACAGCGAACTCTTCGAGGACAGCTACACCTGCGGATCCGCCTCGTGGACCTGCTACAGCTTCACCACGACCTGGTGCGGCGGGGGCATCTACGTGGACGGCGCCACCCCCACTCTGCGCGACCTCGTCCTGAGCGAAAACCTCCTGCCCGAGGTGAGCAGTTGGACCTCGGGCATCATCTACTACTACTACGAGTACTCCTACGGTGGGGGCTTGTGCGCCCGCGACACCACCCTCACGCTCGAGCGGGTGGACCTCGTCGGCAACTTCGCCGACCAGGGCGGCGGCGCCTGGATCAACGAGGGCGCGTCGGTCACCTGGACCCAATCCCTGGTCCAGGCCAACCTCGCCACCGACGGCGCGGCCTTCGAGGTGGACGGGGGCCGGCTCACCCTGAACAACGTTCTGTCCGCCTGGAACACCGCGTCGGACACCGGAGGCGGCGCACTCGTGGTGGACGGCCTCCTCACCGAGGTGAACGTCACGCACGGCGGGGACGACGCGGACATCGGGGGAGGGCTCTACCTGCACGGCACCTCCACCGGCTCGATCATGAACACCATCCTCTGGGGCGCGGCCACGGGCGAGGGCGTCTACGGGGACTCCACCGCCACCTTCAGCGGCCTGTACAACGACGTCTACGGCAATGCCGGCGGCGAGTACTCGGGGGTCACCAACCCCACCGGGACCTCGGGCAACCTCTCCTGGGACCCCGGGTTCACG
>JAFGLY010000051.1 GCA_016927815.1 Deltaproteobacteria bacterium | reverse complement strand
TGAGCGACGACTCGGCGCGCGCCCGCCTCGTCCTGCTCGTCCCCTCGCAGCAGCCCGAGCTCGTTTCCGACCTCGTCGAGGACATCCGGCGGGCGGCCCACGACGAGCTGCCCCAGGCCAGGGTCTACGTGGGCGGCGAGTACCCGCTCGTGCTTCTCGGACAACGACACCTGCTGCACGCGATGGGCTTGGGCTTCCTCGGAACCCTGGGCGGCGTCGCGCTCGCCTTCCTGGCCTTCCTCCGTAGCCCGGGTCAGATGGCCCTGATGCTGATCCCCAACGTGCTCCCGGTGGCGGTCGTCGTGGGCGCCCTGGCCTGGCTCGGGGTGCGCGCCGACAGCGCGGCCGTCATGACGGCGTCGATCGTGCTGGGCCTTGCCGTGGACGACACCTTCCACACGCTTGGATACCATCGGCACTTCCGCCAACGGCTGCCCCGGGACGAGGCCATCGTGGAGAGGCTGGCGCTCGCGGCGCCGGCCAACATCCTCACCTCGATCATCCTGGCGCTCGGCTTCCTCGCGTGCGCGGGGAGCGCGCTCGTGCCGGTGTCGCGCTTCGGCATCATGATGATCGCGGCCGTCGGGTTCGCGTTGCTCGGCGACCTCGTGGTCGTGCCGGCCCTGTTGCCCCTGGGGCGACGGCGATGACCAACGCGCTGTCCGGCCGCCCGCTCGGGTGTTTCGAGCGAGCCCAGCTCCTGACCGCCGAGGCGGCCGCGTACAACGCCGTGGTCGTGCTGCGGCTCGAGCCTTTGCCGAGTCCGTCCGCGCTCACGTCCGCGCTCCAGGAGGTCCAGGCGCGCCACCCCCTGCTCCGGGCGGCCATCGACCGGCGGAAGGGCACTCCGTGGTTCGCCCCGTCTTCGCACCCGATCCCCCTCGAGGTGCAGATCCGGCGCTCCGACGACGATTGGCTCGACACCGTCGAGCGCGAGCTCGCCCGAGGCTTCGACCGCGCGCAAGGCCCCCTCCTCCGCGCTTCCTGCCTGGTCCCGCCGGAGGGCACGACGGGCGAGCTCCTGCTCACCTTCGAACACACCGTGATCGACGGCGTCTCCGTGGTCCAGGTGGTGCGCGAGATCCTCCACCGCTGCGCGGCGGTGGCGCTCGGACGGACGCCCACGAGCGAGGCTCCCCGCCCGCTCCTACCCCCGGCGGACCGGCTGTTCCCCCCGTCCTTTTGCGGCTGGCGGAAGTGGGCGGGGCTCGTGCGCATCGGACTCACCCAGATCGTGCAGGAGCTGGCCTGGCAGGTGGGTACCCCACGGGCACTCCGCCCCGGCCTGCACACGACCGGCACGCCCCGGGTGTGCTGCACTTCGCTCGAGCCCGAGGCCACCGAGGCCTTGGTCCGCGCCTGTCGGGCCCACCGGGTCACCCTGTCGAGCGCGCTCGCGGCCGCGACGATGCTCGCCGTCCGGCGTCGCCTCAGGCCGGGCGAGGTGGGCCTGACGCTCCGCCACTTCCTGTTCCAGGACCTGCGCGCCCGCCTCGACCCCCGGCCCGCCGCAGAGGACGTCGGGAGCTACTTCGCCATGCTCCGGGTGAGCCAGCGCGTCGAGCCCCGGACCCAGCCGTGGACGCTGGCGGGCCGGTTGAACGACCAGATCCGGCGGGTCGCCCGAAGCGGCGTGGGTTTCGCGAGCCTGCTCCTGAGTCTCGGCACCATGTGGGCGCTGTTGGGGTCCAGGCGGGCGCGCATGGGCGACACCGCGCTCAGCTACCTCTTCCCGGGCGCCGTAGCCGAGGAGCACGGCCCCATCCGTACCCTGGAGGTCCATGCCTTCGCCTCGAACTTCGTGATCGGGCCCGAGTACACCGCGCAGGCGCGCCTCTTCGCCGGGCGGCTGTGGTGGGATACCGTCTACCTCGACTCCGACATGGACGAAGCCAGGGCCCTCGAGGTCTGGCGGGAGATCGAGCATATCCTCACCGAGACGGGAGCGGCATGAAGGACACACCCTCAGCACCTTCGGACGCGCTCCTCGCGCTCCTCGAGGCCCAGCTGGGCCTCGACGCGGTGCGGGTCGAGCAGCACCTGGTCGAGGATCTCGGCCTCGAGTCGGCGGACCTCGTCCAGTTGGTCGCCCTCGTCGAGGAGGAGTTCGGGATCGTGATCCCGGAGGAGGCTCTGCCGCGGCTCCACACCGTGGCCGACCTCCTGGCCTTCGTGCCCCAGGGGCGTTGATGGACGACACGCTGCTCGAGCAGGTCGAGCGGCTCGCCACCGACCGGGGCACCGAGCAGGCCTTCGTCTTCGAGGACCACACGTGGACCCGCGCCGAGGTCTGGGCCGAGGCCGGCCACGTCGGTCGTTTCCTGTGCACACGGGGCCTCGATCCCGGTGATCGGATCCTGTTGGCGCTCCCCAACGGTCCGGACTTCCTCTTCGGCTTCCTCGGCGCCCAGCGGGCCGGGCTCGTGCCGGTGCCCCTCGCGCCGGGCTCCGGTCCCGACCGCATCGCCGACATCGCCGAGCTCGCGCGGGCCCGCTCCGCGCTGCTCACCGACGATCTTCGGGAGCGGGTGCTCTCCCGGTGCGGTGATCGCATGCGACGGCGCGACGTGTCGCTCTTCACCCCCGGCGACGCGACCGGATCCTCGAGCCCCACCGCGCTCCCGGGTGCGGGTCCGGGCGACCTCTGCTTCATCCAGTACACCTCGGGGAGCACCGCCGAGCCCCGCGGGGTCGGCGTCACGCACCGGAACCTGAGCGCCAACCTCCTGAGCCTCACGCTTGGCATGGAGATCACGCCGGCCGACGCGTTGGTCTCGTGGCTTCCGCTCCACCACGACATGGGGCTCATCCTCATGGCGCTCGTGCCCTTCAGCCTCGGCGCGCGCCTCGTGCTGCTCGAGTCCCGGCTCGGCTCGGGCGAAACTTGGCTCCGGGCGATCGAGCGCGCTCGCGGCACGCTCACCGCCGCGCCCGACTTCTCCTACCGCTACGTCTGCCGGCACGTCGCGGCGGATGCACGCTTCGACCTCTCGAGCCTGCGGCTGGCGCTCAACGCCGCAGAGCCCGTCCGCGCCTCGACCCTCCGCGCCTTCGAAGATCGCTTCGGCCTCCACGACGTCATGGTGGCGGGCTACGGTCTCGCCGAGGCCACGGTGGGCGTGAGCACCTGGCCCTCGGGCACCCCCGCCCGCGTCGACGCCCACGGCTGCGTGTCCGTCGGGCCGCCGCTCCCGGGCGTCTCGGTCCGCATCGCGCCCCACCCCGCCGTCGACCCCGGACCCGAGCGTCAGGGCGAGATCGAGGTGAGCGGCGTCGCCGCCACCCAGGGCTACGTGGACAACCCCGAGGCGACCGCCCGGCTCCTCGCGCCGGACGGCGCGGTGCGCACGGGCGACCTCGGCTACCTCGACGGCGACGGGTTCCTCTACGTCACCGGCCGCGCCAAGGAAATGATCAAGTACGCCGGACGGACCATCGCGCCGGCCGAGGTCGAGGAAGTGGTGGACCGGGTCGCCGGCATCCGCCGGAGCGCCGCTGTCGGCATCGATCGGGGCGGCGCGGAGGGCGAGGCCCTCGTCGTCTTCGCCGAGCTCGAGTCCGACGCCGAGAGAGAGGCGGGCCCCGCGGACCGCCGGGCGCTGTCGCGCGAGATCGTCCGTGCGTTCATCGACCGTTTCGGCTTCCGACCCGGCCGGGTGCTGCTGGTCGCTCCCCGCAGCCTCCCGCGCACACCCAACGGGAAGATCCGTCGGGGCGAGCTGCGCGAGCGCTACCTCGAAGGCTGGGGGTCACTCCCGAAGCCCAACTGACGCCGGTCAGATCGCGAGGGCCAGGCACGTCCGCCGGCAGGCCTGGACCGCCTTCGGGGGGATTGGATGGGTGAACGCTGCATGGAGGGACCGCAGATCCGGTCTGGGGGGAGGATCGAGCGGCAGGAGGGGCGAGGAGGTGGGAAGCGGGCTTTGGGCGGTCGGTCCTGGAAGGGATCGGGCGCTGGGGGAGGGGGACCGGAGGCACACCCGTAGCGGAGAGGTCAGCATGGGCGGCCAGACAGGTGGGTGAGGAAACCCTGGGGACGTCGTACTGGGGGAATGTAGGGGGCATTGAGCGCGTTCGCTGCCTTCTGGGAACCCAACCCCGGCACCCGCCCGGTGGAGGACGGGTCGAAGATCGCCGCATCGCGAGGACGTACCCCGCCGACCTCGTGTGGGACCCGGGCCGGTAGACTCACCGCAAGTCCCGGTCCCCGGTACCGCGTCATGCCGGGGTCACACCGGCTCGACCTCCCGATACGGCGAGGCCTTCGCCAAAGTGCAGGGGCTAGGCCTTTGGGGATTTGAAGGCGGCGGGAGTGGCGGAGAGGATCCGGGGAAGGGGCATTGAGCGTGGTTATTGGCGTTTATGGCCTTTTACGGTGGAGGGGTGATGAAGGGCTTGGGGGGATAAGGAGGGGTGCGGAGGGGTGGTGGTGTGTCCCTGGGGTGTCCCGGGCCGCGCGCGACTGCGCGCCGCCTCGCCGTCGCCCCGACCTCAGAATAGGACGCCGAGTCATGCCCAGCCGCGGCGACGCCCACGAAACCATCACCGTCTACATCTCCGTCGAGGGGCTCGCGCTGCTCCGCCAACACAACTTCCCTTGCTCTGATGTGGTCCTGGCCACGGCGACAGCCACCAAGGACGGCATCCGTCTGACCGGCATGCGGTTCGAGATCGAGAGCCTCGCGGGCTGGGTCGCGGGCGAAGCGAACGACTCCCGAAAGAAGCGGCGCACGCGGAAGACGTGCATCTTGGACGAGGTCGCCGACGAACTGGAGACCGCGCTCGTGCACGGTTCAGGGGGCTTTCTGTTCTGACGGCGAGGCGCTCACGCTGCCCTCCATCCATCGCGCCTGGGCCAGGCCAGAACGTCCCGAGCGGATCCACCTGACGGTTTCGGATGGCCGAAACCTCATCCAGCTGCTATAGTTCAGTGGCACAGTGAGGTATGTGCTTCCACTGGAGGCTCATGATGGCCCGTCGCACCCATTCCCGAGCCCAGAGCCGAGCCGAGCAGGCGTTCCTGGATGTCCTGCCACCGGCCGCTCGCGTCCAGTCAAGCGCCGATCACGGAGCGGACTTCGTCGTCGGTGACCGGGCCATCGAGGTGAAGTGGGTCGGCGAAGGGAACCTCGGCGACGTCCGGCGTGTGCTCGGTCTGCCCCTGCGGCCGGACGTCGTGGTCGGCCGCCGCTTGTCGCCCGGAGCCCGCGAGGCCCTGCGGCAGGCTCGAGTGTCGTGGGTGGACGAGACCGGGGCGGCCGAGGTCGCCCTGGGCACGATCATCGTGTCCAGGACCGGGCACGCCGGGCCATCCGAACCGCCGCCCGCCCGCTGGACGCCATCCGTGCTGGCGGTGGCCGAGAGCCTCCTGTGCGGGACGAAGGCCACCGTATCGAGCACGCAAGAGGCGACCGGGCTCTCGACCGGGAGCTGTACGACGGCACTGCGCACCCTCACCGAACTGGGCCTGCTCGAAGCCGACGCTGCGCGCGGGCGCGGAGCCGGGAGGCGCGTGCGCGATGTGCGGTCCCTGCTGACGGCCTACGCCACCGCGGCGCAAGCCCTCAGGCCCGCTGCGAGGCTCCAGATCGGGGTCACCTGGCGCAATCCCGTGGCCGGGCTCATCGAGGTCGGCCGGAAGTGGACGAGCCTCGATCTGGGCTGGTGCGCGACGGGCGCAGCGGGGGCGGCGGTGCTGGCCCCCCACCTGACCGCCATCGGTGCCAGCGAGGTCTACATCGAGACGGACACCCTGGCTGGCCTCGAAGCCGCCGCCAGTGCGGTCGGTCTCCGGCCCATCGAGGGCGGCCGGCTCACCTTGCGGCCGATGCCCACCCTGGGTGTCCGGCGGCTCGCGACCGAGGCGGGCGGGCTACGGGTCGCGCCCTGGCCTCGCGTCTACGTGGACCTCTGCGCCATCGGGGTCCGGGGAGAAGAGGCGGCGGAGCACCTGTTGGAGGTCGTGAATGCCCGAAGAGACTGAACGCAGCCGGGCCGCGAGGCGCGCTGCGGAGCGGGCGCTCGTCCGTGTGGTCCACCACTACGGCGGTCGGCCGGAGTTCGTCGTGCTCGGTGGCCTCGTCCCGGAGCTGCTCTGCGCGGGGAGCGCCTTCCAACACGCGGGGACCGCCGACGTGGACGTGCAGGTCGACCTCGAGATCGCCTGTGGCTCGGTGCAGACGCGGCGACTCGAGCGAGCCTTGCTCAACGCCGAGTTCGAGCCCGACGGCGAGCTCGTCTGGCGCTGGAAGGCCGATGGTCCCGACAAAGGCACGGTGATCAAGTTCGAGCTCCTGGCCGACCTGGAGGACCAGGCGGAGGGTGCCCAGATCGTCTTCGACGAATGCGAGTCCCTCGGCGCCGCCAACCTCCGCGGGACCGGATTCGCGGCGAGGGACGTCCAGGTCCGCACCCTGTCCGCCAAAATCGGTGGGGTCTGGCACAACGCCGAGGTGAACGTCACCGGGCTCGCGGGCTTCCTCCTCGCCAAGTGCGCCGCTGCCTGGTCCCGCCGGAAGCGGAAGGACTGGTACGACATCGCGTTCGTGCTCCTGCACAACGACCACGGCGGCCCCGAGGCCGCGACACGGCGGGTCCTCGACCTGTTCCGCGACGACCTGGACACCCTTGGCTCGGCGCTCGCCGACCTTCGGGCCAACTTCTCTGATCCCCGCGCCCAGGGCCCTGTGGCCTATGCCGATCAGGTGCTCGTCGATCACCCGGACGAGGAACGCGCCACGCTGCTGGCCGACGCGGTCCTCGCCGTGGAGACCTTCACCTCGATGCTGCTCGCCTGGGGATAGAGAGTTGAAGGACGCCACCGAACGCTGAATGCTCGACATTCCGCGCAGAAGGTGAGGTATCGGCCGTTGGAATCGAATGGAATGGTGGAGGCGGCGGGAGTGGAGGAGGGGATCCTGGGAAGGGGCGATGAACGCGGATGTTGGCGTACATGGCCTTTTTCGGTGGAGGGGTGACGAGGGGCCAGGAGGGACGAGGAGGGGTGCGGAGGGGTGGTGGTGTGTCCCTGGGGTGTCCTGGATCTCGCCGGTTCAGCGACCCTCCAGCTCCGTCCCCTCGCGCAGGAGGGCCAGGTAGCGGTCATAGGTGTAGGAGCGATCCCGGCGGCGGCCGGTCGTCTCGACCAGGATTCCGGCATCGACCAGGGCGTCGATCGCACGGCCGGCGGCGGGGCGAGTGGTGTCGAGAAGGCGCATCACCGATGTCGAAGAGACGATGGGGTTCTTCGGGAGCAACTCGAACAACCGCATCGCGCCGATGGACGCCGATGGGCGCGCGAGGAGGCGTTGGCGATCCTCCGATACCAAGGCGAACAGGTCCCGCGACGCGGCGACGGCCTCGTCGGCGACGGTAGCGACCCCGTCCAGGAAGAAGTCCAGCCAGGCCTCCCAGTCCCCGTCCGTGCGGACCATGCCGAGCCGGCGGTAGTACTCGGCGCGGTGACGCTTGAAGAAGAGGGAGAGGTACAGGAGCGGGCGGCGGAGCAGGCCCCAGTGCTCCAGGAGCAGGCTGACGAGCAAGCGTCCAATGCGCCCATTGCCGTCGAGGTAGGGGTGAATCGTCTCGAACTGGACGTGGAGGAGGCCCGCGCGGACCAGGGGCGGGAGCAGGTCGTCGGCGTGGATGTACCTCTCCATCGCGGAGAGGGCCTCGGGAACCAGGTGAGGCGGGGGCGGCACGAAGACGGCGTTGCCGGGTCTCGAACCGCCGATCCAGTTCTGGCTTCGGCGGATCTCGCCTGGCGAACGAGCCGCTCCGCGGGTCCCTTGGAGGAGGCGCTCGTGGGCCCCGTTGAGCAGCCGTATGGACAGGGGCGGAGCGGACGGATCCGCCATCTGGCCGCGGGCCCACTGGAGGGCGTCCAGGTAGTTGCAGACCTCGCCGACACCAGGGGACGGTTCGTCGGCTCCCGTGGCATGGGCCTCGTGCTGGAGGAGGTCCTCCAACGTGGCCTGGGTCCCCTCGATCTGGGAGGAGACCACCGCCTCCTTGCGGACGAAGGCGTAGATGAACCAGTCCACCGAGGGGACCATCTCGCCCGCGAGGTCGAGGCGGAGGAGGGCCTGCTCCGCGGCGTGGAGGCGGTCGGCGAGGAGCGCGAGGTCGAGGGGCGGGTCATGGGGAGGGAGGGGATGCGGCACGAAGGCGCGGAC
>JAFGLY010000197.1 GCA_016927815.1 Deltaproteobacteria bacterium | reverse complement strand
TGGAGCCACAGCGAGCCATGCCTATCGAGTGGTGCGACATCGAGCCATCCCAGTGGCGCCGCGAGGCGCTCCCCGACGTCGATCTGGTGCGCCCCCCGGCCTGCCCCGCCTGCCTGGCGGCCTCGAAGTCGGGGGGCCGGGTGATCCTCCACGGGCACGGCCCGCGACAGCCCGAGGTCGAGGTCTCGCGTGCCGACGTGCCGCTCGGGCGCCCGCTCCTGGTCCACGATCAGGTAAGGCACGAGCCCGCCGACGATGACCACGTCGCTCCCAAGGTCGCCGAGGATGGTGGCGACGTAGAGCGCCATCCGGCGGGCCTCTTCAGCCAGGCCAGATGGTTACTCCTCGGCGGTGGTCGGTTTGCCCGGCATCAAGCCCTCCAGGTCATCCACTGGTGGCGCAACTCGCGGGCGGCGTCGATGGCTCGCTCCGGGTGTGAGAGCAGGTCCAGGTAGACCTGGACGGGGTGCGCGCACCAGATACCCTGCTGGGCCCTCCCGTAGAAGGCGCCCTCGTCCTGAGGGACGAGGAGCCAGACGTTCTCGCCTCGCTCCACGGGACGCAGCCCGAGGGCCTCGGGTTCGAGGGGGTGCTGGTCCACGAGGAAGGTGTTGAGGCGGAAGTCGGCGAACGCGGTATAGTGCCAAGCTGCCGAGAGCCCCGTCGCGGCGAACTTCACCTCTCGGAGCGTGAGTGCTTCGGCGAGCGCGGCCAGGGCCTCAACTCCGCTCCGTGCGGCGATGTGGTACCGACGGAGGATGTGGTGGTCGAACCGGTAGCGCTGCACCCATGAATCCAGCAGCACCGAGGGAGCCCGGGCGCGGATCTCGTCAGACGCATTCCGTTCGATAAGTTCGAGCGCATCCAGGCGCTGCACGACCTTGCTCACCGTCCCGGATGGCAGGCCGACCTTCGACGCGATGTCCGCTTGCCTCCACCATCGGTCGGCTTCCTTCAGAAGCGCACGGCTCACACGCGAGAAGCGGGGCGTGAAGGGGTTGGACGGACGCCCTGGACTCGCGTACCGGTTCTTCTGACCCGACACGACAATGCAGAGGCCCTCACCCCTCTACCGGCTGGCGCGCCGATACGCACGCAGCCTGAAAGGCGTGCTCTCCCACCCCCGGGGGGCCGGAGGGGCCCTCGCGCTGCTGCTGGCGCTCGGCCTCGGCCTCGTTCCCTGGCTCGGTACCGAGTTCCTGCCACGGGTGGACGACGGCCGGGTCACGATCAAGGTGCGCCTCCCCACCGGCTCCTCGGTCGCGCAGACCGACGCAGCCCTTCGGCACGTCGAGTCCCTGGTGGCAGAGGACCCTCTCGTGGAGAGCGCCTTCAGCCTCGTGGGGGGCAAGGTCTGGGGGCTCTACACCTACGAGATCGCCAACGAGGGCCAGCTCGACATCCAGATGGTGCCCTGGGGGGAGCGGGATGCGAGCACGCTGGACTACGTCGCCCAGCTCCAGGAGCGCCTGGAGGCGTCCCCACCGCCCGCAGGCAGGGCCATGCCCATGCAGGCCAATCTCAAGGGCGTCCGGAGCGCCAACATGTCCGAGCTGGACGTCCAGCTCCGCGGGCCGGACATGGAGACCCTCGACGCCCTCGCCGGCCAGATCCAGCGGGAGATGTCCAGGGCTCCCTTCCTGCGCAACGTCTACCTGTCCGTGGACAAGGACAAACCCGAGATCCAGGTGCGCCCGGACCGGCTGCGGCTGGGGGAACTGGGACTCACGGCGGCCGATCTCGCAGGTTCACTTCGACGTCTCGTGCACGGTGACGTGGCCTCGGTCTACCGCGAAGACGACGAGGACTACGACATCCACGTGCTGGTCCCCGAGGCGTCGCTCCCCTCGCGCGCCTCGCTCGAGTCCCTGCCTTTGCGCTGCACGCCGGGCGGGGGATGCCTGCGTGTGTCCGACGTGGCCAGCGTCGAGGAAGCGATGGGGCCCCTCGAGATCATCCGGCAGGACCAGGTCAGGCAGGTCGTGATCAGCGCCAACTCCGCCAGCGTCAGCGTGGGGGAGGCGTTGGAAGGCCTGGAGGCGCTGCTCGAACGCATCGATCTGCCCCCAGGCTACACCGTCGAGTACGGAGGCCAGGCCCGCCTGATGGCCGATGCTCGACGCGACCTGGTCGCGGTGGTCCTGTTCGCCCTGTTCTTCGCCCTCGTCGTCCTGGTGGTGCAGTTCAACCGCCTCCGCATCCCGTTCCTCATCCTCTCCACGGTGCCCTTCTCGCTCTCCGGGATGGCCGTCGCCCTGACCCTGGCCGGGATCCCTCTCGGCACCACCGTGGTCATCGGGCTGATGGTGGTCGTGGCCGCGCACGTCACGGAGGGCGTGCTGCTGCTCACCTACGCGGAAACCGCCCGGACGGAGCGGGGGTTGGACGCTGGCGCGGCGGTGGTGGATGCAGCCACGATCCGCTTTCGGCCGCGCTTGATGACCGCGCTGGGCGTGGTCGCCGGCCTGACCCCCATCGCGCTCGAGTTCGAGGAGGGCGGCGACCTCCTCCAGCCCATGGCCGTGGGTGCCATCGGCGGCCTGCTCACCATGATGGTCGTAGCACTGTACTTCGTACCAGTACTGTACGTCCTCTCGAACCGGAGGGCAGGTTGACGGCCTGGCGTCCTCGCCATACCCCCGACCGTGCGGTTCGGACCAGAACTCCCAGGCACCGGGTTCCGCACCGAAACAGTGCTCACGAGGCCTGAGATGGAACTGATGCGGAGGGCCGCGGGCGAGGAAGAGGCACCCCGCGCGCCCGGGTGGAGAGCCTCCTCGGTGGGGCGCCGACGCGCCCGGGTCAGTAGACGAACACGGCCCGGGCCTGGAGCGCGGCGAGGTTGACCCGGGCCGCCGCGGCCACCTCGGCACCGTCCACCAGGTCGGACACCTCGATGCCACGGGTCTTGATGCAAGGTCCGCAGACGAGGATCTTCCCGCCCAGTTCGAGGAAATCCGACAGCAGGGACTTCAGGGGAGGCAGCCCCCCGGCCGGGGGCACCGTGTCCACGAACCCGCGCTGGGCGAACGCCACCGCGTTGCTCTGCAGGACGATGGTGGCGTCGATGTCCATGGCCAGGGCAGCGACCGCCAGAACGAAGGGAAAACTGGCCTTGTCTGGGTCTTCCGCACCAACGGTCGCGATGTAGAGGATGCTCTCGGCAGGTTCGTCCATCGTGGGGTTTCCTCATCGGTGGGGTCATGAGGGGCAGCTCAGCTGCGCCGGGTGGCTCTATGCACCGAGGGTAACCCACGACCCCTCGTACCAGGATCGTCCCGGGAACAGGCTCCCCAGGGTGCGGTCGGATCCGGTCGTCGAGGCGCCGAGGTCGCCCTGCGAGAAGAACGCGGGGAGATCACCTGCGCACGAAGCGCTCGTCGGACCGCATCGCCTCGGCCCCAAACCCCCGCTCGCCGAGCCACCCGGTCGCCTCGACGGCCCAGTGGTCGAAGACCGGAGCGTACGGCTTGATGTCGAGGAGCGGAGTGCCGTCGAGCATGTCCACGTTCTCCACGTGGAGCACGCACCCACGGACCTCGCGCAGGCGGACCACGCTCTGGCCGAGCGCATTGGGTCGCCGGGGCGCGCGGGTCGCGAACACGCCCCGGGACACGTCGTCGAGGAACGGGACGACGCGCAGGGCCACGCCCCGAGACGCGTGGAGATGGTACAGCAGGTAGATGTGCGAAAACCCCTCGAGATCCCGTAGACCCTCGACATACTCGGGAAGGACCTCGACGTGGCCCCTCACGCCCACGGCGCCTCGGGGCTGGATGGGCATGCCGCCCGCGCCCGTGTACGGGGTTCGGATGACGCCGATGGGGCGGTAGACGATCTCGTTCACGCCCGATCCTCGCGGCCCGGGGCGCCAGGCGGGTCGAGCGGGCCGTCCGAGGTGGATCCGTGGCCCGGGGCCAGGGCCTGGATGGCGACGAAGGCGCCCTCTCCATGACCCTCGCGGAGGATCTCCGGCGGTTTGGCGGGCAGGAGCGCCTGCACGATGCGCCCGATGCAAAACCCGGCGGCTTCGAGGAGGGTGACCAGTTCTGCGGGGGAGAAGAAGGTGGCCTCGCGGTAGAACCTGCTCCGCTCGCGGTTTTCTTCGTATCGACGCCCGAGTTCGCTATCCCGGTCCACGAACCCCACCACGAGACGGCCGCCGGGCTTGAGGACGCGCCGGGCCTCCTGGAGTGCAGCCGCGACGTCGTCCACGAAGCAGATCGTGGTCACGAGAAGGACGGCGTCGAAGCAGCCGTCGTGGAAGGGCAGGGCCTCGGCGACGCCTTCGTGGACCTCGATCCCGAGGCTCCTGGCTCGGTCGGCCATCCGCCCGGAAGGCTCGACCCCCACGCGGATGCCCAGAGGCACGGCGAAGCGGCCGCTTCCTACGCCGACCTCCAGGATCTCGGCCCCGCGCGGGGGCAGGAGTGCACGCACGGCGCACAGTTCGGCCTCGTAGAGATCCCGATGTCGCTCGAACCAGGCGTCGTATGCCTCGGTGTGTTCCTCGAAGGCCGAGATGCGTGGCATGGGTGTCTCGGGGGCCGGGACCGGAGGGGCGGGCGGCGCCCGGAACCCGATCCGCACCCCTGGGGTCGTATCCCGTCCGCTGCTGCCGATGGGACGCTCCCGGCCGTCCCACGCATCCATCCCGCTTCGGGCGACCGGAGGAGACCCCGCACGACCGCCGGCGAAGCCCGTGGAACTCGGAGCCTCGACGTCTCCTCCCCCGTGCACGCGGCTCCCTCTCGGTGTACGGTGCCCCTCCATGCCGCCCGCCTCCCCTCCCCTCCCCCCCGACGACGGTTCGCCCGGCACCCGGCCGGCAACGCTGGCCGAGGCGCAGGCAGCGCTGGCCGAGGCGCAGGCGGGGCTGGAGGAAGCGCGCGCCGCGCTCGATCGCTTCGTGCCCCCCGCCTTCGTACGCCTGCTGGGGGCAGAGCGGGCCGAGGCGATCGCGCCGGGTGCGCACGCGGAGTGCCGAGCCACGGTGTTGTTCGCGGACATCCGCGGCTTCAGTACGCGATCGGAGGCCATGACGCCGGACCAGACCTTCGCGTTCGTCCACGCCTGGGCCGGCCTGGCCGCTCCGATCGTGGAGGTCCACGGCGGCTACCTGGACGAGGTCCTGGGCGACGGGGTGCTGGCCGTCTTCCCCGGCCGAGCGGACGACGCCCTGGCGGCCGCCCTCGACCTGCTCGCACGCCTTCCGGCCTTTCCCGGGATCGGGCCGGACGAACCGCGCGTGGAGGTGGGGATCGGCGTTCACACGGGCTGGATGACGGTGGGCGCGCTGGGAGGGCCGAACCGCCTGCACCCGGCCGTGGTGGGCGACGCCGTGAACGTGTGCGCCCGGATCGAGTCCTTGACCCGGGACTACGGCACGCCCCTCCTCCTCTCGGACCAGGCGCTCTTCGACCTGGAGGATCCCGCCGCCCATGACCTGCGCTTCCTGGACCGCCTGCTCGTGCGGGGCCGGATCCATCCCCAGTCCATCTACGAGGTATTCGAAGCGGACCCGCCCGACCTGCGACAGGCCAAGCGGGCCACGCGGCAGCGCTTCGAGGAGGCGCTGTCCTGCTGGCACTCGGGCGATCCGGCGCGCGCCCGGCCGTTGCTGGAGCAGTGCCTCGAGGCCGTGCCCGGTGACGGATCGGCCCGGATCTACCTCGAACGGTGTCGGAAAGACGACTGGACGTGCACGGCGGCCGAGGTGCCGTCCGTGGGGTGGAAGGATGCCTGGCTCCTCGGCGAACCGGAGATCGACGCCCAGCACCGCGAGATCGTCCGCCGGATCGCGGCGCTGTCCGAACAGGTGCGACGAGGCGGAGGCTCCGCACTCGCCTCGATGTTCGACTACCTGGCCGACTACGCCCGTGATCACTTCACGCTGGAGCGCCGCTTGATGGAGCGGTGCGCCTACCCCCACACCACGGCGCACCTGCGGGAGCATGCTCTCTTCACGCGCCGCTTCGGCACCTTGCGCCACGAGTTCGAGACGGGTGGCCTCGATCCCTGCCTGCTCGGCTTCCGCCTCCAGGTGTTCCTCGTGGACTGGCTGGTCCACCACATCGCCGGTACGGACCGGCGCCTCGCGGACTTCCCCTGCGTCCGCGAGGGCCCCTGATCGCCGGCCGCCCCACAGCCGATCCAGCCGGGCTCGGGCCTTTCCGTGCTTGTCTGCCCCACGGTGACCGTGCACGATCCTCGATCTGCCTCCCCCTCCTTGACCTTGGAACCCGGGTAATCCTAGACTTCTCGCGAGCGGCCGGTACTCGGCGCTACCCCGGGCGGCCCGGCCGTTCGGGCCGTCTTCCCCCCCACGCTCCCGAGGAGGCATCCCATGGGGTTCGACCACATCAACGTGTACTACGTCGCCGTCCATCGCTCCCAGGGGCAGTCCCAGGACATCCGCTTCTCGCTGCACGTGAGCCGGCCGATCGAGCGGAACGCCGAGATGGTGAGCAGCAAGGTGCCCGAAGGAATTGACGCCTGGACCTGGGCTCACGAGAAGAACCCCCCCGACGCCACCTGGAAGGCGAAGATGCAGGCGTGTTGGGACGGCTTCAACACGATCTACGAGGACTTCAAGTACGCGCTCTACCAGTACATGGTGGACATGAAACCCCCAATGTAGGGCCGACTCACTCGTCCCAGCCGAACTCGTCCGGGTGCTCCCCGGCCAGTCGACGCCAGAGGTTCACGAGGGCGTCTCGATCGATGGTGTCGGTCCGATCGGCGTCCACCCGACGGAGGGAGTACATCTCGGCGATGTCGACCCACTCGTCCACGGCACGGACTTTGGGGTCGAGATCCCACAGGGTAGCGAACCCAGTCGCGTTCGGGACCGGCTGCCGTATCGCATCGTCGGGAACCCTCGTCACCACGAGGCCGCTGACCGCGTTCACCACGACGTAGGACGTCTGGTAGAACGGCTGCGCCACGACGTGGCGCCCGTCTGTGGTGAACGCCAGGTCCTTCGCGAAATCGCCGAGCCGAGTGGGGGGCGCGGATGCCATGCCGGTCCGGGCATCCCACAGGCGGAGGTACCCGTCGGCCGTGCTCGTCGCGAGCCGTGAGCCGTCGGCCGACCACGCGATCCGTTCCACCGGGACCGGGTGGCGGAGATCGGGCCCGATGGGGACGCCCGTATCGCCATCCAGCTGGTGGACGTCGGTGCCGCACCCCACGGCGAGCCTCGCATCGTCCGGCGACCAGGCGGGCGCGCGGCAGGGTCCGGGCAACGCCCACGAGACCGAGCCTCTCGTCACGTCCCACACCGCCATGCTCTCTCCGGCGGCCGCCAGCGCCTTTCCGTCGTGCCGCCAGTCCAGACCCTTCACGGCGGTCAATCCAGGAAGGGTCCTCGGGCCGTTCTCTGCCTGCCAGGTGATGACACGGCCCTCGAGGGTCAGGACCGCCAGGCGCCCGTCGGGTCCCCAGTCCGGCCAGAACTCGAACGAGCCCGCCTCGTCCCAGGCCACCTGCCCCGTCGAGGTGTCCACCACGAGCTCCCCTCCCCCGAGAAAGGCCCCCTGGGTAGCCCTCAGCACCACGCGGGCCCATCGGATCGAGCTGTCCACGGAGGCTCGGAAAATCCGGGTCCCGGCCGGCGGCTGGAACGCCCGCCCGCACGGGAGGCCCGCACGCGTGAGGCAACCGAGCGATCCGTCCGACTGGACCGCGACGATCCGTTCCCCCTCGGCGTCCACACCCGCCACCCATCGGATGGGGCTCGGATCGCTCCTCTTCGACTGCCAGATGCGCACGATCCCAGCACGCTCGGTGGTGGCCAGCCGTCCGCCGGGGCCGAAGGACACGTCGAACACCTGGTCCAGGTGGTGTAGGGGCGGTGCGGCCAGCCGTCCCGTCTCGACGTCCCATACGCGTGCGGTGCGGTCGCGGCTCGCCGTCGCGATCCGCATACCGTCGTCGCTCCACCGCGTGGAGTACACGAGGCCCGCGTGCGCAAGGGTCCGCGCCGCTGACGCCTGCCCGCGCAGCGGCTCCAGGATGCGGGTGTTGCGGTCGTCCGTCCACCTGAGCAGCCAGGCTCCGGTGGGATCGAGGTCCATCTCGGGGTTCTGCCGGGGCTCTGCAAGGTCGAGCAGGACCTGTCCCGACGCTACGTCCACCGCCAAGACACGACGTCCGTCGCGGAACAACGCCGTTCGACCGTTGGCGGAGAGGTTCGCGAGCCATCGGTTCGAGCGCGGCCCGATCGGAGGTGGCACCGGGATCCCGGTGTGCACGTCGAACCACGTGGTGGTCCCGGCATCCAGGCGCTCCGCTACGTCGCTGCCCGGCCGGCGGCGCTCGAAAGCCAACCAGTAGCTGTAGGGCCGCCGGGGAGCCGTGGCCATCCGCTCCGTGCGAGGGGCCAGCGTGGAGCCGTCCAGCACGATCCGCTCGGAGTCGCCGAGCACGAGCAGAGAGCGTCCATCCATCGACCATACGGGCACGGATCCCTGGATGCCGTCCTCCCGGTGGGCCAGCTCCGTCGCCGTCCGGGTGTCGAACAGGGTCAGACCCCCCGAGCCGTAGTCGGCCGTCACCAGCCGTTCTCCATCCGGGGCGAGTGCGACCGTGGTGTACTCGTTCTCCTTGACCGTCGGTGCGACGAACGCGAGGCTCGGGATCTGCCCGAGCACGCTCTCGAGGCGTACCCGCGCGTCCCACTCGGCGGCGGCGTCGCCCTGGACGAGCTGGAGGCCCAGTGCGAACCACGGCAGTGCCGCCATGAGGTCTCCCCGATCCATCTCCTCCTGCCCCGCCTCCACGGCCGTCCGAATGCGCTGCGTCCGCTCCTGCCGTGCCTGAAGTTGCGCGATACCGTGCGCCTGCTCAGCCTCCTGTGCGTTCCACCAGGCGAAGGCCGCGATCGCACCGAACGCCACGACACTCAGGGTGGCGAGCAAGCCGATCCTCAGCGCAGCTCGGCGGAAGGTTGCGCGCTCGGCCCGCTCCGCCTCCGCTCGGCGCTGGGGGAGCGCCCTCAGGTTGCGGCCGAGCTGGCCCGCGCCGCTGAACCGCTCGGCGGGTTCTCCGGCCAGGCACTGGGACAGGTCGTCGCGGAGCAGCGGATCCTGGATCGAACGCTCCCAGTCCGGGGGGAGCGGGCGCCGCGGATCTCCGGCCAGGATCTGCCACAGCACGACGCCGAGGGAGTAGACGTCCGAACGAGGAGACGCGCCCTTCCCGGCAATCACCTCGGGCGCCATGTACATGAGCGTGCCCGAGTGGGAGGAGGAACCGCCCTGGACCAGCGTCTTGAACGAGGTCTCGGTCTGAGTCAGGCCTGCCAGGACCTCCTCGCTCATCACCTGCCCGACGCCGAAGTCGAGCAGACGAGCGTGGACGCCGTCAGCGTGGTCCTCCACCAGGATGTTGGCCGGCTTGACGTCCCGGTGCAGCACCCCGGCGTCGTGCGCGGCCTGGAGCGCTTCGGCGACCTGGGCCACGATTTCCAGGCAGGCGTCCAAAGGCACCTGCCCCTCGCACGCCTCCCACCATTCCAGGAGATCCCGCCCTTCGGAGTAGTCGGTGACCAGGTAGTACGGCGGCGTGTCGAGATGGACGTCGTGGAGTCGAACGATGTGCGGGTGTGCGCCGACCCGCTGCTGGAGCACCCGGAACAGGGCCACCTCGCGTCTCATCGAACGTACGCGCTCGGCGTCGAAACAGAACTTGAAGACCCTCAGGTCGCGCAGCGAGCGGTGCCGGGCCAGCCAGGCCTCACTCATCGCGCCACCCCCGAGCGTCCGTTCGATCACGTACGGCGTCCCGAGCACGGGGACACCGGGCGCCGGTCGCCAGCCGGGGACGGTACGCTGCTCGTCGTCCGACACCCTATGTGCCTTTTCGCCATCGCGCGGAGCCCGTCGCTGTTCCCCGGCTGGTGCGACCTCGCAGAGCTCCACGGGCGCATCGATACCCTCGAGCACGTAGTGCCCGTGGTTCCACCAGGTGACCGTGCCCACCTCCTCCAGTGAGGCCGGCAGGTGCTGGCGGGCGCTGTCGAAGACCGCACGGGTCAGGAGCACCCGGTCGGCCCCACCGAGACTCGTCACCCGCGCGCAGGTGTCGAGCGCGAGGCTGAAGAGGGCCTTCCTAGCGCCCTCTCGGACTACGATCTCACCCAGGTGGACACCGAACCGGTCTCGAAGCGGCACCTCGCGCGCCTCGTTCCACCGGCGCAGTCGAGCACTGGCCAGGAGCGCGAAGCGCACCGCCTCCGAGGCCGTTGCAAAGGCCACGAGGAACGAATCCCCCGCTGTCTCGATCTCCTCGCCGCCCACGCAGTCCGCGAGCGCCATCCGTACGATGGCGTCGTGCTTGGTGATGGCGTCTGCATAGACCCGGTCCCCCAGCTTCTGCCGTGCGGCCGTGGACCCGACGACGTCCGTGAACACCACCGCGAGCAGGGCGATCGATTCCGCGGCGGAGGTGCCATGGTGTGGCAGAAGGTGGTCGTTCGGATTGCTCATCGCGCGTAGGATACACCCGTATTCGCGCTTAGGTCCCCTCCCGGTCCCTCCACCGGGTGACGGCGACGGTGGCGACCAGGAACAGGGCCGCAAAGCCCCCGAGCACGGCGCACAGGCCCCACAGGGGCAGGCCCATGTCCTCCACGGTCCGGCCCTTCAGGCCGAGGTTGAACAGGTGGCCCGAGATCGGCAGGGTTTCCCAGTCGCCCATGATCCGCGTCGGCTGGTACAGTTCGGCGCCCACCTTGATGGAGGCGTCGTAGGCGTAGCGGAGCACGTTGACCCACGTGAGGCCCCGCGCCAGGTCCCCCATCCAGCGAAGCGGCACCATGACGGACGAGAAGGCGATCTGGGGCACGAGCAGGAGCGGCAGGGAGCCCACCGCGGCCTCGGACGACGCGAAGACCGCGGACACGAGGAGCCCGAGGGCCATGCCGGTGAAACCCGTCAGGGCCTGGACGCCGGCGAGCGGCAGGAGCCCGAACCCCCGGTCCCCCATGCCCAGGTAGAGGTGGAGCAGCGTGGTCAGCAACGTGCACTGTCCGAGGACGATGCCCCCGAGCACCAGGACCTTGGACCCGACGTAGGGCAGCAGGCGGGCGCCGACCCGGCGCTCCCGTCGCCAGATGGCGCGATCGGCGATGAGCTCCCTGACGGACGACGACATGCCGAACCAGAGGGACGACAGCGCCATCATGAAGACCGCCGGGGCCGTGGCCACCGGGAACACCACGGCCATCACGGCCGCGAGCAGGGCCGGCTGCAGCAACAGCACGGCCGCGCCCAGCCGATCCCTCGCCTTGACCCGAGCGTAGCGCGAGGTCTGCGTGAGCAGGTCGCGCCACTGGGTGCGGACCTCCTTGCCCAGGCCGCCCCAGCCCGGGCGGGACGCGCGCTGGGCTACGGGAGACGGGTCCGCGACGGCGCCGCTTCGAACGAGGAACTCGCGGGTGACGAGGTACTTCTGGTGGGCTGTGCTCTCCCGGTAGGCCTCGGCCCACTCGGCCGGCGTACGGTCGTCGAGGTGGTGGAAGAGGGCGTCCGGCGTCGGTACGCGGAAGAACGCGCAGGCCTCGCCGGGAGGCCCGAAGAAGGCGAGGTGCCCTTGCTGGGCGAGCACCAGGAGGTGGTCCACCTGTCGGATGATGGCGGGCGTGAGATCGTGGGTGACGAGGAACACGATGCGACCATCGTCCGCGAGCCGCCGGGCGAGGCGGGCGATGTCCTGCGCGGCCCTTGGGTCCAGTCCACTGGTGGGCTCGTCCAGGAACAGGATGCGCGTGGACCGGGTGAGGACCTCCTGGCCGAGGTTCACGCGCTTGCGCTGGCCGCCGGAAATCCCGCGCTTCTGCACGTCACCGATCCGGTTGTGCCGGATCGAACGGATGTCCAGCGTGTCCACCACCCGGTCCACGGCCTCGTGGATCTCGGCCCGGGTCGCGTCGCGGTCGAACCGAAGCCGGCCGGCGTAGCCCAGCGCCTCCTCCACCGTGAGCTCCCCGTGGAGCACGTCGTCCTGCGGCACGATGCCGAGGATGGACCGGTCCAGCGCGAGGAGGCGGTGGAACGGGGCACCGTCCAGCCGGACCTCCCCCTCGTCCGCGGGGGCGACCCCGGTGATGGCGTTGAGCAGCGTGGTCTTGCCCGATCCCGACGGACCGACCACGGCCACCACCTCGCCCGAGGTGACGGTGAAGGACACGCCGGACAACAGGGGGCGCCGGATCCCCTCGTGGACGATGGCCCGGATCAGGCCCCGGACCGAGAGGGCCGAGAAGGTGCGATCCAGCTCGGCGACGAGCGTTCCGCCGCCCTCGGCCAGCCAGAGCGTGTAGGGCCCGATTCCCAGCCGGCGTCCGAGCCCCAGCGGCGCGGACGTCACGGCCTCGCCATCGACCACGGTGGGGCGACCCGACCCCTGGTCCACCACGCGCCAGCCACCGGCGCCCCGGACGAGGAGCGCGTGCCGGGCCGCCACCTGGGGGTCCGCGAGGACCACGTCGTTCGAGGGGCTCCGCCCGATGGCGATCCGATCCCCCGACAGGGGGAAGGCCCGCTCCCCCCGGGCCAGTCCGGGGTCGTGCCGCCGGAGGAGGGCCCCGAAGAGAAGCGCGTCCACGCCCAGCGCGTCGGCCGTGGCCTCGAGCGCGGCCACGGCATGGCCGTCGAGGGCGGACCGGGCGACCCGGATCGCGAGGATCGCGTCGAGCAGCAGCAGGGCGTCGGCCGATCCGTGCCGCCGAGCGAAGGTGGCCAGGTCGGTCGGCTCCCCCTCCCGTTGGACGAGGCGGCCGAGGGCCTCCGGCCCGAACCTCGCCTCGTAGGCGTCGAGTTCGCCCACGTCGTGGAACGTGCGGGCGCCGGGTGCCGCGGACGCCTGCACGACGAGGGCCAGCCCCTCGGGCGGCAGACGGGTGCGGGCCGCCAGATGGGAGACGACCAGGCTCTGGGTGTGGGCGTCGGCCAAGGCCGGGCCCATGCCGGCGACCCCCAGGGCGTCGGTGAAGTCCACTACGAAGGCCAGGATCTCCCTGGGTGCCTCGAGGCCGTGCTCCGCGAGGGCCGAGACGAGGCGTTCGAGCCGGCCCGCGTGGGCATCGGGAGCAGAGGAGGGAGCGTCCCTGGAGGTCACACGGGACCTCTCGGCCCGCGCGAGGCGGACGGACCTACTTGTACATCACAGCCGTGGCCACGGACGACCGGGACACGCCGGGCTGGGTGGCGGGCGGCGGGGTCCGTTCGGATACGCGGACGGCGAGGAGGTAGGTGGCGGTCGTGGGGGGGCGGAACCAGAGCTCCCCTGCCCGGCCCGTGGAGACGTCTTGGGCCTTGGGCTGGCCCTGGCCGTCGTAGAGGACGAGATCGACCTCTCGAGTGGTCAGATCGCCGCACGACGCGATGCGGTACTCCACGCCGGCGTACAGGGTGAGCAGGTAGTTGCACGTCTCCCCCTGTCCCAGGTCGATCCGCGTGAGGGTGCGGACCGCCCAGCCCAGCGGGTAGGCGTTGGACACCTGCTCCCTCGCGCAGGTCTCGGCCTCGTCCTGGCCCGCGATCGCGCTGCCGGAAAAGGCCACGAGGAGGACGGCCGAGGGGAGGAGCGCGAGGGACATGCGGGGGCCTCCGACTAGAGGAGCTTGAGGACGGACTCGGTCTCCGTGTACAGGATCTCCACGTCCTGTGCGCTCAGGGTGGGCTTCCCGGTGATGCCCTGGAGGACCTTGAGCGAGGCCTCGAGCTTGTCGATGACCTGGTCGGGCGCCCGCGTCGACCCCTCTCCCCGGACGTAGCCGAGGAAGTAGCCGACCACGTCGGGCTGCCGGAGCAGCACGCCCGCGGCCTCGGGCTTCTGGGCCTTGCGGACCGCGGCCGCCACAAGGTTCGCGCCCTCCAGCCACGAGCCGGCCTGGATGAGGGGGACGGACCGAGGCCCGGCCTCGTACTCCATCTCCGGGATGACCGCGCCCGAGAGCTCGTCCATCTCCATCACCAGGCGGTCCCGGGTGATGGCGTCGCTCTGGACCTGGGTGATCAACTCGTCGAGCGTGGCCTGGAGATCCTTGCCGCCGCCGAGGAGCTCGAGGCCCTTCTTGATGTCGCCCAGGCGCGCCACGAGGGTCTCCTTGGGAGCCTCCTTCGCGGTGAGCACGACATCGGCGATGACCACGCCGGTGCGGACGGCCACCTGGTCGAGGTTCGCGTGCTCCACGGCGATGGTGCGAGCGGCCATGAAGGTCGCGAGCGACTCGGCGATCCCCGCACGGGTGAGCGCGGTCTGCATCTCGGCCGGAGAAGGCGTGAGGGAGGTGTTCACTGCGTTCGCGCGAGCGGCATCCACGTCGATGGCCTGCGGGGCAGCGGGCGGGGGCGGAGGAGGAGGCGCGGGCTCCTCGCGGCCGCCGCACGCGGCGAGGAGGAGGGCCAGAGCCGGCCAGGAAAGGGTGCGCAGGGAACGGGTCATGCTGTGCTCCAGCGGATTGGGGGTCGGGCGTGCGATCCTACGCCAGCGGGTGTGGAACGGCAACCCGGAACCGCCGCCGAAAGGCCATTGCCAGGGTCACACCGCGCGTGCCTCCAGCACGAGGCCAGCGCCCTCGGTCTCGTGCACGCCCACGCCTGCGAACCCTTCGGCCTCCAGGACGGGTACCAGGGTGCGCGGGTCCCGGCCGATCACCGGCCAGTCGAGCAGGAACCTCCAGAACGCGGCGTCTGACGCGGGAGACAGGGCCGTGGCCACGAGGCGGCCGCCGGGCGCGAGGCGATCGCGCAGGACCCGGAGGGCCTGGGCGAGGGGGCGGGCGGGCAGGTAGTCGAACAGGCTGTCGAGCACCACGAGGTCCTGTCCCCGGAACGCGCGCAGCGAGCCTCCCGATGCGAGATCCGCGAGGGGATCCTGGAGGAGCCGGACCCTCAAGCGTGGGCCGAAGCCCGCCACCGGGACGTCGAGCGACGCGAGGGCCTCGCGGGTCGGCTCGACGATGCCGACCTCCCCCTCGCGAGCCGCGAGGAGGGGCCGCACCCTGGACAGGAGGGGGCCATGGGCGCTGTGGATGAGCAGCATCCGGACCGGGCCCGTGTGGCCGGACAGGGCTTCGGCCCCGATCTCGGACAGGCGGATCGCCCGGCTGCGCATCCCTGCCGCTCGCGGGAGCCCTAGCAGCCAGGCGTCCACCACGGCGGCGAGCGGGCCGTCCCCGCGGGGGTCGTTCGCCAGCAGGTGGGCGCACAGCGCGCCTCCACCGGCGAATCCGTCCGGCCGGGAGAGGCACAGGTGCGCGGTGGTCGCGGGCAGGAGGTAGGGGTGGACCTCCCGGGCGACCGTTCGTGCCAGCCGGGCACGGGCCTCCGGGCTCCTCAGGCCCCCGTCGAGGGCGCGGGCTGCGTCCTGCAGGCGCTCCAGGAGCCCGTGTACCGAGCCCACGGCGTCCGTGTCGGCCGGATCCCGGCGCAGTCGGCGGTCGGCCTCGGCCAGGCCGTCGCGGACCTCCCGTGCGGGGCCCTCCACCTCCTCCTCCCCGACCCCATCGGAGGGCACGTCGGGTGCGGACGGACCCCTAAGCCCTCCGGTAACGGCGTTGAAGGTCAGGAATCGAACGCGTTCGGTGACCTCCTCGGCCAGGGCTCTCCAGAAGTTCACGGCAAACCCAGGATCCGAATCGAGCAGGGTCCAAAGCGCTGCCGCGGGCCACCGGGTCAGGCGGCACGGCGTGTCGGCGACGATATCGACGCTGCGCGGGCGGCCGTCGATGAAGGCAAGCTCGCCCACGACGTCCCCAGGCACCATCACGTCCAGCACGACCTCGGGCCGGGAGCGTCGATCCACCGCCTCCAGGGTCCCCTCGTCCACCCGGTACACGTCGCCCCCCGGGTCTCCGCGGGCGAGGAGGCGCTCGCGGGCACCGACCCGCACGGGCTGGCCGATGCTCTCCAGCCGCGTGCGGTCCTCCGGGCTCAAGCGGGCGAGGAAGTCCTGGAACATGGCAGGCCCTCGAAAAGGACACGCGCATCGTATCCTTCCCACGTCGGGCCATCCGGGGTAGAGGGTCCAGAGCGACGAGCCTTCCACGCCCGTGGATCGCCCGGATTCGCACCGAGGTCGTCCCCTCCGGCCGGCCGATGTCCAGTGTCTTTCGAGATCCGGTGACGCACTGCGACCCCACCGGTGTCCAAGGCGGCAGCGGTCCGGCCCGGCGGTGGGCGGCCCGGAAAGGCGGCTCCCATGACTCGTGCCCTCCTCGTGTTCCCTCGCTTCGGATCCAGTTCCTTCTGGAACTACGAGGAAACCTGCAAGGTCGTGGGCGCCCGGTACACGGCCGCACCGCTCGGACTGACCACGGTGGCGGCGCTCCTGCCCGCAGCCTGGGAGCTTCGCCTCGTGGACCGGAACGTGAGGCCGCTCGAGGCAGACGACCTCGCCTGGGCGGATCTCGTGCTGACCGGCGGGATGATGCCCCAGCAGCGGGACACGCTGGAGGTGATCCGACGCGCCCACGAGGCCGGGAAACCCGTGATCGTGGGCGGACCGGACGTCACCACCAGCCCCGAAATCTACCGCGAGGCGGAGTTCCGGGTGCTCGGCGAGGCGGAGGAGATCCTCGGCGACCTGCTGGCCGACCTGGAACGAGGCGTTCGCAAGGGCACGTACAAGGCCCCCCGCTTCCCGGATCTCGCCTGCTCGCCGGTGCCGCGCTTCGACCTGCTCGATCTCGACCGGTACATGCACGTCGGGGTCCAGTTCTCGCGCGGGTGCCCGTACGACTGCGAGTTCTGCAACGTGGTGGACCTGAACGGCCGCCGGCCTCGTACCAAGGCGGTCTCACAGATGCTCGCCGAGCTGGACGCGCTCCACGCCCTCGGCTGGCGCGGCCACGTGGACTTCGTGGACGACAACCTCATCGGCAACCGCCGGGCCACGAAGGCCCTGCTCGAGGCCCTGGCGACGTGGCTCCGAGCCCATCGCCACCCCTTCGAGTTCAGCACCGAGGTCTCCCTCAACGTCGCGGACGATGCGGAGTTGCTCGCGCTCCTGCAATCCGCCAACTTCTTCGCGGTTTTCGTGGGCATCGAGACCCCCGATCCCGCGGTGCTCGTGGACACGCACAAGCTGCAGAACACGCATCGAGACATCGCCGACACCATCACGCGGATCCATCGGGCCGGCATCTTCGTGAACGCCGGCTTCATCATCGGGTTCGACGCCGAAACGGCCAACGTGGCCGGGTCCATGGTGGATTGCATCGAGGCCACGGCCATCCCGGTCTGCATGGTGGGGCTGCTCTACGCCCTGCCCGGGACGCGCCTCGCGCTGCGCCTCGAGGCCGAGGGGCGCCTGTGGCCCGACGCTCATGTCGTCCTGGACGACGACGCCGACCAGTGCACGTCCGGTCTCAACTACGTCACCCGGCGGCCTCGCGCCGACGTGTACGCCGACTACCAGGAGGTCATGGCGCGCATCTACACCCCGGAGGCCTACTTCGGGCGCGTGCGCCGAGCGGTCCGCCTGCTCGACTGCTCCCGCCACCGGCTGCGCGTGCCCTTGAGCCACGTGGCCCGCGACCTCCGGTCCTTCGCCCGCATCGCCCTCCGCCTGTCCCGGTCGGGCCGGGCCACCCGCCGTGCCTTCTGGGGAGCCTTCCTCGACGCGCTCCTGAAGAACCCCCGCGCCCTCAAGATCAGCGCCTCCTTCGCAGCTCTGTACCTGCACATGGGCCCGTTCTCGGACAGGCTCGTCGAGCGCCTGGACCGCCAGATCGCCGATGCGCGGGCCACAGAGGCCGCGGGCACCATGGGGGACGGCGGAGCGCGCGTGTTGGAGGCATAGAGGGCGGGGCGGAACGAGGACGACCTCCCGCGCACCCGGCCCTTGCACGCCGGTCCCGTCCTTGCCATGCTGGCTCCTCTCCTCCAGCCCGGAGACGCTCGTGGCCCGAACTGCCCTCCTCCTCCTCGCCCTCGGCGCCTGCAACCCCGACCAGGACATCGATGAGCCCATCGCACCGCCGGTGATCGCTCCGTACGCCGACAGCGCACCGCTCACTGATCTCGGACGGGAGGCGATCGCCCTCGCCCCGGCCTGGCTACGGGCGGATCTCGGCCTCGCGCTCCGGCAGCAGGAGGCCGCCCGGGCCGACGAGCTGGCAGCGCTGATCGTCGACGCCGCACTCCCGAGCACCATCGACGAGATCGCGTTCGCGATCGCGCACACGAGTCCCGAGGTGCTGGGCGACGAGGACTTCCATGCCGAGCTGCTCTCGCTGAACGCGGAGCTGATCTACGCGCACGACGCCGAACTGGACTACGTGGAGCTCGTGGAGACGGGGGTCGCCGGCGAGGACGACGACTTCTGGACCACCGCGACGTACCAGTACCTCGGGGACGAGGGTCAACCGAGCGAGCTCACGGTGGACCGGGACATCTACTACTGGTTCGTCGTCCACCCCAAGATCGAGGACGAGAGCCCGTGGTTCATCGACGCCTGGGATCCGTGCGGATCGCACACCCTCGAGTGCGCGGCCGACCCGGACACGGGGTGGTTCTGGCGAGAGTTCCTCTGGGACGTGGCCCGGGACACCTGCCCGGTCGAGGGGCACTGCCCCACCCTCGACACCTGGCTGCCGGGGGTGCCGTACGTCTGGAACGGCCTCGGGTACGGCGACGCCGAGGGCGCGATCCGCGAGATCGTCGAGTTCACGCTGTCGGAGCCGGTCGAGGGGTACCGCTGGCTCGTCTTCGGTGCCTACGACGAGCGCTCGATCCAGCCGAACCGCATCTACGGCCTCGGGCGCGGAAACTGCGGCGAGTGGGCGGACATGTCCACCGCGCTGGCGCGTACCGGGCTCATCCCCAACGCGAACGCGAGCCCGGCTTCCTGGGACCACACCTGGAACGCGTTCTACGACGGGAGCTGGGTCGAGTGGGAGCCGGTCAACTTCTGGATCGATCACGCGTACGGCGCGCCGTTCTCCAACTACATCACGCGCGGCGACGGGCTCGTGCTTCTTCAGACGCCGGACTACACGGACCAGGTCTTCACCATGGAGATCGAGGTGGTGGACGCCGAGGACGTGCCGGTCCCGGGCGCATCGGTCTCGGTCTGGTCCCCCTGGGTGATCCACGGCACCGAGTACTGGTCCTACGCCGGAGAGGCGCCCACGAACGAGGAGGGCGTCGCGACCTTCCCGCTGGTGGCGCTGCAGAGGTACGCCATCCGGGTGGAGACACCGATCGGCTCCTGGCCGGTCGAGGAGGGGTACATCACCTACGCGTCGAGAGACGTGGACGTGGGCGAGACCGACGTGAAGCGGTACGCGCTGGAGGCGACGTTGCCCACCGGGCTCCAGGCGACCGAGGTCGGCTTCGAGGGTCGGACCGAGGCGACGCTCACGATCTCGTTCACCGATCCGGGGGCGCGAACCCTGGCGCTCTCCCAGCGGTTCGGGACCACCTACACCGTCGAGGCGGCGGTACCCGAGATCGAGGGGGTCCTCGTGGACGGTGACAACCTCGCGCTCCTCGAGGCAGGCGAGCCGTTCGAGGCCGCATGGATCGGCCCTGCCGCCGACGCCGAGGTCGATCTCCCGCTCGACCACGCCTGGTACCTGGTGCTCTCCAACGCGTCGCAGATGAGCACGGCCGTCACCGGGACCCTCACCGTGGCCCTGGATCCCCTCGACGCGGGTGCCTGGGAGGAGGCGGCGACCCCGCTCGACCTGCCCTACGAACTGCTCCCCGGCGGCCATCTCGCCGTGAGCCTCGCGCCGGCCGAGCGCTGACCGGCGCGTCCGCTCACCCCCAGGTCACGAGGAGCGCGGCCACTCCGGCGGCCACCAGCGGGCTCACGAAGTTCACGACGTCGTTGTCGATCCAGGCGATCCCCGCGACCTGCTCGTTCGCGATCCCGTCCTCTACGGGTTTCTCGGTGAGGGCGCCGCTCTTGTGGGAGCGGTACTTCGCCTGGACGAGGTCGCCCAGGACGCTGTCGACGAGGGAGCCCAGAAGCCCGCACCCCGTGACGATGGCCAGGTGGAACCCCAGGCGGGGGTCGTCCAGGTTCATGGCCCCGTAGAACAGGGCGACGAAGCCCGCACCGAGCAGCGCGAAGGCCGTCCCGAGCGGGGTGACCCCGCCTGAGAGCCCCTTCTCGACCACGACCCGGCGGACGATGGAGACCGGCGGCCGGGCCGAGAAAACCCCGATCTCCGACGCCCAGGTGTCCGAGTTGCAGGCGGCGAAGACCGTGTAGACCGTCACGATCCCCCACGGTTCGGGGACCCATGGGTGGACCAGGGCGAACAGCAGCGCCGGGCCGCCATTGGCCACGACCTGGACCCAGTCGCGCGTGCCCGTTCGGGCGTGCAACCGCTTCTCGATGGTCTCCTTCCGCTCCTTCCGGTACCGGGTGATGGCCGTCGAGGAGAGGAAGAAGGCGAGCAGGGGCACCAGGAACTGGAACCCCCCGAGGATCTGGAGGCCCAGGGCCAGGCAGAAGGCCACCCCGGCACCCGTCCGGGTGAGCGAGTGTCGTCTCACGCTCCAGGCGAGCAACAGCGCCAGGCCCGCGGCGACCAGGACGAAGACGAGGATCGTCAAGGGGTTCCCTGGAAGAACAGGAAGGCGTAGAGGGCCGAGGAGGCCAGCGGCACGGTCAGGTTGTCGAAGCCGAGGGGCGTGAGGGCCTCGGCGAGCGTGGCGCCGGCGGCGACCGCCAGGCTGGCGACCAGGGCCCGGGAGGGATCGTACACGGACAGGATCACGAAGCAGACGACGAACGAGACGACGAACATCGTGAGCGAGCCCTACAACGAGCGGGTCGCCCCGAAGATCCTCACCTTCCGGGTGCCGTACCGCTTCCCCACGATCGCGGCGAAGCCGTCGCCCCAGCCCATGATCAGGATGCCGATCGCCCCGATGTAGGGTGCCGATCCCTGCCGGAAGGTCAGGAGGCTCAGCACCACGAGCGAGATCGCGTAGTACACCGTGCCCAGGTCGCCGCGGCCCTGCTCGCGTTCCATCGAGGAGAACAGGCCGTAGCGGTAGGACAGGGCGTTCAGCACGACGAACACGGCGGGTGGGACGACCGCCCACTGGGGGCTGTCGAAGAAGATCATCGCGAGGATCCACCAGTGGGCCACGCCCACGTGCACGAACTTGCGGGAGGCCTCCTTGCCCCACCTCTCCAGGAGCCTGGACAGGCCGATGACCAGGAAGACGAAGGCAAAGGAGACGATCAGGCCCAGGACGTCACGGCTCACGGGTCATCCTCCCATCGTCGAGGCCTCCGATCGATCGCGGGCTCGCCGAGGACCACCGCTCGGAGGTGTGCCTGTCTATTCCAACTCGGCGTCCAGGGAAGCCCCGCGGCGCCGGATTTGACCCACCCGCTCGGCCAAGGGTAGACTCCGCCCTCGAAAGGATCGCAGACGTCCCTGTCTTCCAAGGAGGTGTCCGGTGTCGTTCCCGCGCGGTTTCCTGTGGATGGGCCTGGCGTGCCTCGGGCTTGCGGCCTGCGGAGAGGACCCCTGCGTCGCATGGGAGGCGGATGTCACCGAGTGCTACGACGCGTACTGCGACGCCGACGGAGCGGGCAATGCGTTCTGCACCTGCTGGGACCAGGGCATGGACCTGGACATGATCTCGTGCGAGTGCATGCCGCTCGACCTGGCGGGCGCCTGCGCGGAGGCCGGCATCGAGGACTACGAGTCCGGAGACCTCGACTGCGACGCGGCCAGCGCGGCGCTCGGCCACATCTGCACGTACTGACAGGGCCGAACCCCGGGTCCGTCCGGCCTCCGCCCGAGCCTCCCGCCCTGCCGGCCTACCCGGCGGCGATGTACTTGAACAGGCCGTAGACGAGGAACGCGGGCCAGACGATGGCCTTGAGCACGCCGAGCACGCCGGCCCAGAAGCCGGTGGCGGTCGAGAGGTACCACACGGCTGCGCCGATCAGGCCCAGACCGTACACCGCTCCTCCAGAGGCGCTCCTGCTGACTGCCTTGCTCATGGGTCCTCCTGCTTCTCGGGATCGTGGGTGGGAACCTACCCCTGCGGCCACGGGTGCGCCCGCGGAGGCATGCACCTACCTGCGAGGGCGATCCTGGACGGCCTCCAGGGAGACCACGTATACGCCGGGCTTCTCCATCTCGAGGCGCCGCGTGGCGATGGTGGAGGCCAGGTTGACGTCCTGGGCCCGCACCACGAATGCGCTCCCGTCCGAGGCCTTGACCCGGAAGCCCTGGGCGGAGGCCTTCAGGATGGGCGGGAGGGAGTCGGCCACCGGCGAACGGGGAGGCCGAAGCGGGAGCGTCGTCTCTGAGCCCCTGGAGGAGGAACCCCGGGCTCCCGGACCCACGGCGTCTCCTGGCCCGGCAGGAGGCCTCACCCGCCGAGCCGCCCAGACCGCGACGACGACGACGAAGACGACGACGCCGACCCAGATCCACGCGCCCGATCCTTCCATCCGGGTCTCCTTTCGTCGACGATCCGGAGCGCCTCCTCCCGCAGCCAGAGGCCGGCCCTCGAAGCGGGAGAGGCTCTGCAAGGGCGTGCTTGCAAGGGCCGTGCCAGGCGCCCGAGGCCCCAGGCCGCGGTCCTTCGGCGAAGCTCTTGGGGCGTGTGCGCCGGTACACACGCAGGCGGTCCGCCGCCCCGATCCACGGCCCCGGATGGTTCCCGGCGCGAAAGATATCTTGCGCTTGGGGAAAAGGATCTGGCGGTCTGCCCCGCGCGTCGGGACCTGGCAGCCTATCCCTGGATCCTGCGCCGGATGCCGCACCAGCCGAGCAGGAGGAGGAACAGGCCGGCCGCAGCCTCGACACGCCGGCC
>JAFGLY010000050.1 GCA_016927815.1 Deltaproteobacteria bacterium | reverse complement strand
GCGGCGCGCACCTTGCCTTCTCCGTCCATGTCGGTAGACTAGGCACACCTGCACGAGATCGTGCGCTTCCGGCGTGCCCGGGTACCCGATGTCCGTGAAGCTTGGTGTCCCCCTCGTCTACCGCGCCCGCCGCTGGGTGGGCGCCGGGGACCCCGTGGTGGGCACGGGCACGCTCAAGGCCCTCTCGTCCACCTCGGATCTCATGGTGGAGGTCGGCGCGGATCTCCACCAGGGCGACCTGGGCGCGTTCGAGATCGCAGCCCCCACGGGCGGGCCGATCTCCGGCGTGGCCATCGTGAAGCGCGTCGGGAGATCCCACGGCACGGTCACCCGCTACATCCTCACCATCACAGAGATGCAGGACGAGGACCGCGACCGGCTGGACCGATGGATCCAGGATCTCGAGAGCGAGCCCTCCGCCCCCTTCTCCGCCTCGTTTTCGACCTCCAACTCCGGAGGGGTCGCACACCCGGCCCCGGCCCTCTCGCACCCCTCTCCGGCCGGACGCGAGGCGCTTCGGGAGGTCCTGGAGCAGCGTGCGGCCCAGGACGTGGGCCCTGGTTCTTCGGCCGATCCGGTCGACGACGGCATCCCCCAGTCCAACGCCTCGATCTCGCTTCGCAGCCCCCACGGGCTCCACTTTGCGAGGCTCACGCGGATCGGCTCCTCCTACATGCACATCGAGGCCGATGCGGTGCTCGAGCTGGGCACGGAGGTGGAGTTCCAGGTGGACCTCACCGGCTACTTCCAGACCGTGTACGGCACCGCCGAGATCCGGCAGGCCACGCTCCAACGCTCCGCGTTGCAGCGCTACGTGCTGTCCATCGTCCACATGATGCCGCACGACCGCAAGGTCCTGGGCGAGTGGCTGGCCGAGATGGCCCAGCAGGCAGGCCCGGAGCGACCCACCCCCCCCTCGCCGGCCGCGTCGACCCCTCCCGCCTTGGCCTCCGAGGGGGAGTCGGGTTCCGCGTCGCCCGAGCGGCCTCCCCCGCTCCAGGACCCGCGCACCCCGGTTCCCCGCACTCACAGTTCCGATCCGACCCGCCCCCTGACCGCCGACCTCCGCGGCCGACCCGACTACGCGGAGACCATCCGGACGGGGCCCTCGGCGCAGTCCCCGGTCATTCCACCGGTCCGATCCCCCGATGCGGAAGCCCTGTTGAGCGCGCGGAGCTCCCGGAGTTCCGGTTCCTCCTCCTCCCGCCCGGCAGGCGTGGCCCGGCCGACCCGCCCGACCGCCCCCGCGGGCCGACCCGCAGCCCGGCCGGCCGAGCCGGATCCCCAGCGGACCCGGGGGCGGCCCGCGTACCCGAGCGATCCGATCGCGCAGATCGAGTTCGACGTCTCCCCCCCTCGGGTCGTGGTGCAGTACGGCACCAGCACCGCCTATCGCAGGGACTGGCAGTCGTACCTGCGCAACGACGCGCTCTTCCTCCAGATCTCCGGCCGCTCCCTCGAAGAGGACGCCCGGGTGAATGTCGAGATCGTCCTCCCCGCCGGAGCCCGGGTTGTGTGCGAGGCCCACGTGGTGCTGCACATGCCGGGCGGGTTCGGGGTTTCGCTCGCGCTCTCGCCCGAGGCGCGCAAGGTGCTCACGGACGCCTCCGGTCTCACCTGACCCCCAGACGTCGTCCGGGGAGACGGAGTCCATGGTATAGGAGGGATCCACGCCGGAGTCTGTCGTGTCCCTGCTCGCCGCTGCCGCCCCGATCGCGCTCCTCTCCCCACTCGCGGCCGCCTGGCCGGAGGATGCCGGCTGGCTGCCCCTGGAGATGGACCACGCCCCTCTGGAGGAGCCCGCGGACGACGTGGTCGGCCTCGCCTCGGAGGGCGCCCAGGACCTGGTGGGCGATGCCGAGAACCCCTCCGGTTACTGGGCTTTTGACGAGGACTCGTTCTACTTCCGCATGCGCGTCGCCGCCTCGCCCGAGGACGCCTCCTGGGCTGGCGCGTGGGGGCTCGTCCTGGACACCGACGGTTCGGATGTGTCCTTCGAGCTCGCCCTCTGCGTCGCGAGCAACGCGGCCTCGCTGGTCGTCCGCTCCCCCTTTGCGGCCGAGTCCGGGCTCGACACGCCGCTCGGCCCGGATCGCCTCTCCTGGGACGATCCGTGTGCCCTCGACGTGCTCCGCATAGCCTCCCCGACCGCTTCTTCCGGCGCCCTCGAGGATGCCTGGGTGGATCTCGCCCTCTCCCGTGCCGACCTGGGCTCGGTGGGCGTCACCACGCGGTCCGCCCTCCGCGTCGCCATGGCCACCTCCCTCGACGCCTCGTGCACCGCCTTCGACGCCGACGGCAGCGGACGCGACGACACCGCCGGGGTGGGGCCCGTGGGCGAGTACCTGTCCGACACGGTGGGCATCGACACCGATCTCGACGACCTCGACTGGTACGGCGAGTTGGAGGCCGGTTCGAATCCGTTCCTGCCCGACACCGACTTCGACGGCCTCCTGGACGGGGTCGAGGTGCACACCTGGGGCCTCGACCCCACCGATGCCGACACCGACGGCGACGGCCTGGACGACGGCGACGAACTACAGGTCTACAACACGAGCCCCTCCAATCCCGACTCCGATGGCGACGGCCTCACCGATGGGGAGGAGGTGAACGTCTACGGCACCAATCCGAACCTGAACGACACCGACCAGGACGGCATCCGCGACGGCGTGGAGGTGGCCTGCACCCTCGGTGGGCCCGATACCGATCGGGACAGCGACGGCATTTCCGACCTGCACGAGGGCGACGACGATACCGATTTGGACAAGAGCCCCGACTTTTGCGACACCGACTCCGACGGCGACGGCATCCCGGACGCCGACGAGGGGGAGGAAGACGTGGACTGCGACGGAATCCCCAACTACAAGGACGCGGACGATCACGACCACTCCTGTGGCGACACCGCCCCCGATTCGGGAACCGACGACAGCGGTACCGAGCCGGACGACACCTCGTCGCCGGCCGAAGACGGCGACGGCGCTCCGTGCGGCTGCGGTCCCTCCGGCCGACCCGGTGCGTGGATCGCTGGCCTCATCGCGCTGGGCGCAGTTCTCTCCAGGCGGCGGGCCTCCGTCGCCCGGGCAGCCGTGCTCCTCTGGGCCGTCCTCGTGGCCATGCCCGACGCTCGGGCCCAGGGCGTGGACGCCCAGAACCTGAAGCCGTCCGTGGACGGGCGGGCCTTCGTGGTCCTCGACGACGCGCTGGCAGGCCGATCCGGACCGGGCGGAGGCCTCCTGTTCTCGTGGGCCGACGACCCCGTAGTCTGGCGACCCGAGACGGGCGGCGAGGAGGCCGTGGTGTCCGCTCTCGGCGTGATCGACGCCCTGGCGTTCTGGAACCTCGGAGCCTTCCGAGTGGGCCTGGACGTCCCCTTCGTTCCCGTCGCGAGCGGAGACGACGTGTCCGGTGGACACTGGATCGGAGACCTCTCCGTGGACGCCCGCTCCACCATCCTCGACCGCCGGAGCCACCGGGTCGGCCTCTCCACCAGCGTCCGGGTATCGCTGCCCACCGGCAGCGAGGAGGCGTGGGTCGGAGACGGCACCTCCACGTTCCGAGCCCTCGTGGGTACGTCCACCGGGCGGCGCCTCGTCGTCGCGGCCAACGCCGGCCTCGCCACGGGGGCCGGCAGCGATGCGCTCGCCGACCCCTACGGCCTCGACTGGGGGCTCCGCGCGCTCTGGGGCGCCGGCGTCCGGGTGCCGCTCACGCGGGCCGCATGGGTGTCCGGGGAGTTGTTCGGCGAGTCCGTGCTGGGCAACCCCGACGAGCCCGGAGCGAAGCCCCTGGAGGGTCTCCTGTCCGTCCGGCTCGCCCCCCATGCCGACCTCCTGATCACGGTCGGCGGCGGCTCGGGGTTGTCAGGCGGCGTGGGCAGTCCGGACCTGCGCGCCGTGGCAGGGATCTCGTGGGTGCCCACCGGTCGCGCACCCGCAGGAGATCAGGCGGACGCCGATCGCGACGGAGACGGCATTCCAGACATCGATGACCGCTGTCCGGAGCGCCCCGGCGTGGCCGCCTACCAGGGCTGCCCCGCCCCCGGCGCCGGCGCCGG